>CAZDHW010000005.1:0-84564 GCA_964505415.1 uncultured bacterium | reverse complement strand
GTTCTATTTCACTCCCCTCCCGGGGTTCTTTTCACCTTTCCCTCACGGTACTAGTTCACTATCGGTCAGTGGGTTGTATTTAGCCTTAGGAGGTGGTCCTCCCAGATTCCCGCAGGGTTCCACGGGCCCCGCGGTACTTGGGAACTTAACCAAGGAAGACATCTTGGATTTCGCCTACAGGGCTATCACCTTCTATGGCCCGCCTTTCCAGGACGGTTCGGCTATCCAAGATGTTTTGTAACTTCCCTGCCTCCCGGCAGCTGGCACGGTTAAGTCCCACTACCCCGCCTGGGCAACGGCTGCCGCCTTTAACACCCAGGTCGGTTTGGGCTCTTCCCCTTTCGCTCGCCGCTACTCAGGGAATCGAATTTTCTTTCTTTTCCTCCCCCTACTGAGATGTTTCACTTCGGGGGGTTCGCCTCCTTAGGGTTGCCCCTAAGGATGATAGGATATTAATCCTACCAGGTTGCCCCATTCGGGAATCCCCGGATCACAGGTTGCTGGCACCTCCCCGGGGCTTATCGCAGCTAGCCACGCCCTTCATCGCCACCCACTGCCGAGGCATCCATTTGGGGCCCTTAGTAGCTTGAAGGCCGCCGCTTCTTTTACCAAATTTTCAAAGAGCAAAATTTATCTTATATAATAATATAGCTAAATTTTCGGAAAAGTCAAGAAGAATTAATTTTTTTCTTTTTCACTTTTTTTCCTTAAATCGTTTATTTTTTCAAAGGTATTTACTATTCCATCCCAAATTGTATGAAAAGATTGACGCTGAAGCTCTTCAGCGATTTTTTCAATGTTAAGATATTTAAGTAGGAGAGATTTTCTAAATAAAGAAGGTTTTTCCTTTTCTTTCAATTTAATTATTTTTTTAACCAAAGCATAAATATCTTCTTTCATAGTTCCATATTTTTAGATACAAATAAAAATAAAAAAGTTTCTTTTTATAAAAATTAAAAAGTAATTTTAAAATCAAAGAACCATCTACGGAAGGAAGCCGATGAAAGGTTAAAAAAATAAAATTCTAAATTATCAGTAAAACGATAGTTAAAACCTAAATTATAATTATATTCTGAAAGATAGACATTTTTTTTGGTCTTCACTAATTCATTTTTAAATCCAAAAAGAACTTTTATTTTTCCAAAAGAAAAAATAAGTCCGTAAGGAAAAAAAATATTTGTCTCCAAATTGTTTTTAAGAATAGAGAAAATGGGTTTTAAACCTAAATAAGTATTAAAAATTAAGCCATAAAAGTTATAAGTTGATGCTAAACAATAGCCAGCAGAGAATTTAAAAATTTGATTTTCTTTTTGATAATTAATCCCCCACGAAAAATGATGTTGGGGAATTTCTCCAAGGTTTCCTTTTATTAAAAAATTAATAAATTGATAACTTTTTAAATTTTCTTTCCGGTAAGGGACAAAGTCAAAAATAACCTCTATTTTTCTCTCTTCGCCACTTACAAAGCCAACTTTCAAAGGAAAATAAACTTCTTTCTCTCTCCTTGGCTCTTTTAAAGAATCCTTATTTTCCCAGGAGTTCCATTGATAACTCAATAAAAAGCCAATTTTTTTTTCTCCCCAATTATAACCAATAAGAAAAGGTAAATTACCGCAATTCTGAAAGAATGATTTCTCCTCTTCTTTTTCGTAAACAAAAAGGTAGTGAAAGGCAAAGATGCCGGCATAATTACTTTTGCTTACTTTAATATGAAGAAGATTTTGGAAGGTAACTGGTAAATTAGTATTTAATTGGAAAAAGTTATTGGTATAAGAAGAAAACGAAGCAGCGAATTTCTTATCCCAAAAAAAGATATTAGCCGGATTTAAAAAAATATCAGTTTCACTATCTGGTAAAAGAAAAAGAAAATCAGTACCGATAATATTTAATCGCGAACTTATCGGAATTATTTGAAAAAAAAGAAAAAGAGTTAAAACTAAACTCACAAAAAAGGTGAGAGAAGGTTTAACCTTTTGTTTAAAAGCTGTTGCAATTTTTTTAAAGCTTCGTTGCGGATCTGACGAATTCTTTCCCGGGAAAGTCCTAAATCTTTTCCAATTTTTGTCAAAGTTTCTGGTTCCTCATAAGGTGATAACCCAAAGGTTCTTTTAATTACCAGCTGTTCCCTTTCGGAAAGTTGGGCTAAACATTCATTTATTATTCTGGTTATTTCCAATTTTTTAAATTGATTATCTTCTCTTTCGACGGTTAGCAAAGGATTTTCTTCGGCGGTCTCTTTTTCTTCCAAATTAAATCTTTGTAAATTTAAATAATTTATTGCCCTTTGAACTTCCTTTATGTTAAGTTTAAGTTTCTTGGCCAATTTTTCTGGTTGATTAACATATTGAGGATATTCTTTTTTAATCTTTTTCGCCAGCTTCTGAACTTTGCTGGGAAAATAAAAAATTTCCTCTCTTATCAAAGCATCTCTTATCCGATATTTAATCCGTCGGATAGCATAAGTGGCTAAACGAACATTTTTCTTTTCGTCAAACTTATAAATTGCTTCCATCAAACCGGTAATCCCCTCGCCAATCAAATCATCTAAAGACAAATTTTTAGAATAGTATTTCTGGGCAATTTTTACCACCAATTTCAAATGGGAAAGAATAAGTTTTGATAAGGCTTGAAAGTTATTATTTTTTGCTTCTCTGATCAGCTCCCGTTCTTCTTCTTGGGTTAAATCGGGATATTTGTGAGCAATAGTTAAGTAGTAGGAACGAACTTCTTTTGCCATTATTGTTTAAGTTTAAGAGGAAGAAGATAGATTTCATCCCCTCTTTTTACTTTGAAAAGTATTGATTTTCGGTCTTTTACTTTTTCTAAAACTCGATAATAATCATCCAAATTATTAATCTTTTCTTTTTGAATCTCTAAAATAATATCACCGACTTGAAAACCAGCTTCTTCAGCCGGTGAATCAGGCTCTACCTCTTCCACGGTCACGCCTTCCTTGGCTTCTTTTACTTTTAAACCGATATCGAAAACGGCTTCCTTTTTAACTTGACTAACTTCTTCTGGCATTTCTCCTAATACTACTTCCACCGTTTTGATCTTGCCGTTCCGATAGATCTCCAAAGTAACCTTTGTTTTAGGCGGAGTTTCAGCAACCATAAATCTTAACTCATTAACTGATTTCACCTTCTTTCCTTGAAATTTTAAAATCACATCGCCGGATTTCAAATCGGCTTTACTTGCTGGTGAATTAGGGATGATATCCCTTATTACCACTCCTTCCAAATCCTTCGGTAAGTCCATTGATTCTTTTAATTCTTCAGTCAATTCTTGAAGATAAATACCTAAATACCCCCGAACAACTTTTCCTCTTTTTATTAAATCATCTTTAACTTTTTTTACCAGATTTATGGGGATAGCAAAACCAATACCAATATTACCACCGCTGGTAGTCTTAATAGCGGTATTAATCCCAATAACTTCGCCTTTCAAATTCACTAAAGGCCCCCCGGAATTTCCTGGATTAATTGCCGCATCAGTTTGGATAAAATCTTGATAAGTTGGTCCTCCGTAAAGGTCGATACCTGTCCGATGTTTGGCAGAAATCACCCCTACAGTTACCGTGCCTGAAAGACCAAAAGGATTACCCACTGCCATCACCCATTCGCCAATTCTTACTTCATCAGAATTTCCTAAAGGAGCATAGGGTAATTTCTTTTTTGTTTCAATTTTTAAAAGAGCAACATCAGTTTTTGGGTCTCTTCCAATAACCTTTACATCTTTCTCTTTAAATTTTGTGCCGTCGGAAAGAGTAATAATTAGCTTGTCATAACCTTCAATCACATGATTATTAGTAATAATATAACCATCTTCCGAAATAATAACTCCGCTACCTAAACTTCTAATTTTTTCACTAAATTCTTTTGGTAAAGGAAAATCTTTAAAAAATTCTCTAAAAAAATCTTCAAAGGGAGAAAAAAATTCGAAGGTAGGTGTCTTTATTTTTATTGATTTTTCAGCAGAAATATTCACTACTGTGGGGATAATTTTTTCTGCAATTTCAACAAAAGAAACATTCGTAGGTAATGAACTACCTTTCTCGGAGAATACCGGAGAAGAAGTAAATTCAGCAGAAGAAAAATTTTTTTCTTTACTTTTAAGAGGCGAAACAAAAAAACCTACAAAGAAAGCCAAAGCACACAGAAGAATGATTAAAAAAGTTACTTTTCTCATACAAAAATTATATTCAAAAAATCTTTTAAAGTCAATTACAAATAAACGCCACGGGACTCTCTATTTTAGGAGGGCTCTATTTTTGATAGGGCTGAAAAGGAGGCATTATAGATAGGCAGAGTCCCGTGGCTATCTTAAAATATTGAAATTTCTTAAAAATAAATTATAATAAAATTTTTTAAAAAATCAAGGAGGAAACAATGAGAAAGTATCGTTGCACTATTTGTGGGTATATTTATGACCCTACGGTTGGCGACCCGGAAAAGGCTATTCCGAAAAATACACCTTTTGAAGAACTCCCTGACGATTGGGTCTGTCCAGTTTGTGGCGCTAATAAAATGTATTTTGAACCGATTGAATAATTTAGAAGGAGGAAAAATGGTAAGGGAAATAAAAAAAGATATCTTTGTTGTTGGAGCAATTGATTGGGACCGCCGATTATTTGACGAATTAATCCCTTTGCCCGATGGCACCAGTTATAATGCCTATGTAATTAAAGGTAAAGAAAAAAATGTCCTGATTGATGCCGTTGACCCAACCAAAGAAGAAGAGTTAATTACCAATTTAAAATTTTTAAATTTAAATATTGATTATATAGTTTCCCTCCATTCAGAACAAGACCATTCCGGTGGTATTCCTAAGGTTCTGGAAATCTTCCCCCAAGCAAAGGTAATCACCAATAAAAAGGGTAAGGAATTTTTAAAAGATCTTTTACTAATTCCGGAAGAGAAATTTATTATCGTGGAAGATAATGAAAAAATCTCCTTAGGCGATAAAACTTTGCAATTTATTTTTACTCCTTGGGTCCATTGGCCGGAAACAATGATCGCTTATCTTTTAGAAGAAAAAATTCTTTTTACCTGCGATTTGTTTGGCTCCCATTTAGCTACGAGCGACCTCTTTATGAAAGAAGAAGCAAAAACCTATTTTGCTGCTAAAAGATATTATGCGGAAATTATGATGCCCTTTCGTAATCAAATTAAAAACCATTTAGAAAAAATAAAAAATTTGGAAATAAAAATGATTGCTCCCAGTCACGGGCCAATTTATTCTCAGCCCGAATTTATTATTAAAGCATACGAAGATTGGGTTAGCGATAAAGTGAAAAATGAAGTGGTTTTGGTTTATGTCTCGATGCATGGTAGTACAAAAGTAATGGCCCAATTTTTGCTTGAAGAATTAATAAAAACCAATATAAAAGTAATTCCTTTTAATTTAACCAAAACTGACATTGGCGAATTAGCCATGGCAATAGTGGATGCGGCAACAGTAATTTTGGGTACCCCCACGGTTTTAACCGGTGTTCATCCACAAGCGCTTTATGCTGTTTATTTATTAAACATTTTAAGACCAAAAACAAAATTTATTGGCATCTTCGGTTCTTTTGGATGGGGTGGAAAAACTTTGGAGATAATTAAAAATTTAATAACTAATCTTAATGCCGAACTTTTACCACCAGTTTTAATCAAAGGCTACCCAAAAGAAAGGGATTTCCAATTGTTAAAGGAGTTGGTAGAAAAAATAGTAACCAAACATAGAGAGCTAAATCTTTAATCTTTCTAAGGTATTTTTATCAATGACAATACCTCCAGAAATGATTAATTTCAAACCTTCATCAATTGTTAAGTTTAATTCTTTTACTTCTTCTTTGGGAATCAAAATTAGCCAACCCGAGGTTGGATTAGGCGTGGTTGGCAAATAGATTAAAAAAAACTCCTTTTGGCCATCGCTGGATAAAATTTTTTCTTCGTTCATTATAAATCCTAAGGCAAAAATACCTTTCCGGGGATATTCTACCGCGACAACTTTTTTTAAAGATTTGCGGTCAACAAAAACAGCAGTAGTAAGCTGTCGGGCCGAATTGTAAATTTCCCTAATTATTGGTAACCTCAAAATCAGCTCTTCTATAAACCCTACCAACCATTTCCCTAAATAACCACTGGTTAAACCCCCTATAAGAAAAATAATTATCAGAAAAAGAATGAAACCTAAAATAGTTAAAATCTCTTGAGGTAAATCTTTAAGAAAAGGAAAAATCCGGAAAAGGGGAATTAAAAAACCACCCAATTTGGTTACCAATAGCCAAAAAATAAAAATTGTCAATCCTAAAGGAATAATAACAACTAATCCGGAGATAAAATATCGGCGAAGAAACTTCACTTTTATTCTACCCAGCGAGTCCGATAACGCATTTGATTTATTCTTTCCGTATCCTTAGCGTAACGTTCCAAGACGAGATTGCCAAATTCCAAAGGGTCGATTTGATAATCCTCCAAACCTTTTGCCGGAATATCTGTAGGGGGAACAATGTGAACTCCCACATAAATCAAAGAAGAAACCGGTGAAGAAGTGGCCATGGAAATAGCAACCCGACTTTCACCATCATAAAGTTCATTAAAAACCCTTTTTATCTGACTTGCTCCCAGTTTTTCGTTTAGAATATCTTTGACAATATCTAAAAGAAGATAACTTCTCAATATGGCTTTTTCCACATCGACTTCAAAATGTTCACAAAGGAAATGAAGCATCTTCGGTACATAAGAATATTTTCTTGCCTTTTGAGTCTCTAAATCAACGGTTTCTTTTAAAGAAATATCGCAAGCACCAATAAAGGCAATTATTGAATCGCCAAGAATGTTGTAATTATCGTAGGCAAAAAGGGAGTGAAGTTGTTCGCCAGTAAAAGTTAATTCTTCTTTAATAAAACGGGTCTTCATCGTTCTCTTTACTATAATAAATTTTTTTCAAATCTTCAATATAAATCTTTCTTACTTTTAAAAGAAACTGGTGAAAAAAATCGGTTTGATAATCAGGATAGGTCCAATTCAAATTTTGAAATCTTTTATTTTGATAAATTAAAGTCACTTCGGCATAGATACCATCCCGCAAATAGATACGATGGGCATAATTTTTAGTAGTTGCCAAAATAAAATTATTTAAAGTTAAAATTCCCGGGTCAATATTTATTCTTCTTTTATTTGCCATTTTAAATTTATCTTCGATTTCATTTGTTTTTATTTTTAAACTGGCTAAAAAATCAGGCATTATTAAATTTTTGTAAGCAACCCATTGGCGCTGCAAATTTTTACCCATTTCTTTCTCATAATAGTCAGTAAAATTAAAATCAATAATTTCACTAAAAAGATCAGGCTCGCCTAAAAGGGAAAATAATTCTTGGTTAACTTCTCTTATCAGTTGAATATCGTTGGTGATATACCCGATAACCACTTTAACTTTCTGAGGAATTTTTATTTCCGCCATAACCTTCGTGAAGAATAAGAAAGTTTTCAATCTCTTCTTTTTTCGGCAAATCTTCAAAGGAATTAAGACCAAAATATTTTAAAAATTCATTGGTTAAGCTGTATAAGAATGGTGCCCCCGGTTTTTTTGCCCGACCCACAATTTTAACCAGTTTTTTTTCTAAAAGGATATTGAGAATATGGGTGGAATCAACCCCCCGAATTTTTTCAATCTCTTGTTTGGTTATTGGTTGATTATAAGCAATAATAGCTAAAACTTCTAAGGCCGCCGGGGAAAGTTTTTTTCTTTTTTTCTCCTGATAAAATTCGTTTAAATAATCACTATATTCTGGTAAAGTAAAAAGTTGATAGCCGTTAACTACTTGGCGAATGCGAAAGGCGCGGTTGCTTTTTTCGTATTCTTCATTAAGCGAACTAATTATTTTTGTTATCTCTTCTTCTTTAAGAGCAAAAAATTTTTTTAATTTTCTTAAACTCACTGGTTCACTACTAACAAAAAGAATAGCTTCAATTATTCCTTTAAAACCGTTGAATTTAAATTCGTTAAAAAACCTTTCAAAATCAGCTTTCAATTGCAAGGGATAAAAATTATTCATTCTGCCAATTGAAAGGTTTTTAAAAGAATAGTAATTGTCTTTTTTAAACTCTTTTCGGGAAGAAAACAGGTTATCCGGTTGGGCGAAAGAGCAAAACCTTCAATATGAATATGATTTTTGGTTAGCGTGGCAAAAAGCTTTTGTAAAATTTCGCCGCTATGACCAATTTCACCGCCCACCAAAGAAAAAGAAGCCATTTTCTCTTTCTTTAAAATCTTTTTCCAACCAACTTCTTTTTTCAACTTTTTTAATAAATTTTCACATTCTAAAGCTACTTCTTTTTTCACAATAAATATCAAATCAAAAAGATTTTTATCTGGTAGCCCGTGAGAAAAAAAGAGCGGTTGGAGTTTCCTTTCGCTCAAATAACTGATAACCTGGTGGAGACATTTTGTTTTTTTCGGAATATTTATCAAAGAAAATAAAACTAAATCTTTTTGATGGGTAATCCCTTTTACTTTTATTTCTTCAAATTCTTTTTCATTGGTTATCATTGTTTCTCCTTTTTTATTAAAGGAAGATTTCAAAATCAATTTTAAATTATATTTTTCTGCTAAGAGGCAGGCCCGGGGGTGCAAAACTTCAGCGCCAAAATTCCCCAATTCAAACATTTCTTCATAAGTTAATTTTTTAATCAATTTTACTTTTTTAAAAAGATAAGGATCTTCGGTATACACACCATCAACATCACTGTAAATTTCGCAGTGACTGGCATCCAAGGCAATTGCTAAAGCAATAGCAGTGATATCACTTCCTCCTCGACCTAAAAGGGTAATTTCTTTATCGAAAGAAACACCTTGAAACCCCATAACTATTGGTACTTTCTTTTCCTTGATCGCTTCTTTTAACCTTTCACCTTTTATCATTTTTATCCGCGCTTCAGTAAAATCATTATCGGTAATAATTCCGATTTGGGAGCCGGTAAAAGAAAGAGCCTCGATACCAATATCTTGCAAAGCGATAGAAAGCAAAGCGGCAGAAATCCTTTCTCCGGAAGAAAGAAGCATCGCTAATTCCCTTTCCGGAGGCTTTTTATTTAACTTTTTTGCCAAATGGAAAAGATAATCAGTGGTATCACCCATTGCGGAAACAACCACACAGGGAAAATAGCCTTTTTTAAGGGTATTTTTTATAATCTGAGCTACTTTTTTTATCCGGGTTAGATTTTTCAGAGAAGAACCACCAAATTTTAAAACGGCTATTTTCATTCTAATCTTTTTATTGCTTTTTTTATTAATTTTTCATTCACTGTTAAAGAAAATCTTATATAGCCTTCTCCGTATTTACCAAAACCAATACCCGGGGCTACCAGAATTCTTTTCGCCTTTAAAAGTTTAATTGCGTATTTTAAAGAAGATTTTTCTTTTTTGGGAATTTTTGCCCAAAGGTAAAAAGTTGCTTTTGGTCTTTTTATTTCTAAACCGATCTTTTCTAAAGAAGGTAACAAAAGATTCTGCCTTTTAAAATAAATTCGACGTAATTTTTCCGAAAATCCCTTTTCCCTTTTCAAAGCATACACGGCTGCTTCTTGAAGAGCATTAAAAGGACCGGAATCAACATTCTCTTTTACTTTTAATAAGGCTTCGATCATTTTCCTATTTCCACAAACAAAACCTAATCGGAAACCAGCCAGATTAAAAGTTTTGGAAAAAGAATTAAATTCACAAGCAAAATCTTTTGCTCCTTTTACTTGTAAAATGCTTGGCGGTGCTTCTTCAAAATAAATTTCCGAATAGACATTATCATTCATAATATAAAAACCATATTTATTAGCCAAATTTATTAACTCTTTATAAAAATCAATGTCAGCATAGGCAGCAGTGGGATTATTAGGGAAATTTATTGCCAAAAGTTTAATTTTTTTTATTTTTTTTAAATCAGCAAAATCAATTAAAAAATCATTCTCTTCTTTTAAAGGTAATTTAAAGATTTTACAACCAGCCAAAATCGGTTCGTTATGATAGATAGGAAATGCTGGGTCATGGGTGACATAAACATCACCCCTATCACATATTCCCCAAATCAAATGGGCAATACCTTCTTTGGCACCAAGGACAATGCCGATCTCTTTTTCTGGATCCAAATCAACCTTAAATCTTTCTTTATACCATTCACTGATAGCCACTCTTAATTCTAAAAGCCCATTATATTTGGGATATTTATAAATATCTTTCTTATTTAATGCCTTTTTTAAAGCTTTAATTATTCCTTTTGGTGGCGGAAGGTCCGGATTGCCTTCACCAAAATCAATCAAATTCTCTTTATATCTTTCCTTTAAACTATCTAATTTTTTAAAAAAATAAGGAGGAAGTAAATTAATTCTTTTAGCAAAAACGGACATCTAATAAAAATTACCGGAGAGGGTGGGATTCGAACCCACGGCACACCTTTTGGGTGTGCACACGATTTCCAGTCGTGCTCCTTCGGCCACTCGGACACCTCTCCTTAATTATAATATATTATCTGATTTTTAATTTATGTCAACAATAAAATTAGGGGTAAGATAAAGAATTTTTTTCCGTTAGATATTATATAAAAAGATTCAATGAGAATTCTATCTATCTTTAAGGAGAAACAAAAAAGAGAGAAAGAAGATGTTGAAAAATAAAGGTGAAATTCGCCTGTTCCCCGAAGAGTTTACCCAACAGTTCCTCAGAAGTTTCGCCGGGAAAGATTTTTAAACTATTGCTGAGGTACTATTTTTATCTTATTGACACAAATTTTTTTTTGATTAACATATTTATATGAAGAAAGATAAAATTTTAAAGGGAGGAATAATGAAATATCTTAAACTTTTTTTGTTGCCTTTTTTAATCTTTATTTTAGTTTCTTGTGATGTCCAACGGAAAAATGCTTTAAGGATAAAAAGTATCAATGAGAATAAGCCATTAAAAATTGATGTCCTTGATATTTATTCCTATGAAGAAGAAGGAGAAAAATATTATGAGGAAGCTATTTGGGACCAATATGCAAAAATAGAATTTCTTTATATGGAAATTGGTCTTGGTTTACCAACCGCTCCGGGGACCTATACTGCTTTATTAACCGATTATGAGATAACCTTTGAAGATATTACTCCGGGTATGGCGCCAGAAGATAAATTTAAAGGCGAAAAGGTAAAAGGCAAATGTAATATTTTAATACCGAGTGATCCGGAGGGTAAAAAAGGTGTTGAAGCGGCAGTAAAAGTAATGCCGGCTTCTTATATTGAAATGTATTTAAGTGAATTAGAAGAGTTTCGGGTTTTAGGGGCAAAGATAAAATTTAAAGGAAAGGATTTATTGAGCGAGAAACCTTTAGAGGTAGAAGGAAGTTTTACCATTGATATTGGTGATTATGTTGATGACCCGGATAAAATGGAACCTCCTAAACCATAGAGTTTAAATCTCAATCGGCTCAAAATCAATTTCAATCTCTAAATTATCTTTTTCTAATCTTTTAAAATCTTCTAAACTTAGAAATTTTTGAATCTTTATCTCCTTAGGAATTTTCAAAAGAAACTGATAAATATTTTTCCCTTTTTTTCTTTTTCTTTTTTTAACCGGCCCTAAAATCTTTAGTTTCTCAATATTTCCTAACTTCTCTTTTAAGAGCTCTTCTAATTCTTCTCTTACTTTTTTTATCTTTTTTAAAAGTTTCTCTTTCTCACCAATAACTTTTATCAACATTAATTGAGAAAAGGGCGGATAAAAAAGTTCTTTCCTTTTCTTTAAGATATTATTATAAATATTTTTGATATTCCTTTTTACTAACAGCCTTAACAACTCATCCTCTTCTTTTCTGTTTTTCTGAATAAAAAGCCAACCATTCTTTTTAATTTTAGCTAAAAGATAACTAATAACCTGAAAAAACCTTTCTTCGCCTAAAAAACCAAAGGAAGAAAGAAGGTTTTCGTAATCTAAAATAGCGGAAAAATCTAAGGAAGAAGGAAGAAGGGAAAAGGTTTCAAAGAAATTACCTACTTTAATATTTTCTTTCTTATCAGCGTATTCTTTTTCAATCTCTTCTAAAACTTTTTCTTTACCAAAAAGTTGATAATAAAAATTCTCACCTTGGCAAACAGGACATTTTTCAAAAATGGTTTGGAAACGACAATAGGAACATTCAAATCGGGGAGGATTTTTAAAATAGTTTAAACCTACTTGGCAATAAGGACATTTAGGAAAATAGCCACAATCTTCACAATAAACAATTTTCGAATAACCTTTTTGGGGAGTTAATAAAAAACACTGTTCATTCTTTTTTAAATAAGCAAGAAATTTTCTTAATGGCGCTGTAAGAATTCTTGCTTTTTCCTTTTTAAGAATTACTATCTTTTTATCAACCCAAAAGGTTTTATCTTTTTTAATTACTTTCACCTTTCTTTTCAAAATTTGATAGAAAAGTTCTAAACTGGGAAAGGGAGTAAAGAGAAAAAGGGGAATTTTTTCCAAATAGGCACGAAAAAAAGCAACCTTTCTAATATCAAAATGAATTTTTCTTTCCCATTCTTTATAAATTGGTAGGTCTTCAAAGAAAAGAAAAATACTACCAAGATTTAAAAAAGGCAGAAAGAGACCTTGTTTTACTGAAAAGAGAACACAATTCTTGCCCTCTCTTATCTCTTGCCAGATTTTAATCGCTTCTTTTTTTTTGATTTGGTAATGATATTGGTAAAGAAGAATATTTTTACCAAAATTTTCCTTAAAGAAAGAAAAATAACTGTTTAAGGTTTCTACGGTTGGGAAGATTAGCAAAATACTTTTATTTTCATTCACTTTTTTTAAAATAAAGGGAAAAAATTTTTGAAAAAGCGAAAAATCAGGGTATTGCCAAAAGAGATAGGGTTTTTCCAATTTATCTTCTTTTTTTTCTTTTAAAGGAAATATTTTATTTTCTTTTTCTAAAAATTTAACTAAACCCTTAGGTAAAAGATAATTTAGTAAATCACTAATTTCTAAAAAATAGTAACGGGCAACTACCTTAATTAGGCTTAATAAGTTCTTGGGTAAAAAATCTTTAATAACTAATTTCTTTATTTCTTTTAAATCTCTCCCTTTACTTTCTTTTTTAATATCAATGATTATCCCGTAATATTCTTTTTCTCTTAAAGGTACTTTTACCAAAGAACCTAAAGAAACTTCTTTCTTTATCTCTTCCGAAAGGTAATAATCTAAGGGTTTTAAAGAAAGTTCTAAAAGAGCTACTTTTCCAATCATCAAAATTCAAAATAAAAAAGATATTTTATAATCGTCTTACCCTGTTCATTTCTTTCGCCGATTAATCTTTGATTCTTTTTTAGAAAATATTCCGCCCGAAAGATATCTTTAGTTTCTTCTAAAAAGGTATGGGAATAACTGAAATAAAGCCTTTCGCCTAAATATTTTCCCACTTCTAATCTTAAATAGGGTTTTTCTAAAAAACTGCTTTCTAAACGAAGATGAGAAAGACCGATATACTTTCTTAACCTTTCTTCGGTCTCTTTTTCAAAATATGATAAAAGTCTTTCTTGTAAAATATCTAAGAAAAGAGATTTCTCTTCCCAATTTTTTAACTCTTCAAAAGTAAAAGATAAACCTAAATAACTAATCATCTCTTCTTCACTTAAATAAGGAGGGTCAGAAATGAGAGTAAAATTGGGTGCCGAGAGATAGCCAGTTATCTTTAAAATGATTTTAAATCTTTCTTTTCTATTGTCATATTTTAAAGGCTTAGTTAAAAGAAAACCAGTTAAAGAAATTTTGGGATCAAAATTCGGAATATTTTCAAAAATAATCTCTCCTTCTTTTAATTGCAATCTTCTTCCTAAATAATAAAGATTTCCTTGAAGGGTTTTGATCTGGCCACTATAAGTAAATTTACCATTTTTTAATCGCAGAGAAAAATCAACACCCATTTCTAAATCGGCATTTTTATTTCTTAGCCAAATATTTCGCTCACCTTTAAAAGTTAGTTCCAATTCCAAAAGGGTATCCAAAGTTCCTTTTCCTCCTTCTTCCTTTTTCCCAAAAGGTAAAGTAATCAAAGCCTCTTTTATCTCACAATCACCAGTAATTTTTAGATAATTTTTTTTATTAAACGAAAGCCAAACATTACCGCTAACAATTCCCATAAAATCCTTTCCGTAATTAAGGGGGAGTTTTTTGAATTTAATATCTTTAAATAAGGTTTCAACTTTAAAAAAATTACCCAAACGGATAACTCCGTTAGCGAGAACTTCACCTTCTCTCATTCTTCCCCAAAGATTAGCAAGATAAATATCCCTTTGAGAAAAATCAATTATTCCCGAGAGGTTTTTGATTTTTGTTTCTGGAATCTTCAAAATCCCTTCGCAATCAGAAAGTTTTACCCTTCCAGTCATTTGGAAATCTCTCAAATTACCAGTCAAATTTAATTCACCGTTAATCTTTCCTTCTTTAAGAGTTAAAATTTCAGGGATAAAAAAGATAATTTCACTTGGGAAATTTTTAAAAACAAAAGTAAGATTTTGATGAACAAGCTCTTTTTGGGCAAAATCTAAAAGCAAAAAACCAGTAATTTTTGACTCATCAGCCCTTTTAAAAAGAGAAAGCCTTTCAACTTTTATTGTCTCTTTTTCTACGGAAAAATTACCTTTTATCGAGTCTAAAGAAAAATCTTTAAAAGAAAAGCGGCTAATCTTTGTTTCTAAAAGAAAATTGACAAAGGTTTTATTTTGAAAATCATATTGCCAACTAAAATAAAAATCGCTTTTACCCGAAAGTTTTTCTTTTTTTGCCCAAAAAAGAAAAATATTCTCTAACGGGAAATTTTTTGTATTTCCTTCTAATTTTAAAAAATTTTTTTCTTTTTCTAAAGAAAGTTCAATTTCCGTTTCCTTTTGTTTCAAGTTCAACGAGCTTAATTTGAAGAAATCCCTTTTTAACTCCAAAAAGAAAGCCTTTTCGTTTTTAAGTTGGTTACCATTAAAAACACAGAGAAGAGTCTCTAAGGAAAAGAGCAAACTGTCTAAGGAGTTGCTGAGTAAAAACCCGGCAATTTTTAAAGAGCAATTTTCAAAATAAGTCTTTAAAGAAAAATTATTGGTAAAAATGCTGAAAGTTAAAGAATCAAAATTAAAAATAGGTGTTTTTATCGCTTTGAAAAATATTGTGCCATCGAGTTCTATTTTTTTATTAATTGGAAAATAAACAATTTTGGCAAAGCCGCTAAGAAAACCGAAAATTTCTTTTTTTATAAAAAAGGCTAAAAAGTCAACCGGTAATTTATTAAAGCTACTTTTTAAAGAAATCTTCTCTTTGGCTATCTCTCCGGCAGAAGAAAAGCAGATTTCTTTTTCTTTATTTTTACCAATTAGATTTTGGAGAAAAATTTTTTTATTTAAATAAAACCCTTGGGCGACGATTTCTTCAATCTCGCTATTTTGAAGTTCTAAGCGAAAATCAAAATTAAGATGTTTCAATTTTTCACCAGTTAATTTCAAATAACCCTTTTTAATCTCAAAGGGCAAGAATTTTTTGAATTGGAAGATTTCTAAAATCAACTCATAAGAAAAATCTTTTAATTGGAAAAAACCCTTGGTTTTAAAACTGGTATTGAAAACTTTACCAGTTAATTGATAAAAAATTTTTTTCGCTAAGAATTTTAGAGTTAAATTTAACTCTGCCAATTCTGCTTTTATTTTTACTTTTTGAAAATAAACATTTACCTGTCCATAATAGTTACTATTTTTAATTTTTAAATCTCCCGAAAGAAAGCCTTTTCCTTGATAAGCGGTAAAATCTTCAAGCGAGACTAAAGCGGAATCAACTTTTATCTGCCATTCCGAATCTTGCCAATAATAAAAAATACTGCCAGTAAATAAAGAATTTTTCAATTTTAGTTGGTTAAGGAAAATTGTAAATTTTTCTTCATTTAAAAGAAAATTTGCTGTTTTTAAAGAAAATTTATAAAGGCCTTTTTGATAAACTAAATCACCACTAAAGTTTTTCACTTCTCCTTTTAAGAGGCCTTCGCTTAATATTAGCAAAAGATTAATTTGAACATCTCTTAATCTCAACCGTTCTTCTTCCCAAAAACCACCGGCTAAATTTAACTCTTTTATCTCAATCGCTTTCAAAAAGAAAGGCAAGCCAATCTTTACTATCCGGTTTTCTCTCATTGGTTGTTGAGCTTGACCTTCACTTTTTTTTAATCCTAATTTAAAAACAAAATTTTCCAAAGAGATTTTTTTAAAAGAAAGTTTCCTCGAAAATAAAGAAGATAAAGAAAATTCTATTTCCGCTCTTTGAAAATCAAAAAACCTTCCCTTAACTTCAGAAAAAATTACGTAATTAAAAAATGGCGAAAGTCCAATTCTTTTTACCTCTTCTACTCCCGCGATTTTTAAAACCTTAGGCAATAAATAATTCTTTGTCAATAAATAAAAAGCAAAATAAAAGAGAATAAGAAAAAGAATAATACCTAAAAAAAGAAAAAACTTTTTTTTAAAAAACATTACCAAGCCCCAAATAAACCTTTCCCCAATTTTTAAAAAACTCTTCGGTTTTATTACTGTAATCAAACCTTATTGGACCAATGGGAGTAGCAATTCTTATTCCGCAACCAAAACTTTTTGGCAATTTTTTATCCACCAATCCCCAATCAAAGAATAATAGAAAATAAAAGATTTTATAAACTTTTATCCGGCTTTCTAAATTTTGATAAAAAGCCTCGGCTAAAGAGAATTCTTTTTCTTTATAACCCCTTAAAGAATACCGACCACCGACCAAAAATTTTTCCTCCTCAGGAATAACTTCCGTCCTTCCGTAAGGAAACATTTTTCCTAAAAAAACTCTTTGGCCAAAAACCAAAAAATTAAAAAGTTTTGAAAAACTTCGTATTTCTAAAGAAAATCGGAAAAAATCATAACTACCACGCAAAGGACCACCAGCCAATTCTATCTGGGGAAGAAGATAAACCCCCTTTTCGGAGAAAAAATAGTTATCCCGGGTATCAAAAATATTTTTAATAATCAAAGAATTAGTTATCTTCTCGGAAACCAAAAAATAATTCTTTTTTATCCGATTATAAAAACCCACTTGCCAATATTTATTCAAATTATAAAAAAAACCAACCTCTTCACCGATTGTCAATCTTTCCTCTTTTTCTTTTTTTTCGTAGTTTAAGAAGGGACAAAAGAAAAAATTAATCTTTCTTTGCCCCAAAAAAGGAACATTATAGTTAAGATTAAAATTAATCAAAAATTCTTTAAAATTTATTGTCGGCAACAACTCTTGTATTAATTTTAATTCTTGACCCCGATTAAGAAAATTTAAATACCGATTTTCCAAAGAAAAAATCAAACCAGCTGGAGGAAAAGTATAACCAAAACCAATACCCAAGGAACGTAGTTTTTTAACCGAGAAATAAAAAACTATATCTAAACTTTCCGAATAAATGGTATCCGGAATAACTAAATAAGAAACTTTATCAAAAAGATTACTATTATAAAAATTAACCAAAGACCTCTGAATCTTCTCTTCCGAATAAATTTCGCCTTTCTTAATCTCCAAAAGCCGCCAAATTGTCTTTTCCCGGATAACCCTGCTCACTCCCCTAAAAACTACCCGCCGAAAATAACAGAGCTTTCCTTTGTTTATAAAAAAAACTATGCTCATCTGGTTATTTATTAAGGAAGTATCATAGGTAATTGTTGAATAGTAGTAACCACTTTCTTTCAAATGTTTTAGCAGTTTGTTTTTTCCCTCTTCCAGTTTTTTTGGCTCGTAAAATTTTAAGGGCGGAAATAATTTGACAATTTCTTCTTTTTCCATTTCTCCACTATAAAAGTTAATCTCTTTTATTTTTGGGCGATTATTTTCGCTAATGAAATATTTCACAATAATTCCCGAAGGGGTGGTTTCTATTTGGGTATTAATTTCGACAAAAATAAATCCTTTTTCTAAATAAAATTCTCTCAATTTTTTTTCGCTTAAAGATATTAGCTCTTCGTTTAACTCTTCTTTTCTTTTATAGGGTAAAAGAGTTCTTAAAAGTTTGTTGGAAAAATTTTTATTGCCGTAAAAGAGAATGTTTTCAACGGTTAAATTAAAGAAGATAAAAACCATTAAGGTCATTCTTGTTTTTTGTATTTACATTGAGGATAACCCGAGCAAGCAATAAAAGAACCGAAACGAGATTTGCGATGAACCAACGGTTTACCGCAAATTGGACAATTTTCATTTAAGTAGGTATTCTCTTTTTTTACGTATTTACATTGAGGATAATTGCCGCAAGCAATAAATTTCCCAAATCGACTGTAACGGATTTTTAATTTCTCACCACATTGGGGACAATTTTCATCAAGTTCTTTTAAAATATTATTTTTAAAATTTTCAATTTTATTTTCAAAAGAATTTAAATCTAAAGTAAAGGGCTCGTAAAATTTTTTAATCACTTCTTGCCACTCTTCTTTGCCTTCTTCAACCTCGTCTAAGTTTTCTTCCATAAGGCGAGTAAAACCAATGTTGAAGGTCTCCCGGAAATGGGGGATTAAAATTTCGTTTACTAATTTTCCCAATTCGGTTGGCACTAAAGTTTTGTTTTCTTTTTTTACATAATGCCTTTCAAAAAGAGTGCCGATAATAACTGCATAAGTAGAAGGGCGACCGATTCCGTATTTTTCCAATTTTTTTATTAAAGTTGCCTCGGTATAACGAGGAGGTGGTTGAGTAAAATGTTTTTCTTTAATAATTTCTTTCAAAAAAAGGATTTGGCCTTCTTTTAATTCTGGTATTATTTTTTCTTTTCTTTTTTCGTAATAGCCTTTTTCATAACCCAAAAAAATCCTTTTCAGTCCTTCGATTTCAAAAAGATAATTCTTTTCTCCTTCACCAACAATGGTTATTTTTATCTGTTCATAAATCGCATCGGCCATTTGACTGCTTATTGTGCGGTAATAAATTAGGTGGTATAAACGAAACTCCTCTTCGGTTAAATATTCTTTAAGCATTTCTGGTGTTTTATTCAAATCAGTTGGCCTTATTGCTTCGTGAGCTCCTTGGGTAAATTTCTTTTCTTTAAATTTTCTAATTTTTTTTGCCAGATATTCCTCACCGTAATTAGTTCTTATATATTCTCTTATTTTGTTGATAAAATTATCATTGATTCTAAATGAGTCAGTCCGGGGATAAGTAATCAAACCGACCCTTTCGGTTTTTAATTGAACTCCTTCAAAAAGTTTTTGGGCAAGGGACATCGTTTTTTTTGCTGAAAAACCAAGAATTTTACTGGCTTCTTGTTGAAGGGTAGAGGTAATAAAAGGAGGCGGAGGTTCATAAGTTTTTATCTTTTTGCTTATTTCTTTAATTTTAAAGTTTTCTATCTTTTTAATCTCGGATATTAATTTTTCAGCTTCTTTTTCACTTTTTATTTCTATTTTTTGATTATTAATCTTTGTTAATAAGGCTTTTAAAATACCAAAATCAGCAAAAATAAGCCAATACTCTTTCGGAATAAATTCTTCAATTTCTTTTTCTCTTTCGCAAAGAATTCTTAAAGCTACCGTTTGCACCCGACCGGCGGAAAGATTTTTTTGACCAAAAATTTTCCAAAGGAGCGGCGAAATCAAATAGCCTACTAAACGGTCTAAAACTCTTCGAGCTTTATGAGAGGCAACTTTATTCATATCAATGGTGGAAGGAGTGTTTAAAGCGGAAAAAAGACCTTCTTTGGTAATCTCATAGATAAGAATTCTTTTGATATTTTTTTTATTTTTTTCGTTATCAATAAGAGAAAAAATATGATAGGCTATTGCTTCCCCTTCTCGATCGGGGTCACAACCAATATAAATCTCTTCTGCCTTTTTAGCGGCCGCTTTAATTTCTTTTATAATTTTACCTTTACCCTTGATTAGGATGAAATCTGGTTCAAAAGAGTTAGCGAGGTCTACTCCTAAACGACTTTTTGGTAAATCTTTTATATGTCCTTTAGAAGCAATAACTTCGTATTTGCCTTTTAAAATCTCTTTAATCGTTTGCGCTTTTGTTGGTGATTCAACGATTATCAGTCTTTTCATACTCTTCTAAAAATAATAACAAATTTTTAAAATCTTCCGGTAAATCAGAAATAAATTCGATATATTTTTTTGTTTGGGGATGAATAAAGCCAAGCAGATAAGCATGAAGCATCTGCCTTTTGGCTCTTTTCATAATCTCTTTTGCCAATTGATATTCTTTTTCATTCGTGATAAATCTTTGATAATAAGTTGTTCCGTAATTAGGGTCGCCAACAACTGGATGGCCATAATGGTCTAAATGAACACGAATTTGATGGGTTCTTCCCGTTAGAAGTTTTAGTTCTAATAAAGATACTAAAGGATACTCCTTTTTAACCATAAACTGGGTAATTGCTTTTTTGGAGTTAAAAGGGGTAACAGCCATCTTTTTTCTATCGAGGGTATCTCGACCAATTGGTGCTTCAATAATTCCGTTTTTAAACGGCAACTTTCCCCAGACTAAGGCATAATATTTCCGATTAAAATTTCTTTTTTCCAATTCCTTTCCTAAAAAGGAAAGAGCCTTATCAGTTTTCGCAAAAACCAAAAGGCCGGTCGTATCTTTATCCAAACGGTGAATTACTCCCGGCCGGATTTTTGAACTTTTACTTTCCGGCAAGGTTTTACAATGATAAAGAAGGGCATTTACCAAAGTTCCGGAATTGTGTCCCCGAGCAGGATGGACAATTATTCCCGGTGGCTTATCAATAACAATAATATCTTCATCTTCATAAATAATTGTTAAAGGAATATCTTCCGGCTCGATTTTTAACTCTTCTTTTTTTTCATAAAAAACTTTAATTTTATCGCTCGGCTGGACCTGATAACTGGGTTTTACTTTTTTTTCGTTTACTAATACCTTACCTTCTTTTATTAGTTTATTCACTTGCGAACGAGAAAGACCTATTCCCGATAAAATTAAATACTTATCTAATCTTAAGCCTTTCATTTTGTAAGAAACTTCTCTTTCAAAAATCTTTTCCATAATCAATAAATTTTAAAAAGATTGTCTACAAAGTCAATTTATTAATGCAGGATATTTAATTTTCCTTCTTTTAATTGATAAATCCCATCACAAAGAGAATAAAGAAAAGATTTTTCTTGGGAAACAATAATAGCTGAAAGGGAAGGATTTTTTAAAAAATTAATTAAAATCTCTTTTCCCTCTTCATCCAAATCATTTGTTGGTTCATCCAAAATTAAAATTTCGGGAAACAATACTAATATTTCCGCTAAAGCCAATCTTTTCTTTTCTCCTTCTGATAGCTGATAGATGGGATAATCGGCTTTTTCTTTTAAAGAGAAGATTTCTAAAAATTCTAAGGCTTTCTGCTTCGCGTTTTTTTTATCTTCTCCTCTAAGTAAAAGTCCAAAGGTTATCTCTTCCATAACTGAGGGACAAAAAAGTTGGTGGTCGGGATTTTGAAACAAAAAGCCCATCTTTTTTCTTGCCGCTTTAAAATCTTCCTCTTTCTCCATTAATTTACCAAAGATTTCAATCTTTCCTTTTTTGGGTTTTAAAAGACCAACAATTAAATATAAAAGCGTAGTCTTTCCGCTACCATTTTTTCCGGTAATACCAATCTTTTTATTTTTAAAAAGAACAAGGTCAATATCGGTTAATAGTTCTTTATCGTCAAAATAGCTAAAAGAGACTTTTTCCAATTTTATTAAAACTTCTGCCATTGGAAATAAACCAAAATAATTATCAACAAAGTGAAAAAAAGGACAAAGATAAAATCCTTTTTCTTTATTTTTGGTTCCCAAAGAAGGGGAAAATAACCATTGAAACCCTTTAAACTCATAGCATAAGAAAGACTTTCGCTTGCCTGATAACTTCTAAAAAAGAGATTACCCAATAGATAACCGTAAGTTTTATAAGTTAAAATATCGGTTTTCGGAATAAAATTTTTCACCTTGAGAAGATTCTCCATTTTTTGCCACTCCCTTTTGAGCAGAAAAAGATAACGATAGATAAGGAAAAAAAGCGCAACCAATTTTTTATTGATTTTCAGTTTTTCTAAAGCATAAAAAATAGAAATAATCTGGTAAGGTTTTATCAAAGCTAAAAGAAAAAGAATGAGCGTGTTGGCTTTTAAAATAATTTTTATTGCGAAATAGAAACCTTCAATTTTTTGGGGAAAAGAAAAGGGCAAAAGGAAAATAAAAATACCAACAAATAAATTTAAACGGAAGATTTTTTTTAAAAATTCTTTTAACGAAATTTTATCCAAAAGATTTAAAAGAAAGGAGAGTAAAAAAGTACAGCCTAAAAGGATAATCTTGTCAATAAATAATAAGATTAGAGAAAGCAGAAAGAGAAAGATTAATTTAAATCTTGGATCAACATCTTCAAACATTTTTCTTTTTTAAAAATAAACTTATAATTCCAAAAATACCTAAAATATAACCAATACCCCCAATAATCTCTCTTAATAAGATTTTATTTTTTTCTTTTTCCTCTTTTAACAAAAATTTATAAATTGGTGTTAATTTTTCATCAATAACCTCGCTCACCAGCTTTTTTAATTCTTCTTTTTTTATACTTCCTGATTCTTCTTTTTTTTCTCCCTCCCTGTTTTCTTTTTCAATCATTGGCAATTCTTCTGCCTTTATTTCAGCCTCTGCCTTGTGTCCCATTCCGGCATCTAAAACAATCTTGAGGTCTTTTTTTACTTTCGGTATAAAAGAAAAAATACCGTTCTCGTCGGTCTTTCCGGTTAATAATGGTTTTTTCTCTTTATCGTAAACCCTAATAACTCCTCCCTTCACTTTTTTACCATCCGGATAATAACCTTCGCAATAAACTTTATTATCCTTCACATAAACAAAAAGATTAACTTTATGGGCATAAAGAAGCCAAAAAAAAGATAAAAATAATAAGCTTTTTCTCATTATTAATTAAAAAGAAAAGTTTTTACTTATTCCCAAATTGAAGCGCCAACCATCGCCTAAATTTTTTCTTATTCCTAAATAAACATCAAAAATTACCAAAGAATAATTTAAACCCAAAGTAATTATCTTATCAGCTTCCTCTTTATAAAATTCACTACCTAAAGTAAGATTCCCAATCGTTTTTTCTAAAGCGAAGCCAAAAAGAGCCGAATACCCTTTTTCTTCTTGCTCATAAGAAAAACCGCCGCAACTATAAAAGGTAATTATTTCTACCTCTTTTCCTCCACTAAAAATTAAAAAGGAATTCTTCTCCTTTATAGAAATTCCGCCTCTTAAAGCCATATCAATAAAAGATAAAGATAAACCTTTTTTTAAATATAATACCAAATCCCACTTCTTCTCCTCATAAGAGATATCAAAGGAAAATTCTGAAGAATATGGCAGCCCGAAATAATTTGATAAAAGAAAAGCGAAATTTTTTTCTTTCTCTAACTGATAATTTCCTTCGCCTTCAAAAGAAATTTCTTTCCATTTGTTTAAAAAAGGTGGTTCGGTTAAAATTAAACCATTTATTAGAAAAAAATATAATAAATTAATCATCTTTTCCTCCTTTTTATTCTAAAAGCTCTTTTTTAACTTTTTTAATAAAATAGATAATAAATAAGGTAATTATCCCTTCAATTATCATAATAGGAAAATGGGTAAAAATAATTAACCGAGCAGTATTTAGAAAATATTCTTTAGTAAAAATCAAAGATAAGGCAACCATTAAACCACTTAAAAAAACACCTAAAAAACCAATGAGAAAAGAAAAGATAAATGTTAACCAATTATTTTTTCCTTTTATTAAGTTTTTAAAAAGAAGATATAAAAGAATTGCCGGTAATCCCATATTTAAAGTGTTAACTCCTAAAGTGGTTAAACCGCCAAACTGAAACAATATTGCTTGTAAAAAAAGGGCAACCAGTAAAGCCGGAAATACCTCCCAACCAAGAAGAATTCCCATTAAACCGTTTAAAACCAAATGAACCGAAGAAGGACCTAAAGGGATATGGATTAAAGAAGCCACAAAAAATGTAGAAGATAATAGGGCAACCTTCGGCATTGTCCTTTCTGACATTTTTTTTATCCCAACCCCGGTAAAGATACCAGTTGCTACCGCACTGCCTAAAAGAACCGGTGGCGATAAAACTCCTTCCGCAATATGCATTATTCCATTTCCTCGGCTTTTACCCAAATTACGCCGCCAATCTCTACCGGGTATTCCTTTTTATCCTTTGGATTTTTTATCTTTTCTTCACTTTCTATTAAAGCCGCAAAACCCCACCAACCAACTTTTGGAATACCGTAACAAAAAATACCGTTCTCATCAGTTTTTATTACTTGAGTAATAAAAGATGAAGAAGGAGCTTGATATCTTTTTCCTTCATTATAATATTCTACTTCCACATTTACAAAAGGTGCCGGTTTGCCATTAACTAAAACTCTTCCCCGAAAAACATTTCCGACATATAATCCATAAGGTCGGGTAAGGGGAATAATTTCAACTTTCATTCCCACTTCTTTATCCCAAGCATTTTCTAAACCAAAACCATTAACTATCACTTTGGTATAATGAACAATATATCGCTCTTCGGCCGGTTCAAAATAGGGTTTTGGTTCAACATAAAATAAATGATCGCCGGGCTTTTTTATTTGATAATTTGTTTTCCAAACTGATTTTCCCTCTCGCTTCTCTTCTTTTAAAGTATTTGTTAAATCAACCTTTTCTTCACCACCGATTAAAACACCAAAAGTTTGCGGTTTTTCCATATTTAAAATTTCTTGCTCAAAGGGATGACAAAAGAATAAAGTTAAAGAAAGCAAACTTTCTTCTTTTTTTTCAACAATATCAGTATTAGGCAAAATCATTTGAAAATGAGCTAATAAGGGAAAAACGAAAATAAAAAAAATACTCAAAATTTCCTTTTTCATTTTTCCTCCTTTTTATGAGTATTACAAAAATAAAAATCGTAGCACATAAAGGTAAAAAAATTATAATTCCTTGCCACTAGAGGTCTTAATTAGCTCTCCGTGTTTAACTCCTCTAATGCTTATCAATTTATTAGCAATATCTTTCACTGTGTTTGCTTTTCCTTTTATAATAATAGTTTCTAAGCAATTATGTTCATCTAAATGAATATGCATTGAAGAAATAATATTATAACAATATTTATGTTGGAAATCAAGCAATTCGTCCGCCAGTTCTCTTTTCTCGTGGTCGTACACCAACACGATAACCCCCACAATTTCTTTATCTTCATACCATTCTTCTTCCACAATTTTTTGTCGGATGAGATCACGAATTGCTTCTGAACGGTTATTATAACCTTTCTTTTTAATAAATTCATCAAATCTTTTTAATAATTTCTCTTCTATAGAAACTCCAAATCTTACTAAATTACTCATTTTTTGTAAAATTATAAAAAAAATAGCTGAAATGTCAATTAATTAAAAAATAAGAAAAGAAGTGTGCCTTGAATGATAGTTTGTCTCGTAAAAGGAGGTGATCCAGCCGCACGTTCCCGTACGGCTACCTTGTTACGACTTCGCCCCAGTCATCCGCCCTGCCTTCGTCCCTAATATTACTTTAGGGACTTCGGGCATTGCGGACTCCCATGGCGTGACGGGCGGTGTGTGCAAGGCCCGGGAACGTATTCACCGCGGCATGCTGATCCGCGATTACTAGCGATTCCATCTTCACGCAGGCGGGTTGCAGCCTGCGATCCGAACCATGCCCGCTTTTTAGGGATTTGCTCCCCCTCGCGGGTTCGCGTCCCGTTGTAGCGGGCACTGTATGACGTGTGTAGCCCTGGGCATAAAGGCCATGCTGACTTGACGTCATCCCCACCTTCCTCCCGGTTAACCCGGGCAGTCCCCCTAGAGTGCTCCTGCCCTTATCGGACAGGGTGGCAACTAGGGGCAGGGGTTGCGCTCGTTGCAGGACTTAACCGTACACCTCACGGCACGAGCTGACGACAGCCATGCAGCACCTGTGCGGGCTGCGGGAAAAATTCCCGCTCGTCACCCTTTCGGGCTCCTACTACCCGCATGTCAAGCCCAGGTAAGGTTTTTCGCGTAGCATCGAATTAAACCACATCATCCACCGCTTGTGCGGGCCCCCGCCAATCTGTTTGAGTTTTAGCCTTGCGGCCGTAGTCCCCAGGTGGTGGACTTAACGCGTTAGCTTCGGCACTGGGGTTACCCCCAACGCCTAGTCCACATCGTTTAGGGCTGGGACTACCAGGGTATCTAATCCTGTTTGCTCCCCCAGCTTTCGTGTTTCAGCGTCGGGAACGTTCCAGCCAGCTGCCTTCGCCATCGGCGTTCCTCCCGATATCCACGCATTTTACCGCTACACCGGGAGTTCCGCTGGCCTCTCCCGTCCCCTAGGTCCAAAGTATTGGCCGCAACTCCTCGGTTGAGCCGAGGGCTTTCACAGCCAACTTTTGGACCCGCCTACACACCCTTTACACCCAGTGATTCCGGACAACGCTTGCCCCCTACGTTTTACCGCGGCTGCTGGCACGTAGTTAGCCGGGGCTTCCTCCTGAGGTACCGTCATCCCTTTGGACTATTCGCCCAAAGGAACATCGTCCCTCACGACAGGGGTTTACGACCCGAAGGCCTTCATCCCCCACGCGGCGTCGCTGGGTCAGGCTTTCGCCCATTGCCCAATTTTCTAGACTGCTGCCTCCCGTAGGAGTCGGGGCCGTGTCTCAGTCCCCGTGTGGCCGGTCACGCTCTCACGCCGGCTACCCGTCATAGGCTTGGTGGGCCGTTACCCCACCAACTACCTGATAGGCCAAGAGCCCCTCCTTGGGCGGTAGCATGGAAATCCAGAGGCCACCTTTCATCCCCAAGGCATGCGCCTCAGGGATTATATGGGGTATTAGCGGGCCTTTCGACCCGTTATCCCCCTCCCAAGGGCAGGTTACTCTTGTATTACTCACCCGTTCGCCGCTAAACTGGATAATGGTATTGCTACCATTATCCAGCCCGCACGACTTGCATGTCTAAGACACGCCGCCAGCGTTAGTCCTGGGCCACAGTCAAACCCTCCATGCGAAATATTTTGGGGACTACTTATCATTCAAGGCACACTTCCCAATTTTCAAAGAGCAATTTTAAATCTTAATCTTATATATAATATAGCAAAATTTTTATGAAAAGTCAAGCGAAATTTTTTTATTTTTCTTACAAATCTTACCATTTAAAAATTATAACCTATTTTTCTTTTCTGTCAAATTGTTGAATTACCAAAAGTAACAATAAATTCAACAATATTAGCAATTTTATGGGCAAATTTGTGAGGAAATTTTAAAAACCTTTCCAATAGCATCTCCACTATTTCGTGGACTAAGATACCGAATTTTTCTCTGCTTTTCAATCCCTGGTGATAAATGTAAATTCTGTTAGACTCCCAATAGCCAGTTTCTTCTGATAACCAAACTTTATCTTTTGGAAAGTAAATATCTTCATCCGAAAGGATTATTAAAAATGGAAATTTGATTTTTTTCATTCGTCTATCTCGTGTCTTACTTTTCCTTTCAAATTTTCTAACTCCTCTTTAGAAAGATTTAAAAGTTTTAAAATAATATCTTCGGCAGATTCAATAGCTTTTTCTGCATTCCCTTTGTCTCTTGTTAAAAATCCGTGTTCTAAAAAAGAATCATTTCTTAAATCAGCCAAAGTTCTACACCTGTTTTCTAATTCCTTATATTTACCTCCTTCTAATTCGTTAAGTTTATTAAAGCCGCTTTTAAAGGTATATTCTGGATGCCAAGGATTAATTTTATGGCCAAAAATTAACTTTATTTGAATTGCCGCTTCTACCGCCCGGTAAGCAAGAAGAACCCCTTCTAAATATTCACTATTTTTTATCCTTCGTCCAATATTTTCTAAAATATCAACCACTACAAATTTTGCCTCTTCAAAGGAAAGCTCATTATTAATTTTTTCTATCGGTATTTTTTTTCTTTGGATTTTTGTAAGTTTATCTATTATTTTGCTAAGTTTTATTTGGTATAATCTATTTAAGGTGTTAACAATTTTGGGATAACTTTTCTTTAAAGTTTCGGAAACATATTTTTTTCAATCTTTTTATTCCACTCTTTATAAAAATCTTCATAATTAAAATTATGCCAATGAAATAATTTATAAGTAGCATTTTTTAAAAAACCAAATTCACCTTCGTCAGGTAATATTTCGGCAAGCATTTTGGCTCGGGAATAATCGCAATTTTTAAGAGCTCCCAAAACATAATCAGCAATATCTTTATACATAAATTCTGAACATTCTTCATTTTTATATTCGTTTTTATATTTATAAGTATAATACACTTTTAATTCCGGGGCTTTACCCTCTTCATCTTCCCAAACCTCTTCAAAAGTTACATAAAATAAAACTGTTGAAAGGAGAAAATTACCGCCACTAAAATTGATAATAACTTTAGAGGGTTTTTCTTTTATAACCTCTTCTTTCACATTACGAATTGTTTTAAAACATTCTTCTAAAGAAAAGGGTTTAAAAATATTAAAATCTTTTATTTTATCTTTCTTTATTCCTAATTTTTTGGTCAAATAATTTATTATTTCTAAATCCTTTTCTCCTCCGCTCCAAATTAAATAAAATTTCAAATTTTTGTCATTTATCTCTTCAACTGCCAAAGCCTTATCTAAAAATAAAAACTCTTTCTGACCTTTGTCAAGGGAAAGGATATAAATAATTTGATTTGTCTTATTCATTTTCCTCTTTTTAAATTAAAAAATTATAATATTTTTTTATGTCAAGTTATCTCTTTTTTACTAATATTGATGGCACCGATAATAACTAAGATTAGGCCCAGGATTAAAAGAAAATAAAAAAACCAATTTTTTAAAGAAAGGATTTTACCAATACCAATCACTGCCAAAATGCTACCGGTAATAATGCGACCAAGAACCTTTTTCTTTAAAATTAATGATCTCAAAAAAGCATCAATAAAAAAAACGATACCCAATCCTAAAAGAAAATAAGCCCACCAATCTTCCCCAGAAATTATCCCAATTTGGCGTAAAGAAAAGGTTAAGCCGAGAACAATTAAAATTAAGCCACTAAATATATATTCTAAACCTTTTTTCATAGGAAAAGGATAATAAATAATTTTTAAAAAGTCAAATTAAAAATTAAGGGTAAAATAAATACCTTCTTTTTCGTTAATATATAATATATAAGATAAGATAATAAAAACCTAAAAGGAAATGGTTAGAAAAGAAAGTAATAGAAATTATAAAAAATTAAAAAGGTGGCTCAAAAATAAGAAAAATCAAGAATAAAAGACCTCGGTCCCCGGGAGAGTTTACTGAATAGTCTCCAAGGGGGTTAATAAATTATCTCAAAATCATCAAACTCAAATGTCGGCTCTTGCCAATCAATTTTTATATCTATTACCCTTGCAGCTGGTGGTCCTTTTTTAAGTTCTTCAATAAATTTTTTTAAATCTTCTTCTTCACCTTCAGCAACAACTTCTACCCGACCATCTAAAAGGTTTCTTACCCAGCCACAAATATTTAATCTCTTTGCTTGCCTTTTAGTAAAATCCCGATAAAAAACCCCTTGAACTTTCCCACTAACAAAAATATGAACTCTTTTTTTCATAATTTTAAATAACGAATATCACCCTTTCTTTCAGTAATTCCTTTATTATCAAAATAATGGAGTAAAGGTAAAGCATATTTTCTTGTTGTTTTTAAAATTTGGCGAAATTCACTTACGGTAATCGGTTTTTTTAAAAAATTACCTTTTAAAATCTCATAGGCTTTTTCAATTGTTTGTTGGTGGAAATAAATATCATCAACCTTAATAAGAATTTCGTTTTCTAATAAAATGGTAAATAATTTTTTTAAAATTTTTTCATCAATCTTTAATAAATTTTTTATTTCTAAAAAATCAGGCGGCGTATATTCCCGCTTTAAAAATTCCTTTTCAATCATCTTTAAATAATTTTCTTCTTTTTCGTTTAATCTTATTTGGAAACTAAAAAGGCTTAAAAAATTACCTTCTTTTTTTATTTTCTTTTCAATAAGCAAATCCCAAAGGGCCTTAGTAATCAAATCTTCATCGTAAACTAACCGATTTTTCAATTCGCTTTCTTTTATTCCCTTTCGGTAAGGATAATTTTGATGATGAGTTTCGATAATTTTTAAGATATTATTTTTTAGATCTTCGTATTTTTCTAAGGGATAATAACTATCTTTTATTTCTATTATCTTTTTTTCTTTTATAAGTCCTTCAATAATTCTTTTTATCTTTTCCTTATCAATTCCAGTAAAAAGTTGTAAATCTTTTATTTTTATTCCCTTTTGGGCTTGCAAAGTAATAAAACCTAAAAGCCTTTCGCTTTCCTCTTCACTTTTTAATTTTTCTAAGATAGCAATACTTTGCTCATCAAATTTCTGAAAGGGATTATGATTTAAAAGAAGATAACCGCCGCCAACAGTTATGTTTAAACTGAAGTTTCTAATAATAAAAGGGTCATAGGGGTTAGCAACAATCGGTTCTTCTACATGGAAAATAGCAAACCCTTCTTCTTGTGGTTTTAATTCTTCCTTTAAAATTAGGTTAACCTTTGCCATTGTTTCTTTTGTCCCAATATGAAATTTTACCGAACTCCTTTTCTTTAAAGAAACGGGTGAGTCTTTTAAAATTTTTAAAAAGCCAATCAAGGTTAAAGTCGGTTCCAAAATGTTAGGTGTTGCCAAGACATTTCCCCTTTCAATTATTTCCTTTTCCACACCTAAAAGATTTAATGCTGCCCGTTCACCAATCTTAGCAGTAGTTACTTGTTTTTTATGTCTTTCAATACCCCGGACACGGACAATTATCTTTTGGGGGAGAAGTTCTAAATTATCACCAATATTTATTCCTCCGGAAAGAATGGTGCCGGCAACAATCGTGCCAAAACCTTTGATGGTAAAAACACGGTCAATCGGCATGAAAAATATCCCCCTTTCTTTTTTTCGGGGAGTAATTTTTTCCAACTTTTCATCAATCAATCTTTTTAAATCTTCTAAACCTTCGTTAGTAACCGCCGAAAAAGAGATAATCGGTGCAGAAGACAAATAATCCTCTTGAAAAAGAAAGTCCCTCACTTCTTTTTCTAAATTTTTTAACTCTTCTTCGCTAACCAAATCTTTTTTGGTCAAAACCACGATACCTTCTTTTATTCCCAAAAGTTTAGCAATATTGAGATGTTCAACTGTCTGGGGTTTTATTCCTTCGTTAGCAGCAATCACTAAAAGTAATAAATCAATGGTGTAAGCACCGGCAACCATATGGCGAATAAATTTTTCGTGACCAGGAACATCAATAATCGTTGCTTTATCACCATAAAAGGCAAAACCTAAATCAGTAGTCATTCCCCTTTCTTTCTCCTCTTTTAAACGGTCAGGGTCGTAGCCAGTTAAGGCTTTTACTAAGGCTGATTTTCCGTGATCAATATGGCCGGCGGTACCAATTACCATTTATTTTTTCTTTCACTTGCTTTGGGAATATTCAATTCTTGGCGATATTTGGCGACCGTTCTTCTTTTAATATTTATTCCCATTGCTTTTAATTTTTCACAAATTTCATCATCAGTTAAAGGATTATTTTTATCTTCATTATCAATCAAATTTTTTATCTTTGCCTTAATAGTTGATTTTGAAGTCTCACCCATTCCGGAAGAGAAAAAAGAACGTAAGGCAAAAATTCCGAAAGGTGTCTCTAAATATTTACCGGCAATTGCCCGAGAAATATTAGAAGGATGGATACCCAATTTTTGACCACATTCTTTAATTGACAAGGGTTTAATAATCTCCCGACTTACTAAAAAGAAATCCTTTTGATTTTCAATTATATATTCCATAATTTTTCTTAAAGTTTCTTTTCGCTGTTCAATTGCCCTAATAAACATTACGGCACTTTTAAACTTATTTTTCACAAACTCTACCTGCTCCTTTTCGTAATTTTTTGGGTTTAATAAAATTTCTTTATAATAGTTATTAATTTTCAGTCGGGGGAGATTATCTTCATTAAGTTCAAAATAAATATTTTCCCCTTCTATATAAACTTTAAAATCAGGCACAACATAATCCGGTTTTTGCGAACCGTATCTTCTCAATGGTCGCGGTTCTAAATTTGCCAGGTTATTAAAAGCCTCTTTTATTCGAAAAACATTCGTCTTTAATTTGGCAGCTATTTTTTGATAATTTTTATTTTTTACCAACTCTTCGCATTCTCTTAACATTCTTATCTCAATTGAATCTTCACCAAAACCTTTCAATCTTAATTGGCAAATTAAAGCTTCTTTTAAATTGGCGGCGCCAATTCCCCCGGGCTCAATAGTTTTCATTATTTCCAGAATTTTTTCTACTTTTTCTTCTTCCACTCCTAAATTTTGGGCAATTTCTTCTGGCGGAAATTCTAAAAAGCCATTTTCATCTAAACAATTACAGAGAAATTCAGCAATCGGATAATCTTTTTTTTCAATCTTTTGCCGTAATTTTGTTAAAATCTCATCAACTGCCGATACCGGTGCCGGATTAGCAATATCAAAAAGATCATCTTCCACAATTTTACTGGGAAGCCCATAATTCTCTTCAGGTATTAAATCTTCAAGAGAAAACTCATCATCATTTTCTTTCTTCCCTATCTCCTTTTCTCCTTCCTCTGCTTTTACTTCTTCAATTTCTAAACAAGGATTATTTAAAATTTCTTGTTCAATCGCGGTTTCCAAATCTAAAATAGGTAGTGCCAAAAGTTTCAAATTCAAAAGCAATTGGGGGGTTAAAATAAGTTTCTGTTCTAACCGAAATTCTTGTCTCATAGTCTAAACCTTTCTCCTAAATAAACTTCCCTTACCTTTTCGTTATTAATTAATTGTTCTTTTGTTCCGGAAAATAAAATTTCTCCAGCATAAATAAGGTAGGAATAATCAGTAATCTCTAAGGTCTCCCGAACATTGTGGTCGGTTATCAGAATTCCAATTCCCTCAGTTTTTAAATTTAAAATTATTTCTTGGATTTCACTCCGAAATATCGGGTCAATGCCAGTAAAAGGTTCGTCTAATAAAAGAAAATGGGGACGAATAGTTAAAGCCCGAGCAATCTCCAATTTTCTTCTTTCACCACCCGAAAGGTTTTTCGCCTTTTCTTTCCGTAAATATTCTAAACCCAATTTGGTTAAGAGAAGATTCACTTTTTCCTCCCGTTCTTCCTTTTTATAGCCCAAAAGTTCCATTATCCCTTTCAAATTATCTTCCACAGTTAATTTTAAAAATACTGACGGTTCTTGAGTCAGATAACTGATACCCAACCTTGCCCTTTCGTAAGATGGTAGTTTGGTAATCTCTTTTTCCAAAAGCATTACCTTACCAAAATCCGGTTTCACAAACCCCATAATAATGTGAAAAGTAGTCGTCTTACCTGCGCCGTTGGGACCCAAAAGACCAACGATTTCTCCCTTTTTTATTTGCAAATTAATATTTTTTACCACATACCGCTTACCGTATTTTTTAGAAACATTCTCCACCAATAAAGTCATTTTCTTTTTAGATAAATTTTACCGTCCAAAATATTTTCGCCACTTGCCATTTTTAAATCGTTTTTATCAAAGAAAAAATTTATCTTTTCGCAGGCTAACTCCATTTTTTCTGAACCCCTTTCCCAAGAAAGGAAAACTTTATTTTTAAAGAGAACTTCTTTAATTTCTTCTTTTTCTAAAATAAAGGAAGCTAAATCACCCACTACTTTGAAAAGACTATCAGTATAATTTACCTTACTTTTAGCTATTCCCGTATCATTTTTAAAATCGTAAAAAAGGGTTTCGCAAGTTAAAAGGTTATTCAGCTTTCCACCGTTATAATTCATAACTTTTGTTGTTAAATAAGAATAAAGAAAATTTTTCTTATTGTCAATCACCATCTTTTCACCAAAAAGTTTTATTTTCCTTTTCAATTCAATCTCCCCATTTTCCAAAAATAGAATTTCCTTTTCCCAATCATATTCTGCCCTTTCGCTTTTAATTATTACTCTTTCCTTATCTTTGGGATAGCCTATCAAAAAACTAAAAGAAGGCATTTCCCATTTTTTCTCTTTTAATTTATAAACTGCCATATTAGTATAACCAGTATCCTTAGCTAAAAAAAATTTCACCGAATCTTTAAAGAGAAAAATTTTTTCTTGCTGGTCAAATTCTCCATAATTGGCAATAACTTTTACCTTTTCTTCATAAATCTCAATTCCTAAAGGAAAAACCGTTATCCTTTTTCCGTCGCGATTTACAAATTCGGTTGTTGGTGCCTTTAATTGAAAATTGGGAATAAAAAGAATAAGAAAAATCATCGGCCAACACCGCTTACCGCTTTTAAAATTTTAATTTTTGATAAACTGGCATCACTTTCCAAACCGATTCCTTCCAGTTCACCATTTTCATTTTTAATTCGGACAAAGGAGTTGGTAAAGATCATCTGTCTTTGATTATCCCACCTTAAGGAATCACAAAAAAGATAAGTAGAATCACTGGTTTTTACTACTAAAGAACCAAAACCCCAAAGATGATAATTCTTCTGGTCGACGATGCCCGAATCGCATTCTAAAATTGCGGAAATTTTTTTCTCTTCATCAAAAAAATAAACCACTGGTTGATAGACATAAATAACTTTCTCTTCATCGAAAAGTAATGCTTTCTGAGCAAATAATTTGAAGACCTTTCGGCCGGTAGCGCTTTCCACAAGTTCTAAGTTAGTGGTGACTTGCGAAGGAATCCTTTTTTTCTCAACAATCTCTTCATTCTTTTTTTGGCAAAAAAGTATTATTAGAGAAAATAAAAAAATAATCTTTATTTTTCCCATAAAACCCAATCGAAAATATTTTTCTTTAATTCTTCTTTAATAAATAAAGGTAAAAATCCTTTTTTTATCACTACTTGGTAATCCTTTTCGTTTTTTCTTATCAAAACAAAATAAAGAGGATAACCAAATCTTTGGGCAATAATAAAAGGAGAAAGAGAAACCTTCAAATGGGGTAAAATTTCTTTTAAGGAAACCAATTTTCCTTTATGAATATTATCAATGGCAAAACCAACTAAATAACCTTCTTGTAAGGCTTCTTTAATCTCTTTTAAATTTCTTAAAAACTTTTCAACTTTTCCTTTTCTTATTCTTAATAGGATGGTGTTTAAAAGGGAATTTCTTTGAGGTGAATAAACAATTGCCGTTTTATAGCCTCTTTGGGAAAAGATTAATGGTAATAATTCGTATATTCCGTAATGAAAGGTTACCACCACTCCTCCCCTTTCTCTTATAATATTATCACCTAAAAATTTAATTTTGTCAAATATTAAAGAACTCTTTTTCTTATTAATCACCATCATCGTTGACAAATTTTCGGCAAGACTTTTAAAATAGTAAGCAAAGGGGAAATTTTTCTTTTTAAATAAATAAAAATAATTATTCTTAATTTCTTTCCGATAGTTTTTCTTATAAAGAAAATAAAAGAAAAAAATTAGAAAAAATAAAGTTTTTAAGATTTTTGGATACACGCTTCGATAAATTTCAAAAATAAAGGATGGGGTCTTAATGGTCGAGATTTAAATTCGGGATGGAATTGGGTAGCAAGAAAAAAGGGATGACTTTTTAATTCAATAATTTCTACCAAATCTTCTTTTTCGTAAAGACCACTTATTACCATTCCGTTTTTTTCCAAAAGATTTACATATTGATTATTAACCTCATAGCGATGGCGATGCCTTTCGTATATCCTTTTTGTCTGGTAAGCATAATAAGCAACTGTTCCTTCTTTTAATAAACAGGGATAGGCGCCCAGACGCATGGTGCCACCCTTTTTCTTTATTCCCTTTTGACTTTCTAAAAGATGGATTACCGGATTTTTGGTATTAGGGTCAAATTCTTGCGAATGGGCATCTTTTAATAAAAGAACATTGCGCGCAAATTCAATTACCGCACATTGTAAACCCACACAGAGCCCTAAGAAAGGAAGATTATTTTTTCGGGCATATTCACAAGCAAAAATTTTGCCCTCAATTCCCCGAACACCAAAGCCTCCAGGAACAATTATTCCCGAAATATCAGCGAAATATTCTTTTAAAATTTCTTTACCTTTCTTTTTCACTTCTTCTTCTAAATCAGTAGCCTCAATCCATTTAATTTTTGGTCGCAAAGAAAAGTAACCGCAAGCATGGGTAATTGCCTCAATCACGCTTTTGTAAGCATCTCTTAAAGAAGTATATTTACCAACAATTCCGATACTGATTTCCCCTTTAGGATTTTCCAATTTATTAACAAAATCTAACCAATTTTGCCAGATTTTTTGATTTATCTCTTTGGTTTGTAAAGAAAGAAATTGGCAGATAAGCCAATCTAAATTTTGCTCTTTAAAAATCAAAGGGATTTTATAGATATTATCGGTATCAATACCTTCAATAACTGCTTCTTTGGTCACATTACAAAAAAGGGCAATCTTCTCTTTGGCTTCTTTGGGTAAAGGTTTTTCGGTGCGACAAAGAATAATATCCGGCTGGATACCTATCCTTCTTAATTCGTTAACTGAATGCTGCGTGGGTTTTGTTTTAAATTCGTTAGCACTTTTAATAAAAGGGACCAAGGTAAGGTGAACATATAAAACATTATCTTTTCCTTCTTCCAGCCGGAGTTGCCGAACGGCTTCTAAGAAAGGCAAACTTTCAATATCCCCCACGGTCCCACCAATTTCTACCAAAATAACATCGTGATCATTGGCAATTTTTTTAATTCGCTCTTTAATCTCATTGGTGATGTGAGGAACAACTTGAATGGTACCGCCAAGAAAAATCCCTTCTCTTTCTTTTTCAATTACTGAAAGATAAACCTGCCCAGCAGTCACATTGTTATCTTTACTCAAATTAACATCCAAAAATCTTTCGTAATGGCCCAAATCTAAGTCAGTTTCCGCACCATCTTCGGTAACAAAAACTTCTCCGTGTTGGTAAGGATTCATTGTCCCGGGGTCAACATTAATGTAAGGGTCGAATTTTAAAGGATTTACTAAAAAGCCTCTTACTTTTAATAAAAGACCAATAGAAGCCGTAGCAATTCCCTTTCCTAAGGAACTGACAACCCCACCAGTAATGATTACATATTTCGCCATTCTAAATAATATACTTCTAAATTACCAAAAGTCAAATTGAATTCTTTTAAGGAGTGGTTATAATTTTTAATGGTAAGAATCCATTCGGGCAGTCTCAAAGGGAAAAAAATTTTTTTCCCCAAAGGAAGATTAAGGGTAACTCAGGATAAAATAAGAAAAGCTCTTTTTGACATTATTGGCAAAGAAGTAAAAGCTAAAATAATTGCCGATCTCTTTGCTGGTAGTGGCAGTTTAGGAATTACTGCTGTATCTTACGGAGCAAAGGAAGTCCATTTCGTGGAAAAGGACAGAAAGATTTATCAGTATTTAAAAAGAAATATTAATGGTCTTCTTAATTGTTACGCCTATTTAATGGATGTTTTCATTTTTTTAAAAAAGACCGATAAAAAATTTGACTTTATTTTTCTTGACCCACCTTATTTTAAAAACTATTATAAAAGAACCCTTGAATTGATAAAAGCGAAAGATTTATTAAATAAAAAGGGGATGATAGTAATTGAAAGTTACAAAAATTTTGATTTTAAAGATTTTGGATTTAAAACTATCAAAGAAAAAATTTATGGTGATACCAAGATCACTATTTTAGGAGGTGAAGAATGAAACATAAAAAAATAATTTATCCCGGAAGTTTTGACCCTATTACTAATGGTCACCTTGATTTGATAAAAAGGGCAAAAGAAATTTTTGACGAAGTGATTGTGGCCGTGGCTAAAAGGGAAGAAAAAAGACCCCTTTTTAGTTGGGAAGAAAGAATAAAATTGGTAAAGGAAGCAATTGAAGAGTTAAATTTGGAAAATGTCAACGTATACGCCTATGATTCTTTACTAATAGATTTCTGTAAAAAAATGGGGGTATTTGCTATTTTAAGGGGATTAAGGGCGGTTAGCGATTTTGATTATGAATTTCAAATGGCATTAACTAATAGAAAACTGTTACCCGAAATTGAAACTATTTTTTTTGTTCCTTCACCAGAATATATCTTTCTTTCCGCTTCTTTGGTAAAAGAGATTGCTAAATATGGTGGCTGTTTAAAAAAATTTGTTCCTTTGTGTGTAGAAAAGGCTTTAAAAGCTAAATTTTCTTTATGCGGAGAATAAAGTTTATTGACGAGATTGAAATTTTATGCGAAGGTGGGAAAGGGGGGGATGGTTGTGTTGCCTTTTTAAGAGAAAAGTACTTACCAAAAGGTGGACCGGCTGGCGGTGATGGGGGTGACGGAGGCAATGTTTATCTTATTGGCGATGAAAGGTTAAATACCTTAGCCGATTTTCAATATCAATATCATTATAAAGCCAAGAACGGTGAAAACGGCAAGGGGAAAAACCAACACGGGAAAAAGGGAGACGATATTTTTTTAAAAGTACCTCTGGGAACCGATGTTTATAAATATGAAGAGGAAAAAGGATATATCTATTTTGGCTCAATTTTAAGAGATAACGAAATTCTTTTAGTGGCTAAAGGTGGTAAAGGTGGCCGAGGTAATGTCCATTTCAAATCACCAACTAACCAAAGACCAAGATACGCCGAAAAAGGGAAAGAAGGAGAAAGGGTAAAATTAAAACTGGTTTTAAGACTGCTTGCCGATGTTGGTTTTGTTGGTTTGCCGAATGCCGGTAAATCAACTTTGTTAAAGGCAATATCTGATGCGAAACCAAAAATTGCTTCCTATCCCTTTACTACTTTAACACCAAATTTAGGGGTATTGGAAAGCGATTATTTCAAAATTACTGCTTGCGACTTACCGGGAATTATTAAAGGGGCAAGCGAAGGAAAAGGGTTGGGGTTAAGATTTTTGAGACATATTGAAAGGTGTAAAATGATATTATTTATCTTGGATATTACCCAAAACCCAGAAGAAGATTTCCAAATACTCCATTCAGAAATTGAAAAATATAACCCCGAACTGCTTAAAAAAACCTTGGGGATAGTTATTAATAAGATTGATTTGGTTTCCGAAATTCCTTCTTTCTCTTTTCCCTATCCCACCTTATACATTTCAGCTTTAAAAAAGATTAATATTGAAAAGTTGGTTGAGTTTATCAAAAAAAAATTAGTAAATGCAGGATAAAGAAATCAATTATCTTATTTTAAGTAGTATTCCTAAACTATCCCAAAAGAAAATAAAAAACCTTTTAAACTATTTTAAAGATGTGAATAAAATATTAAAGGCTAATAAAGAAGAATTAGAAAAAATAGAAGGGATTGATGAGGAGATTATTATTTCGCTAAAAGAAGGGATAAATAGAGAGCTTGAAGAAAAAATTAAAATTTGTGAAAGATTAAATATTAATATTGTCTCTTTCTTAGACGAAAATTACCCAAAAAATCTTTTACGATTCGAGGATTCGCCACCAATTTTATTTATTCGGGGAAAGATAAGGGAAGAAGATAGTTTGGCAATTGCCCTTATCGGTACAAGAAAGGCCAGCGATTATGGTAAGATGGTTAGTTACCGTTTAGCCCGAGAGTTGAGCGATTACGGTATAACCATCGTTAGCGGTTTAGCCAAAGGTATTGACACAAAAGCCCATGAAGGAGCAATAGAAAATAACGGGCGAACGATAGCGGTTTTAGGTTGTGGAATTGATATTATTTATCCATCAGAAAATAAAAGATTAGCAGAAAAAATTGTTGAAAAAGGAGCCATTATCTCGGAATTTCCCTTAGGCACACCTCCGGAAAAGTATAATTTTCCCCAAAGAAATCGGATTATTGCCGGTCTTTCCTTAGGGGTGGTAGCGGTGGAAGCACCAATTGCTTCTGGGGTATTAAATACTTGTGAATGGGCATTAAATTATGGTATTGAAGTTTTTGCCTGCCCGGGACCGATTTTCAAAAAGGAGTGCGAAGGAACTAATCAATTAATAAAAGAAGGCGCAAAGATAGTAACCAAGGTTGAAGATATCATTGAAGAACTTGCCTTGCCTCTTAAAAGAGAATTAAAAAAGATGGGTATTGAAATTGAATTGAATGAAGAAGAGAAAAAGATTTTAGAATTATTAAAAGAACCAACCTATGTAGACGAAATAAGTGAAAAGTTAAATAGACCAATTTCGGAAGTTTTAGAAATCCTCTTTTTAATGGAAATGAAGGGTTTAATAAAAGAACTTCCCGGAAAAAGATATCTTAAAATCTTATAATTATTGACATTTTATAAAATTTTTGTTATAATATTATTGGAGGGAGAAAAAGAGGGTCTCCCTAAATCTAAACAGGAGGTGTGTGATGAAAGTAAAAAATAAAATAATCTGGTTAAGTTTAATAATTATTCCTTTTCTTTCGGCAAATCTTCTTAACGAGAGTTTTAGTGATAAAAAATTTCCGCCAGAAGGTTGGCAAATTTATAATTTAGATAACGGAATAGTTTGTTGGCGCCGTTCGCCAGCAAAAAATTATTCACCGCCTGCTTGTGCCCGCAGTAGATTCGAAAAGAAAACCCGAAGAAATGATGATTGGTTGGTAACCCCTCAGCTCTTTCCTGTTCCGGGAAATGATACTTTAAAATTTTATTATCGCGCCCATAATAAAAACTTTCAAGAATCATTAGAAGTTTGGGTATCAATATCTGGTAATAAACCAGAAAATTTCTATACCCGCCTTGATGCCTTTGGTTTCCGCAATAGAGAATATGCTTTAAGGATAATTCCCTTAAACAATTTTGATTCCGTTCCGATTTTTATTGCTTTCCGTAATGTGGGTTTATTTGGTGTGAATTCCTGCTACATTGATGATATCTCCGGTGTGCCTCTAACCCCTTATGATGTTGGTGTGATTGAAATTGTTAGACCAAGAAAGATTGAAAACCCCGGTACAATCTATCCGGAAGTAGTAATTAAAAATTTCGGCCAAAAAGATGCCAATAATTTTAGTTTAGAGATTACGATTAAAAATAGCAATAACCAACCAGTTTATTACACAATAATTGATAATCTTTATTTAGAAGCTAATAAAACATTAAAAATAACTGCCAGTAATCATTGGCAAGCTTCAGCTGGTGAATACCAAGTAATTGCTAAAACAATCTTTTCTTTGGATAAAAATCCTTATAATGACCAAATGGAAAAGAATTTTTTAATTCCTGAAAATGATTATCACGATGTGGGAGTAAAAGAAATAGTCTATCCTCGTGGCTATGTCCCTCAGGGATGGGCTATTCCGGTAGGAATTTTTGAGAATTGTGGCAATTGTGATGAAGAATTTACGGCTATCTGTCTTATTTATGACGAAAATGACCAATTAGTTTATGGTGACACCCTTTTGTTATTCATGGAAAAATTTAGCGAACAAGAGATTGCCTTTGACCCATTTAATGTGGGTGAAGGAGATTATCAAATTGTGATGAAAGCAATATTAGAGAATGATAGGGATTTAAGCAACAATGAAAAGATTGATTATTTCTATTCTGATGTCGATTTCTTAAGTGGTTTCCGAGATGTTGGTCTGGTTGAAATTTTAGCCCCAACAGGTGATTACGAAGAAGGAATTATGATCTCACCCCAAGTAAAAGTGAAAAATTATAGTTATCATACGGAAACTTTTGTCATCACTTTCAACATTTTAAAGGAAAGCGAACTCATTTATTCTCAACAGGCCTATGTTTATGCCTTAGGTGAAGGGGAAGAAAGAATTATTAGTTTCCAACCTTTCACAATTGAAGAAGGTAATTTCAATATAATTACTTATTTAAATAATATTTACGACCAAAATCCAACCAATGATACTTTAACCGGTAGTTTCTCGGGTAAAAAGCCATATGTACCACCACCCGGTTTTTCCGGTTGGGTATTAAGAAGAGATATGCCCATTTTAGAATATAACCCCAAAAGAGTTGGTAGCGGCGCAGCTTTAACTTTCATTAATAATTATATCTACGCAACTAAAGGTAATAAGTCCTTTGAATTTTATAAATATTATCCCCGTTTAGATAAGTGGTATAAAGAGACCGATATTCCTAAAGGGGAGAAAAATAAAGGAGTTAAAGGAGGAGCTTTAACCAGCGGCAATAACAAAATTTACCTCTTAAAAGGAAATGGCACCAATGAATTTTATATCTATGACTTAGAAACAAGAAATTGGGAAAGATTAAAAAACCTGCCAAAAAAAGTAAAAGAGGGCGCTGCTATCACCTATTTAGAAAATGAAAATGGTAAATTCCTTTATATCACCCCTGGCGGTGGTGCCTGTGATTTCTTTGCCTACGATATTGAAAAGGATACTTTCATCTTCTTAAAAGATATCCCTAAAGGAATATTGGGTAAAGGAGCAGTAAAAGGGAGTGCTTTATGTAACTTCCAGAATCAATATCTCTATTTCTTAAAAGGCAAAAGCAATGAATTTTATTGTTATAATGTTAATACCGACAGCTGGGAAGAAAAAGAACCAATGCCTTTCTTTATTCCTGGTGGAATGAAAAAGAAGGCTTGTGGTCCGGGAGCTGCCTTAACAACCGACAACGAAAAATATATCTATGCCTTTAAAGGAAATAATACCAATGAATTCTGTTTCTACGATATCCTAAATAACCAATGGGAATACTTAGAACCAATTCCCCTTGAACCTTCTAATAAGAAAGTAAAAGATGGTGGTGCCTTGGTTTATGTGAATGGCTGGATTTATGCTCTCAAAGGAAATAAAACCTTGGAACTTTGGCTGTTTATCCCGCCGGCAGAACTTTATTGGGTAAAAAAGGAGACTGAGAAAAAAGGTGTTACCTCTTTGAAAACTATTCCTTGGGAAAAGATAAAGAAAAAGGATATCATGATTTATAATCCCCTTGGCCGAAAAGTAGAAAAGCAGCTTCCGCGAGGAATCTATTTCTTTATTGAAGACGGCAAAAAGATAAAGAAGGTGCTCATTTACTAAAAAGGATGGCGTTTCTGGGCAGCCCTTCATAACTCCTTCCTCCTTTTGCCTGGCATCCCTTCAAAATAGATTGCCCAGAAACGCCTTTTTTAAATTCCAAAACCTTGACCAATATATCAATTCTTTCTATAATTATTTCTATGGAATTTCTGGAAGAAGTAAAAAATTTCATAAAACAGAAAAATTTTTCGGAATTAGAAAACTACCTTTTAAATCTTTTTACTGAAAGTAAAGAGATTAATTATCTTTTAATTTTAGCCATCACCGACGCGCTTCCTAAAAGCCGAATTGATTTAAAATTAACCTTTTTGCGTTTAGCCAAGGATTATTTTTATTCTTTAAACAGAAAAGAAGATTTATTAAAAGTTTTAAAAAAGTTATTTGAATTAAATCCCAATGAAGAATTAAGGAAAGAGACAGTTAATATTTTAAAAACAATCTATCAAGAAGAAACCGAAAAAAAATTTCTGGAAAAGGCAGAGATTTTTTATGCACCATTAAATACTTTTTTAAATGCTCTTAACAAATTAGATAATTTTTTATACAATTTTTCTTGCGGTAAGATTATCTATTACGAAAATTCACCTTATCAAATTCTTAATTATGATTTTCTTTTTGACCAAGTAGAATTAAAAAAAATTGATGAAGATAAAATTGTTAAATTGCCAATAAATTTTGTTTTTAACAACTTCTCTTTAACCAAAGAAGAACCCAAAGAAACTAAAAAGCAACCAAAGAAAGAAAGGAAATTAACGACGGTAAAAAATAAAATTGTGGTTGCCGATGAGGCTGTGGAAGAAATCTTTTATGCCTATCTAAAAAAGATTGACGAATTTGTTTACCTTTTGAAAAATAAATTTAATCTTTTAAAAGAAAGGTTTAAAATCTACCAAATCATTTTAAGAATTGCCGATTTACTGGCTTTGAAAGAAAGAAAAGGGTACACTACTTTTTTAAAAAAGATGCTTTTTAAAATTTTGGAAGAAGAAAAAATAAGGGAAGAAGAAATTCTGGCAGTTAAAGAAAGGATCCTTTCGTTATCAGTTTTTAAACCACAAGAAAAGGAAGCCTTAAAAAGTCTCTTAGAAAAAGAAAGTAAAAAAGTTGTTTACCACACTCTAAAAGGAATTGAAAGGGCTAAAGAAGAATTGAAAATCCTAAATGAAAAATTAAAGAAAAATGCCGAAGATTTGGCGAAAGCACGAAGCCACGGCGATTTGAGTGAAAATTATGAATATAAAATTGCCAAAGAAGAAAGAAACCGACTTTTAAACTGGATAAAAGCTCTGAGCGAAGAATTAAAAGTAGCTTGTCCAATTGACTTTTCAAAAATTGACGATCGCTTGGTAATGCCCGGGACAAAAATAAAAGTAAAAGAATTAAATACGGAAAAAGAAAGAGAATTTCTTCTTCTTGGCCCTTTTGACGTTCGTTTTGCCCTCTACGAAAGCAAGGAAACAATTATTGCTTATAATTCACCTTTTGGCGAAAAGTTTATTAATAAAAAAATCGGTGATATTGTTGAATTTAATAACGAAAAGTATCAGATTTTAAAGATTGAAAAGGCGTTTAAGGAAGAGCTTCAAAACAAAAAAGAAGGCCTGCCTAATAATCCTCTTTGACATCTTACTTTCTCCAGAACGTCTTTCAACAAAGATTATCGGAATTTCTTTTATCTTAAAATTATTTCTCCAAAAATGCCAGTGGATTTCTATTTGAAAGGCATAACCATCCATTTTTAATTTATCCAAATCAATTTTTTTAAGCGCCGATACTTTATAACATTTAAAACCACTGGTCAAATCTTTTATCGGGCAGCCGGTAAAAATTCGGGCGTAGATATTGGCGAAATAACTTAATAATAACCTTTTTAATGGCCAATTAACAACCGAAATACCCGAAATATAACGAGAACCAATTACCAAATCATATTCATCCATCAAAGCCAAAAATCTTGGTATATCCTGGGGATTATGGGAAAAATCGGCATCCATTTCAAAACAGTAATCATAATTTTTTTCAATAGCATATTTAAAACCAAGAATATAGGCAGTTCCTAAACCCAATTTTCTTTCCCTTTTTATTAAATTTATTCTTTTATTTTCTTTTGCCATCTCGGCCACAATCTCATAAGTTTTATCGGGCGAGTTGTCATCAATCACCAAAACATCTATATCCGGAGAAATAGCTAACACTGCCTTAATAATATCTCTAATATTTTCCGCTTCGTTATAAGTAGGGAAAATAATTAAAGTTTTCGCCATGATTAATTATAATTATTTTCAAAAGATTGTCAAATATAGTTACGGAAAAAATCAGATATTTGGTGTCAATAATTTATATAAAACCATTATCTTGATTTTGAGAAAATATTTTGTATAATTTTTTTAATGGAGGTGGATGGGTGCTGGTGTGCCTGACGGGCTTCAAACCCGCTCGCAAGCCCAAAAGGCTTGTGGTAGGTTCGATTCCTACCCACCTCCGCCAAAACTGTCAAAATTGAGAGCACCAATAATTCCCGCGTTAGTTTTCAAATTGGAGATGTGTACCTTTGGCTGGTAAAAAGTATTTTCTTTTAAAACGGGTTTAGTAAATTTTAAAAGTAAATTACCCATATTACTAAGACCACCATTTAAAATAATAATTTCGGGATTAAAAATATTTGCTAAATTGCTTAAAGCAATTCCTAAATAAAAACCATATTTTTTAATAATCGCTAAAGCAATTTTATCTCCCGCTTTTGCTTTTTTAAAAATTATTTTGGGAGTTAATCCTTTTATTTTTCTTTTATATAAATTCTCAGCAAACCTTAAAATTCCTGAACTCCCTAAATAACTTTCCACACATCCCCTTTTTCCGCAGGAACATAAAAATCCGTTGGGGATCAAAATTGTGTGTCCAAATTCGCTATTATAAATTAGTTTGTTATTTATTATTATTCCACTGCCAACCCCAGTGCCTAAGGTTAGGGTAATCAAATTTCTATATTTCCGGTGATAAAAATATTCACCAATTGCTGCCGCATCAGCATCATTTAAAACGAAGGTTTTTATTTTTAAATTCTCATTTATAAAATTTTTTAAAAAGAAATTTTTTAATTTTGGTAAATTGGGGGAAAATTTTAAAACCCCTTGTTGATAATCAACATAACCGGCAATACCAATACCGATTTTTTCTATTTTGTATCCTTTGATAAAATCTCTGATAGCATTAATTAAATACTTACCAAATTCCTTATTAGGCAAATCTTTTTCGGTTTTCAAAATCTTTTTCTTTATAATTTTATTCCCTTTTACAATGCCCATTTTGATATTGGTACCACCAATATCTATTCCTAAAGAAAAGCTACAATGGTCTTTTTTTATCTTCATATATTTTTTTTAGTTTCTTAACCTCTTCTTCAGTCAATGTTTGTTCTCTCCTTGCCATCATCTTTCTTATGGTTGCTACCAATTTTTTAAATTCCCATTTTTTATTTTTATCCCAATAAAAAGAGGGATAAAATTTTTGGGCAGGCCCGCCTTTTTTAATATTCACACAAATTCCGAAAACAGCTCCGGTAGGAATTAAAGTACCAATAGCGGTTTTGGTGTGATCACCGATAACGCAACCAAATTTCAACATTTTCGTATTATAAACTTTTCTTTTAATTTTCACTTTTATTTCTGAATAATTATTTTTCAAATCGGAATTACTGGTAAAAGCACCGAGATTTACCCATTCACCGATGTAAGCATGGCCAATAAAACCTTCATGATGTTTATTTGCAAAATCTAAAAAGATACTGGCCTCAATTTCTCCAGAAATCCGACAATTATAACCAATCGTCGTGTAAGGTCGGATTTTACAATTATCAATCACTGTTTTTTTATCAATATATAAAGGACCTTCTAAATAATTAAAACCTTTTAGAATAACATCATCATCAATAATAATTGGACCTTTTTCCGTATTTAATATTAAATCACCCAAAATTTTTGCTGTTTTAGAAATAAAGACCAATTCCCTATTGCCAAAAACTTTAAAAGAGAAATTGTCTAAAAAATTCTCTTTGGGAAAAGGTATTTGCCAGATTGGAAAAAATTCTTTTTGGCAGCGAATCAAATCCCAAAGATTTTCTAAAAGAAAACCGTCAATAGTTTTTTCTTTTGTTTTTCCTTTTTCATCAACAACCAGATAACCAACAACTTGATTTTGAAATTTAAAGATAAGATTTTCGTTAAAATCTTCAATCTTTTTTTGCGGTAAAAAACGGACAAGAAAATAAAGACCTTTCTCTTTTTTCTTTTCAAAAGCCTCCTCAACTTTTAAAAAGGGGAATAAAAATTTAAAATAGTCAATAATCTTAAAACAACCGAGCCGCAATTGGGAAAAACTTCTTAAATAGGTTAATGGTAAAAAATTTTTTATTTTCTTATCGGAATATAAGAAAAGCTTCATCAATTAAGAAAAAAGCGCTAAAAAAATTTGGGCGATAATCAAAGATAAACCCAATAAGGTTAAATAGGGCTGTAAAGTTTGTGTCGGTAATAATCTTCCTTTATAATTTCTCTCTTCCCAAATCAAACTTAAAAGTAAAATAATTAATACTAAAATCCCTAAAAAATTATGCCCCGGCATTCTTTTAACATCTTTTATGAACTTCCCAAAAATAAAGCTAATTAATGCCAAAAAGAAAAGCCAAAAAGAAAATTGACGATATCTTTTAAAAGGATAGGTCCAAATACCGGCTTTCGCTACTGCCAATTTAAGATAAAATATTCCCAATATTAAAACTGAAAGGGAAAAAATAATATGCAAAATTTTCATTTTAAACTCCTAAACGAACTTCTAAAGGAACATTTAAATAGGCCCTTAAAAGAATTTTTGTTTTTTTATTTATAAGATCCGCCAATTCTTTCAATTTTTCATTACTAATTGGTTTCACACCATTTATTGCTACTGGTCGGTCGCAAGAATAAATTTGAATAAAAGCCGGCTTTATTTCTTTAATAACTTTAATATAATCTCTTAAGGCTTCTCCTTCATAATTATTTTTTTCTTTAAAATCAATAAACATTGTCTGAATTGTTATTGGAAACCTTTGGGCAATTTTTTTTAAACCTTTCACAATATCTTTAAAAGTAATCTTTACCAAGGGTCGATTAATTAAAAGAAAAAGTTCTTCATTACCGCAATCTAATTTAAAAATTTTAACATCAATCATTTTTAATGTTTCTAAAGAAAGATTTAAAATATTAGAAGAATTAGAAAGCAGGGCAATAGGTATTTGGGGAGCAAATTTATCCCTGATTTTTTTCACTATTTTAACAATTGTTTCAAATTCTGGATGAAGCGTCGGCTCGCCATTACCGGAAAAAGTTAAATAGTCAATTTTCTGAGGACTTTTAAAAAAATTGATCAAGGCTTCTTCCACCTCTTTTACCGGAATAAAAGCATTATTAAACTTTTTAGTTAAACCATATTGACAGTAAATACAGTTAAAACTACAAATTTTTTCGCTACTAGAGATGATATTTATGCCCAAGGAGCGGGAAAGTCTTTTACTTTTTACCGGACCATAAATGATACTATTTTTCAAAGGTAAACTCATCTTTATAAACCACTATCACCCGACATTTCTCTAATAATTTAATATTGTTTAAACACGAATGGAGCGTTAAAGCATCTTTATTAGCAATTATTAAGTCACATTTATTTTTACCGGTGATTTTTAAAGCCGAGATATAGAGGGGAAAATTACCGGCTTTCGGATGTTTGAAAGCCTCTTCCAAACTTTTCACATAAGAACAAAGACCATTGGAAAGTAAACTTAAAGAATCAGCAAAAGCAACTGAATAAATCTCTTTTAATTCTTCGTTATAAATCTTAAAAAAGAGTACTGGCTTTAATGATAAATGCCGAGCATCAATAATTATTCCCGTATAATTTTCTTTAAAAACATTGGGCTCCTCGTAAGGGATAAGTTTTACTCCTTCCGGAACAGGTAAATCTTCAGGCCAAGGTCTTTTACATAAAGGACAGGCAAGTTGACCGATCGGTATTCCGGTGCCGGTTTTTAAAGGAATTATTGAAAAAAGCGGCTTTAAGGACAAAGAATATTCAATAATTTCTCTACCATCTGATAAAAAACTTCTTCTTTTTTCTTGCCAATTTAAAGGTAAATGGTTGAATTTTCTTTCAATACGGGGATGTAAAAGTAAAAACTCATCTAAGGTCTTATCGCTATCATAAATCAAAGTTCGTAAGTAACTTTTTACCAAATAGTTCCAATCTTCTTTTGCCGTATCGGCGGGTTCTTTAATAACCTTTAATTCCCAATTATCATAATCAAAAAAGATTTTAAAAGAATAAGTTTGAGAAATAAAGAAAAAAATACTAATTATTAAATTTCTCATAATTTTCAAGCGGGTAAGGGGATTCGAACCCCCACTAAAGCCTTGGGAAGGCTTCGTGCTACCATTACACTATACCCGCAGATTAAATTATTATAATTTAAAGAAAAAAAAAGTCAATTAGGAAGTTAATCTTTACTTTTAACCACAATTGGACTGGTTAAGGTATTACTGGTGGGGATTAAGACTTTATCACCGTCTTTCCTTTCAATTATAATATATCTTAAGGTAATACTTTTTACTATCCCTTCAAAATTTTGAATGATAATCTGGTCGCCAATTTTAAAAGGTCGCATAACCATCAAAATAATACCGGCAACAACATTGCTGAGAAAGTCCCTAACCGCAAAACTGATAACAAAAGAGGTAATTCCTAAACCAGCAATTAAACCAATAAGATTTACTTGGAAATAACTAAGAATATAAACAAAGGCGATAAAAAGAATTAAATAAAAAAGAAGATTACTTATTAAATTTATTACCTTAGGGGGAAGGGTGGTCTTTGCTAATAGCCTTTTTAAATAGTTTTTAAAGAAATAGGCTAAAAAAATAAAAAAAAGAATTAAAAATATTCCAATAACTATCTTTTTCATTAGATTATCTTTTTAAACCTTTTTTCTAATTTTTTAATAACTTTATAATTAGTCATATCTAAATGGAGGGGGGTGATAGAAATATAACCATTTTCTACGGCATTAAAATCACTGCCTTTTATATCAACAAAACTCATTTCACCGTCAATCAGATAACACATTTTTTTATTCGGCACCGGCAAAGCCATATCTTTATATATCCTTTTCCCCAATTTGGTTATTTTTATTCCTTTTATCTCTTTATTAGGAATATTAATATTTAAAAAAGTCTTTTTCGGCAAACCATATCTCAAAATATTTTTAGTTAGATTATAAACCAATTTTAAAGCCGTCTCCAAATTTTTATTATTCTCCACAAAAGAGATAGCAAAAGAAGGAATCCCCAAAATTGTACCTTCAATGGCACAGGCAACGGTTCCAGAATACAAAACATCTTCACCCAGATTAGGACTATCATTGATGCCGGAAATCAAGATATCAATCTTCTTATTTAAGAGCGCATGATAAGCTAATAAAACCGCATCGGTAGGTGTGCCGGAAACACTATACCAATTCTTCTTAAGTTCACAAATTTCTATCGGCTTTCTTAAAGTAAATGAATGGCTAGCCGCTGAACGGTCTTCATTAGCAGCACAAACATAAACTTCCCCCAAATCTTTTAAAGTTTCATAAAGATAATTTAAAGAGGGAGCATTAATACCATCATCATTCGTTAATAATATCTTTTTCATTTGTGATTTTATCTTAAAAAATTAAGCTATTATATCTTCTTATACTCTTCTTCTTTTTCTTTAAGTTCTTTTTCCAATTTTTCAATCTCTTTAATAACTTCTTTTACTTTTTCATCTTCAATCACCAAATTCCCTTCGGTCATCATTTGATAAACCAAGCCTCCCAGATAAGAAAATTTTTTGTCAATCTCCCGATTTAAAGCACCAATCTGCATCTTTAATCTTCCTTTTCTACTTAAATCCTCAGTTTCTTTCAATACCTGTTTCGTTGTATCTTCTAACCAATTTTTCACTTTTTCCCATAAAGAAGCCATAAAAACCTCCTTTATTATTCTCCCAAAGCTTTTTTTACTTTTTCTTCCATACTTTGTGCCTTATCAATCCTTTCATCGATTTTTATTGTCGTCAATATCCTTTGAGCTCCTAAAATAAAAAGATGTTGATGGATAACTTTCACCACATCAAAAATTTTTGTCAAATCCCCTTCAATCGTTGTCCCCATCGGATTTACCTGATATTTCAGGCCCGATTTTTTAATAATCTCAACTGCTTCTTTTACAAAAGAGCTCACACTTGGTGAATTTGTACCAATGGGCACTACACTAATATCAACGATTGCCATTTTCCCCTCCTTATTAAATTATTTTAAAATTTTCTTTATCCAAATCTTCAAATTTTATAATTTTTTCTCTTTTAATATTTCTTTGGGCTAAAGCAGTCACAATAATTGGTAAGGCAATTGTGGCGTCACAATAGCAAGTAACCATTTTGGCATCTAAAGCAATCTTTCCCCAAGATTGGGCTTCCGAAAAAGTACAACCCGAAAGACCACCATAATAAGGAGCATCAATCGTAAATTGAATAGCATAAGAATGCCCTTTTGTGGCAAAACCTAAAAAAGGAGCGGTAACCTCGGTCTGCTGGATAAAATTTTTGGGAACACCGCCACCGATATAAATAACCCCTGATTTTTTTAAAGAAGTAAGATAGGCAGTTTCATAGACATCTTTTAAGATATCAAACTTAATATCACATTTCCCTTTCCTTCTTCCTTCAGTTAAAGCAATTCCGATAGAAGAATCACCCAAAGCTGGGCAATAAATAGGTACATTATATTTGGCCGCGGTATTTAAAATTCCTTCTTCTTTAAAATTAATTAACTCTTTCCCTAAGAGATACAAAAACTCCCTTGTTGAATATAATCTTTTTTGTTCAAATTTTTCACAAAGAGAAATAATAAAATTATCACTCTCAATAAATTCATCTTCGCTAGCAAAGGTATCGTAAATCCGATCGACCTTACATTTTCTCAATAAAGTATCGTCTATCTCCGCAGTTCCTAAATAATGGTGTTTCCCCCTAATTTCGTGAAGATCATGAAAGAGATTAGCACCCGTAGAAACTAAGCAATCAATATATCTCTCTTTTATAAGATAAACGATAACTTTCCTCATTCCCGCGGGAATCATTGCCCCGGCCAGTCCTAAAAAGATAATCACATCATCTAAAAGCATCTTCTCCCAGATACTTAAAGCGTAAGCCAACGTCCTTCCTTGAAAAGAAATTTTCTCCATCTTCTTTAAAAGCGAATAAACAGAATCGTTAGGATTTATTTCTAGCGGATTTGTTGGGTGTTTCAAAAACTCTTCCCTCATGGTATCAAAACCGCACAAGCAACCACGGTTGTCCAAAGACCATTTTTATCACCGATTGCCGTTTGGGTAATATTCATTGTTCGATAAATCTTACCCGAAATCTTCCAAATCTCTTTCCTTTCGTCATAACTGGTATTAGGATCAAACTCTACTCCTAAGGTAGTTGCTAACATTTGCGCTGCCAAATCTTCCGCATATTCACCCGCTCTGTTTTCTGATTCGCCAAAAGAATGGTATTCCGATAAATAACCATATTGATTTTTATCCCGGGGAATAGCCACACCAATTGAAGCAGCAATCAAACGGTGGGGTTCATTAGTAGCATTGGTACTCATGACACAAAAAATAATCTCTCCAGGAACAATATAACGGAGACCTTGTTGTTTAGAAATAATCTTACAACCAGGGGGCAAAATACTTGACACTTGGACAATATTAAATTGGGCAATACCGGCATCCCTTAAAGCCGCCTCAAAAGAAGAGAGCTTATCTTTGTGTTTTCCAACACCTTTTGTAAAAAAAACCCTTTTTGGCACCATTTTTTAAAATTTTGGAGCAGAGCGGATTTGAACCGCCGACCTCCTCGTTGCGAACGAGGCGTTCTCCCACTGAACTACTGCCCCATTTTTCATATATAATTTTAAAAAAATATTTTTATTTTTTCAAGCGATTTATTGATTTTTTAAAATTTTTTATTAAAATTATCCTAAATGGAAAGAAATTTTTAAATTTAAAGGAGGAAAATATGACTAAAAAAGCCTTTTATTTTTTAACTTTAATCATGTGTATTCCAATATTTGTTTACCCATTTGGAAATATCAAAAGGTTAACCACCCCCCCAGAGAACTTTGATTTCTCCATGGCGCCAAAACCTCCTTTTGGACCGCCCCAAACTTATACTATAACTTTAAGAGCTAAGGAATATAAAATTGATACTCTTCCAGATAACTATCACCAATTAACGATGGCGGATTTTGGATTTTTATCCATTCCAGGAAAACCGGAACTTCCTTCCAGAAATTTTGCAATTGCTTTGCCACCAGAGGCTAATATAATCTCTGTTGAAATCTTACAAAAGGAAGAAATGGTTTTAGATGGTAAATTTAATATTAAGCCCTCCTCAATCCCCTTACCAACTATTAAATCTAAGGAATTAGAGGAAGAATTAAAAATGGAATATGAACGAAATTATAAAGAAACTTATCTTTCTGATAATCCTTATCCAAAGGAAGTTATAAAATATGAAGGTTGTGGTAATATGAGAAAATGGCGATATGCTCTAATAAGATTTACTCCCTTCCAATACCAACCTAAATCTAAAATATTGACATTTATTAAAAATGTCCAAATTCAAATTACTTATTCTCTTCCTTTAAAAAGTAGAGTTAAGCTTGATGATACTCTTTTTGATAAAAAGGCAAAATGTTTCTTTATAAATTATGAAGATGCTAAAAAATGGTATGAACTTAAAAGCCGCTCAGAGAAAAATCCTAGTTATTATTATTTTATTTTAATTCCTTCTGACGAATATATTGAACCAATGTGGAATTTAGGGGTATGGAAAGCCTATCTTTGTGAACCAGATACAGTGGTTTATGCTACTATGGATTGGGTGAGGAATAATTTTCCGGGAAGAGATTTAGCAGAAAAGACACGAAACGCCCTTATTTATCTTTACAATCGAGGGATAGCATATGCTTTGCTTATCGGCGAAGTTTGGCAAATCCCGATGCGAGAATGCTGGCCTAATCCCTTTAATCATCAGCGACGCTCCCGAGAGAATCCAGTTCCCACTGATTACTATTATGCTGACCTAACCGGTAATTGGGATTCTGATGGTGATGGTTATTTTGGAGAATTTGGACAAGATAATGTTGACTTTGCTGCCGATATATATGTGGGAAGAATAAATTGGGCTGATACTTCAATTGTTAGAAGAATCTGTAATAAGACAGTAGCTTTTGAACAAAATACTGGCTCTTGGAAAAAAAGGGCGTTATTATTAGGAACCTTAACCGATTCCATTACTGATGGAGCTTTAATGTTTGAAAAGATAAAAGACACTGTATTAGTGCCAGAAAGATGGACATATATTCGTCTTTATGAAAAGGCTGGTATATATCCTTCTCCATATCCTTGTGAAGATTCTATAAATCGAAGTAGAACAATTTATTGGTGGTCAAATTATTCATTTGGTTTTGTAAATTGGAGTGCCCACGGAGGAGAAACTTGCGTAGTCCGAACAGTCTATCTTTCACCGGGTCAGAGAACCCATCCGCTTCTTTTTTGCGATGACGATGTTTACTATCTAAACGATAATTATCCATCAATTGTATACTCCAAGGCTTGTCTTACTGGCATTCCAGATACAACTTTTTATTGTTTAGGAGATTATTTACATTATAGGGGTTCGGTCGCCTTTATCGGTGCCTCTCGGGTTAGTTATTATCGGCCTGGATGGAACAGATGGAGACAAGGAGGTAGTGCTTCTTTAAATTGTTATTTTGTATGGTGGTTAGCGACATCCCCACCTTGGCCAGTAGGCGATGCTCTTTTTGAGTCAAAATTTGAATATGCTCAACACAATCTTTCAGATTGGTCGGATCAACATAATCTTTTTGTTTATAATCTTTGGGGAGACCCTTTTCTTTATTGGCCAGGATATACTGCTATTAACGAACAAATAAGTTCTAATATTTTATTGCCTTCCTTTGTTTCTGTTTTCCCCAAAATCAGTAGTAATAAAATTGCTATCCGCTACATTCTTTCTGCTCCTTCTTTAGTAACGATAACAATTTTTGATATCACTGGCAATAAAGTAAAAACAATCTATAAAAATGAACACCAAAAACAAGGAAATTATTTAATATATTGGGATGGTAAAACCAATAAAGGAATAAAAGCAAAACCTGGTATTTATTTTTGTGAAATAGAAATTGATAAAAATTTATATAAAGAAAAATTTGTCTGGTTAAAATAAATTAAATATTTTATTTAAAAAAGGTTATTTCTCACAATATTTATTGATTTTTTAAAATTTTTTATTTAAATTTAAAATAATGGATAATAAAGTTTAATTTTATTTAAAAACTTTTTGTCATGTTTTTTCATTTAAAAGAATTTCTAACCTCTCATTCTAAGAAGATGCCTAATAAAAACTTAAGTAATATCTTTAATGAAGACAGCAGGAATCTTTTAGGGAAGTGGGTAAGAATAAATTTATTGAAGAAGTAAAAGGATGTTAATAATGAACAAAAAGGTAATAAGTTTTAAGAAGATAATGAAAAGGCTGTTAATTAACAGCGAGAAGGAGCATTCCCTGAATGGTGGGAATAGTTTTTTAAAAATTTAAAACATGGATAATCTTTTTGCGCCTTGGCGAATGGAATATATTGGCAAAGAGCAAAAAGACCGTTGCATCTTTTGTGATATTCTTAAAGAAAATAATGACGAAAAAAATTATGTGTTAATCCGTTCCACCTATGCTTTCTGCCTCTTAAATCGCTATCCCTATAATAATGGTCATTTAATGGTGGTGAGCAATTTTCACCAAAAAGAACTGGAAGAATTTAAAAAAGAAGAAGTGCTGGATATTTTTTACCTTTTAACCCTATCTTTACAGGTTTTAAAAAAAGTCTTAAAACCGGCTGGTTTTAACATTGGGGTTAATTTAGGAGAAGTGGCTGGCGCCGGTGTGAAAGACCATTTCCATTTACATATAGTTCCGCGCTGGCTTGGAGATACAAATTTTATGCCCTTACTTGCAGAAACAAAAGTTATTTCCGAACATTTAAGAACAACTTACGAAAAACTTCTTCCCTATTTTCGTAAAGAAGAAAAAGAAAAATGATTAAAGGAGTTATCTTTGATTTGGATAATACTTTGATTGACTTTGTAAAAATGAAAGAAATAGCTATTGAAGCAGCGATTACCGCAATGATTGATGCTGGGCTTGATATTCCTCGAGAAGAAATCAAGAAAGAGATTTATAAAATCTACAAAGAAAAAGGCATTGAATACCAAGAAGTCTTTCAGGATTTTCTTTTAAGAAAACTTGGTTATATTGATTACAAAATTTTGGCAAGCGGTATTGTTGGTTACCGGCGAGCAAAGGATTTTACTTTAGTTCCCTATCCCCATACGGAATATACCCTTTTGCAATTAATAAAACGAGGATTAAAATTGGGTGTGGTCTCTGATGCCCCGAAATTACAGGCTTATTTAAGATTATGCTATTTAGGTTTTTTAAATTATTTTGATTGTGTGATTGCCTACGAGGATACTCAGAAAAGAAAACCGGATCCCGAACCTTTCTTATTGGCTTTAAAAAAATTGAACTTAAAACCCGAAGAAGTTCTTATGGTAGGTGATTGGCGAGAACGGGATATTATTGGTGCGAAATTGGTCGGAATGAAAACCGCGTTTGCCAAATACGGTGATACCTTTAACACGAAAGAAAGTAACGCTGATTTCGAATTAAACGACATTAAAGAAATTATCAAAATTATTGACCAGGAAAATGATCTACGGAATCGGCATTGACATTATTGATGTGGAAAGAATAAAAAGATTGGTTAAAAACAAAAAAAAAGCGAGCCTAAAAAAAATTTTTTCTGACGAAGAAATTAAATATTGTGAGCAATTTAAAGAAAAAAAATTTCTTCATTATGCTGGAAAATTTGCCGCTAAAGAAAGCTTCATCAAGGCCGCTAAAAAAGTTTTCCCTTTAAAGGATATTGAAATAAAAAATGTTAATAAAATTCCCCAAATTTTTGGGAAAAAGGAAGTCAAAAAATTTTTAAAAGATAAAAAAGCTTTTTTATCAATTTCTCACATTGAAGATTACGCTCTGGCTTTTTGTTTATTATGGCAAAAAAAATCCCAACCTTAACTCTTTTAAGCATTTTTTTTGCCCTTTTTCTTTGGGTTTTAGCCGTTTTAGAAAAGGAGCATAATATAAAAATTAAGAGCCAATTAAAAATTTTAAAAATACCGGAAAATCTCTTTCTTTTAAAACAAACGCCAAATGAGCTTAATTTGCAAATAATTGGTAAGGGAAGGGATTTGGTTAAAAACTGGCGTTACCTTAAAGAATACTATTTAGATTTTGATGAGCTTTTTGAAAACCCAATTCAAAAATTTCCTGCTCGTTTCCGCCTTTATTTAGATTTAAAAAAGATTAAAGAGATAAAAGAATTACAACTGCTTACTTATTCCCCCAATTATTTAGATTTAGTGATTGACATTGAGGGCGAAAAGGAAGTACTGATAAGACCAGTTTTTAAAGAAGAGAGCGAAGATTACTTCCTAATAAAAACCGCTGATAAGAAAATAAAAGTTTTTGGCCCGCAAAGCGAATTAATCTTTTTAAAAGAGATCTATACCGAAAGCCTAAATTTAAAAAAATTAAAACTCCAATATCTTTCGGATAAAAATTGTTACTATGCTTCGCAAACTGTAAGACTGTTAAATCCCGATAAAAGATACTTTCGCTTAGAAAAAGAAGAAATACCAATAGAGTTCTATTTTACCAAAATTATTGAAAAGGAATTTAAGGAAATTCCCGTAAGATTGATTACCAATTCGCAAACAAAAATAACCCCCACCCATTGTCAGATAGTGGTAAAAGGCGCCGAAAATATTCTTGACACTTTACAAGATAAAAATATCAAAGTAATTATCGATGTCCGTAATTTAAAAAGAGGCGAATATAACTTACCGGCTGAAATCCTTTTACCCCGAGAAATTACTTTAATAAAATGCTGGCCAGAGAAATTTAAAGTGGAAAAATTCTAATGTACATCTTAGGTATTGATACCAGTTGCGACGAAACGGCTGTGAGCGTAGTTAAAGATGGAAAAGAAATTTTGAGTAATATTGTTGCTTCCCAAATTATCCATTCCAAATACGGAGGCGTCATTCCAGAAGCAGCCGCCCGTGTCCATATCCAAACAATTTTACCTATTACCGACCTTGCTTTAAAAACTGCCAATATTACTTTAAAAGAGTTAGATCTTATTGGCGTCACTAATGGTCCCGGCCTTATCGGCTCTCTCCTCTGCGGACTTTCCTTTGCCAAAGCTTTGGCCTTTTCTTTAAATATCCCTTTTCGTTGTGTTAATCATTTAATTGGTCATATCTATTCTTTAGTTTTAGAATTTAAGAATTTTCCTTTGCCAATGATTGTTCTTTTAATTTCTGGTGGTCATACTGAGTTATATTTGCTAAAAGAAAATTTAGAAATTACCCTTTTAGGTTCTACCTTAGACGATGCCTGTGGGGAAGCCTTTGACAAAGTTGCGAAAATGCTTGGCTATCCTTATCCCGGAGGTCCCTATATTGAAAAATTGGCAAAAAGGGGGGAAAGAAATATTGATTTTCCAATTCCTCTATTAAAAAATTACAATTTTTCTTTTTCCGGTTTAAAAACAGCAGTTTTATATTATCTGAAAGCTAACCCTAATTATAACAAATATGATGTCGCTGCTTCTTTTCAGGAAACCGTTTTTGATTATTTAATAGAGGCACTAAATAAAGCCAGTAAAGAATTTCTTATTAAAAATATCGGAATTGTTGGTGGAGTGGCAGTAAACGAAAGATTAAAAGAACGGCTAAAAGTCTTAGCTAAGGATAAAAATTACCAAATTTTTATCCCCAAAAAAGAACTCTGCTTAGATAACGGCGCAATGATTGCTTGTGCTGCCTATTATCAATACCAAAAAGAAGGCGCTTCTACTTTTGATGCCGAAGTTTTTTCTAATTAAGGAAGAATGACACCAAAGAAAATAACGATTATCAGTGTTTATTTAAATATTATTTTATCTTTGCTAAAAATCCTTTTAGGAATATTTGGTAAAAGCCAAGCAATTGTTGCTGATGGTATCCACTCCCTTTCCGATTTGATTACTGATTTTGGTGTTCTTTTTTCACTCTCTCTTTCTCAAAAGGAGAAAGATGATACCCACCCTTATGGCCATTACCGAATAGAAAACATTAGCTCTTTACTTCTTTCTTTAATCTTGATTGCCCTTGCTGGTTATTTAGGCAGTGTCTCTTTTATTACTTTTTTAAATATTTTAAAGAAAAAATTGGAAAAAGAGATCTCTTTTTATGTACTGCTCGGTTCAATTTTAACCATTATTGGTAAAGAAATATTATTTCGAAAAACAATAAGCCTGGGGAAAAAGTTAAATAACAATCTTTTAATTACCAACGCCTATCATCACCGTTCAGATGTTTTCTCTTCGGTAGCAACCACAATCGGTGTTGCTTTGGCAATATTTTTTTCTCCGAATTTTATTTTATTAGACCCGGTTATCTCTTTCTTTTTAACAATCATCATTCTTTTAACTGGCATAAAAATTTTTATTCAGGAGAGTAAAATTCTTGTTGATACCCAAATTGACAAAGGACAAAGAGAAAAAATTGAAAAAATTATCAAAGAAACCGAAGGTGCCCAATATGCCCATGACATTAGGACTCGTAAAAGTGGTGGGAAAATTTTTGTTGATTTTCATTTAAGTCTCACAAAAGACTATAATCTCCAGGCAGCTCACGAATTAACCGAAATATTAGAAAAAAAGATAAAGGAAGAGATTAAAGAAGTAGAAGAAGTTTTTATCCATTTAGAACCAAGGGAAGAAACTGCTAAAGATATTTTAGAAAAAACGATATTAGAAAAATTAAAAACAGTTAAAACCATTAAAGAAATTAAAAAGCTAAACATCTTTCCTTTTTATGATGGCTACCAAATAGATTTAGAAATCTCACTTTTTCACAATTATTCTTTAAAAAAGCTCCATAAAATAATTCATCAGATTGAAAAAGAGTTAAAAAAATTAGCCTTTATAAAAAAAGTAAACATTCACATTGAACCCTAAATTTATTTTTGCTATAATTTTTTTATGAAAAAAGATTTCATTTCCCTAAAGGATTTGGATAAAAAAACTATCATTTTTTTATTTAAAAAGACGAAGACCTACAAAAAAATTTTTAAAAAGAAAAAATGGCTCAATCTCTTAAAAGGGAAAATTGGTGTTCTTCTCTTTGAAAAACCCTCTTTAAGAACGCGAGTAACCTTTGAAACTGCCCTCAAACAACTTGGTGGTGAATCCATCTATCTTGCTCCTACGGATGTACAAATGGGAAAAAGAGAGAGTGTAAAAGATATTGCTAAAAATCTTTCCCGTTGGGTTGATTTGATAATTGTTCGGACTTTTTCTCATAATATTACTAAAGAGTTAAAAGAATCTGCCACTATTCCGGTAATTAACGCCTTGGACGATTACGAACATCCTTGCCAAGCGTTGGCCGATTATTATACTATTTGGGAAAGGGAAAAAAATTTAGAGAAAATAAAATTGGGATTTATCGGTGACGGTAACAATGTTTGCCACTCGTTAATGTTAGGAGCAAAAATTTTAGGAATAGAAATGATGGTGGCAACCCCAAAAGGGTATGAACCAGATAAAGAAATTATTGAATTTTCTAAGGATTTTGTAAGTCTAACTAATGAACCGGAAGAAGTAGTAAAAACTTGCGACTATCTTTATACCGATGTTTGGGTTTCAATGGGGCAAGAAAGCGAAAGAGAAAGAAGGCTTAAAGATTTCCAAGGATTTCAAATTAACAAAGAATTATTAAAATTAGCAAAAAAAGAATATAAAATCATGCATTGCCTTCCAGCTCATCGGGGGGAAGAAATTACCGATGATGTCTTAGACAGTGAAAATTCTATTGTTTTAGACCAAGCGGAAAATAGGCTTCATATTCAAAGGACACTTATTTTATATTTACTAAATCTCATAAAAATCCCTTCGACGATCAAGAAATAAGTCATTTTTCTCGGTTATTTTTTTATTTCTAGCATTTTCAATATTAATCTTTGTAACTTTTAAAGTTTCTTCTTTTAAAGCCTTTACCAAAATTTCACCTTTTGGAGAAACAACCTGACTTTTACCCAAAAAAATTAACTCCTTATTTCCCCTTTTTTCTTTTCCCACTCTATTGGCTAATATCCAGAAGATATGATTTTCTAATGCCCGAACTTTAGTTATGAGCGGGGCATAAGGTAAAATCAAATTAGAAGGATGACAAATAATTTCTGCTCCTTTTAACGCCAAGGTTCTTGCCGCTTCACAGAAAAAATAATCAAAACAGATAAGTAAACCAATTTTTAAATTATTATAATCAAATACCCTAAATGGGAGGTTCCCTTTTTCAAAAAGTTCTTTTTCATCTTTAAAAAGATGAATCTTTCTATAAATCAAATATCTACCATCAGGTGCGACAATTAAAGCTGAATTATAAAAACGGTTACCTTCTTTTTCTAAAAAACCACCAGCTATTATCGCATTATAATTTTTAGCCAAATGTTTTAAAAAATTATACGTCTCGCCCTCACTTTCTTCTGCTAAAGACGCCAATTCCTTCCTATTTAAAAACAGATAACCAGTTGAAAAAAGTTCCGGTAGCACAATTATCTTCAAAGATTTGGTATTTTTTATTTTCAAAAATAATTTTTCCACTTTTCTAAAATTCCTTTCTTTATCGCCAAAAACAATTTTAAACTGACAAAAACCAGCAAAAACTTCCATAAAAGAATTATAAAATTTTTATTTTAAAAATCAAGTATTGATTTTACATAACTTAAAAAATTTTTGCGACAATTTGATTTGTCGCATTTTTAACTTGACTTTATAATTTTTTTGGTTATAATTTATATATGCCAGGCTTTAGAGAGGGTAATTTAATAATAGATCGTTATCAAGTTTTATCTTTTTTAGGTGGCGGTTTATTTAGTGAGGTATATAAGGTAAAAGATTTAATTAGTGATAAAATCCTTGCCTTAAAAATCTTAAAACCTCAATATAAAAATCAAAAAGAGATATCTTCACGTATCTCCCAAGAATTTACCCTTTTATCCCATTTTACCCATCCGAATATTATTACGGTTTTAGACTTTAACTATTCGGAAGATTCTTTACCTTTTTTTACAATGGAATATTTTGAAGGCTTACCAATAGATAAATTCTTTACTGATGGATATAACGACGACCTTTTATTAGTTTTAGTAGAAATTTTAAAAGCCTTAGATTTTATTCATTCTTCTTCTTATCTCCATGGTGATTTAAAACCAGAACATATTTTAGTTTCAATGAAGCTTTCCAATTATGGAGAAAAAGAACCTTTGGTAAAACTGTTAGACTTTGGTTTTGCCGAAAAAATAGTGCCTTTATCATTAGAGGTTGGTGGCACGATTGGATATTCGGCCCCAGAATTGTTAAAAGGGAGTTATATTGATAATCGGGCAGATTTCTATTCCTTAGGAGTTATTCTTTACGAAATTATTACTAAAGAAGGTCCAAAAAAATATGCTAATAACATTTTAAAGTTTTTAAAACTGCAAAACGAAGAAAAACTGCCTTTTGTAGAAGAACTCTGTAAGAAAAATAACTTACCAATACCGCCAAAAAAATTGTCTTTATTAATTCACAATTTACTTTCTTATAATGTGAATAAGAGACCAAATAGCGCTTCAGAAATTTTTGAAATTATTAAGCCCTTGTTAAAAAAAGAAAAAACCTATGAATTTAAAACTTATAAGAAACAGGTTGCACCTGCCACTTTTATCGGTCGGGAAGATTTCCTCCAAAAATTGAAGGAATTATTTAAAGAAGTAAAAGAAAAAAACCTTTCTAAGTTTGCTTTAATCTTTGGTGAAAGGGGGGTAGGAAAATCAAGGTTAGCGAGTGAATTTAAGTATTTTGTGCAGGTAGAAAATGGTTTGGTTTTTAATTTTGCTGGCGGTTATTTAAGTGGACGATACCAGTCGTTATTAGAGCAGTTATTAAGAACTTTTTCTATCTATAATAAGGAATTACTTTCCTTTAAAATTAATTTAGAAGAATACGATATTGAAACCGCTCAGAAAGAACTTTTAACTTTATATGAAATGATTTTCCAAACGATTGTGGAATTAAGAAAAAAAGAAAACCGACCAATCTTGCTTTTTTTTGATGATTTGGAATTGATGGATGGTTTTTCTTTAAATCTTTTTCGTTATCTCACTTATGGTTTAGAAAAAGAAGGTATCTTTGTTTTGGCTTGTTCACTTAAAGAAGAAAGGTTACAAGAATTTTTAAAGCTTTTTGAAAATAAAGATTATTTTCTTTTATTGGAACTTCCTCCTTTAAACGAAGAAGAAACCTATTTATTAATAAAAGATATGCTTGCCGATGTGGAAAATTTAGAGGAATTTGCTAATGCTCTTTATACCCTTACCGGTGGCAATCCTTTGTTTATTATTGAGACAATATACCATCTTTTAGAAGAAGAAATTTTGAATTTTTCTTTCGGAAGATTTTCTTATGAGAAGGGAAGATTTAATAAGTTTTTGGAAGATTTTACTTTGAAACTCACCAATATTAGTGAAATTGTAAAAAATCGAATCAGGCGATTATCTAAGGAAGAACTTGAGATTTTACGTATGGGTGCTCTTTTTGGTAAACCCTTCTCTTTGGAATTTATTAAAAAAACTTTAAATTACGAAGAAGAATTTCTTTATAAAAAAATCCAAAATTTGGTTAATAATAATTTTTTGAAATTTAATTTAAAATATTACTTTACTTCTAAGATTTTAGAAGCAGTTATCCAAGAAGGAATCTTTTATGAAGAAAGAAAAGTCTATCACCAAAAGATTGCTTACGCCTTAGAATTATTATATCCGGAAGAAAAAGAAGAGGTTCTTTTTGATTTGGCCTTCCATTACGCCCAAGGAGAAAAGAAGAATGAAGCTTTATATTATAATAGTTTGGCAGCAGAAAAGGCAAAGTCTTTATCACTCTTTAAGGAAAGCCTTTTATTTTATGAGATGAAATTGAGATTTTTGGGAAAAGATGCTAAGGCAATAGAAAGGATTAAAACAATGGAAGAAATAGGTAAATTAAGGGAACTTTTGGGATTTTATGAAGAGGCGATTGATATCTATAAGCAGGCTTTAAGTGTGGCTATTGCTGATAAAGAACTTTCAAAAGAAAAAGAGCTTTTAAGTAAATTTTTAAGAAAAAATGGAATTGTCTGCCTCCATTTGGGAAGATACGAAGAAGCAATAAACTATTTTGATGAAGGTTTAAACTTTCTAAAGGAATTTAAAAATGAACTTTCCATAGAACTGTTAACTGATAAAGGTTTTGCTTTAATAAAAAATAATCAATTGGACGAGGCAGAAAAGATTTTGGAAAAGGCATTAAATTTAAGCAATAATTTAAAGAAAAAAAGTGAGAAAAAGATTAAGGCAAGTATTTATTATAATTTGAGTGTTTTGTATTGGTATAAAGGAAAGATTGAAGATGCTATAAGAATTATCAAAAAAGCAATAGAACTTGCTGAAGAACCAATAATAGCTGACCGGATGAACCAATTTTATGCTTCTTTATTATTTTTTAAAGGCGATTTAATAGAAGCGGAAAAGATATATAAAAAATCTTATGAAGAAAGTTTAGAAAGAAAATCAATGGCTAATATTATCTCTTCACAAATCGGCTTGGCTTCTATTTTGGGAACGCAAAGAAATTTTGAGAAGGCAAGGTATTATTTAGAAGAGGCGTTAAAAAGTGCCCAAAGATGCGGAATGAAAGAACAGGAAAGGGTATCTTTAATAAACCTTGCTTATCTTTATTATTTTTATGATTTTAAAAAGGCGGAAGAGATTTATAAACAATTGTTAAATCTTTATGAAAAGGAAGTTAAAGATTATTATTATTATCAAAATCTTTTAAATTATTGTGAACTTTTGATAAAAACCGGAAGATCAGCAGAGAGTGAAAAATATATAGAAAGCTTAAAAAATATAGAAGACCAATATATAAATTATCAACAAAAAAGGCTTTTTGCTTATTATTATTTAGCAAAGGGAGATTTTCAAAATGCGCGCTTTTTAGTTGAAGAATTAGAAAAGTTAAATAGAGAAGATGACGATTTATTACTTTTCTTAGGTGAATATTATCTCCTTTTTAGCGAAATAGAAAAGGCGAAAAATTACGCAGAAAAGATTTTAGCAAAAATTGATAAAGAAAAATCTTTCTTTACTTATTTGAATAGTGAAAGGTTATTAGGAGTATGCGAGATGCTTCTTAATAAAATAGATGAGGGAAAAGAAAGATTATTTTCGGTAATCACTCAGTATAAGAAGTTAAATATGAAATATGAATTGGCAAAGAGCTTTATCTATCTCCTTTTAGGTTACAAAAAAATTAAAGAAGAACCAATATTTATTTTTAGTGATATCTTGGAATTTAAGATTTTTGATAATAAAGAACTTATCTCTTTAAAGTCTTATTTAGAAGAGGCAAAGATTCTTTTTGAAGAGGTTTCGGCAAAAATAGATTTAGAATTAACCGAACTTTTGACAAAACAATTAGAAAGAATAGAAAAAAGTGGAAGGTTAAGAACACAAGAAAAGGCACAATATTTAAAAATCTTTTATCAGATATCGGAGATTATTAATTCCGGTATTGAAAAAGAAGACTTTTTTGAAAAGATAATTGACTTAACAATAGATGCGACTGGTGCTGAAAGGGGAATTTTATTTTTATTCCATCAAGATAAATTAACACCGGTCGCTGCGCGGGCGATTGATCATTCAACTTTAGAAGATGCGACCCAGATATCCATGTCGGCAATAAAAAGAATAAAATATGTGCCGGAACCGATTTTGGTGAGTGATGCTTTAAATGACCCACGCTTTAAAGAAAGACCAAGTGTGATATTAAACAAAATCAGGTCATTATTATGTGTACCTTTAAAAACGGAGGAAAAGGTTGTTGGCGTCATATATTTAGATTCCCGAATTACCTCCCATATCTTTTTGGATGAAGACCGCAGTCTATTAATGTCAATTGCTAATCTTCTGGCAGCGACAATTGACAAATCAAATATTTTTAATAGAATCCAAACAAGTTCATTTTTCTCTTCAGAAAAATTAATGATTGATGAAAAAACCGGTATTCTCTTAGGAAAATCAAAACAAATGAGACATATTTATGAATTGATAGAAAAGGTCGCACCAGCAGAATGTACAATTTTATTAACCGGAGAAACTGGAACTGGTAAGAATGTTTTGGCTGAGTATATCCATTATAAAAGTAAACGCCGGGATAAAAAATTTTATACAATCAATTGCGGTGGTTTAACTGAAACCCTTTTTGAATCAGAACTTTTTGGACATGTACGCGGTGCCTTTACTGGTGCCGTGAGGGATAAAGAGGGACTATTAGAAATTGCTGATGGTGGCACAATATTCTTAGATGAGATTTCTAATATTCCTTTAAATACCCAACCAAAGATATTAGAATTCTTAGAGACAAAAATTATTAGAAGGGTTGGCAGCACAGAGACAAAAAGGGTTGATGTGCGACTTATCTGCGCCACTAATAAAAATTTAGAAGAAGAAGTCAAAAAAGGGAGGTTTAAAGAAGACCTTTATTATCGGATAAACGCAGTCACAATTCATCTTCCACCTTTAAGGGAAAGAAAAAGCGACATTCCCTATTTCATAAACCATTTTTTAAAAAGATTCTCTCAAATGTATAACAAACCAGTCCTCGGGTTAGAAGAACCGGCAATGGCTGTTCTTATGGAATATCCTTGGCCAGGAAATATTAGAGAATTACAAAATTTAATCCATTATGCAGTTGTTGCGACAACAAGAAGAAGGATTTCTCTTGATGAATTAGTAGTTATTAAACCTCAGTTATCAGAATATGCCGAAAAAATTACTATTGAAAAAACAAGTAAAAAAACTATATCAAAGGAAGAAGTTATTGAAGCCTTAAAAAATACTAAAGGAAATATAAGCCATGCCGCCCAAAATTTAGGTATCCATAGGAGACAATTACAAAGATTAATAAAAAGATATAATATTGATAAAGCACAATTTAAAGAACCGTTTTAATGTCGCATTTTAAAAATTATTGATTTTATATAACTTATAAGATTTTTAAAAATTAATTATAAATTTATGTCGCATTTTTTATTTTTTTTAATTTTATAAATTTATAAGTTATTATTTTTCAAAAATTTTTTTAATTTTTCCTTTGGCATAATTAATGAAATATATAATTGAACTCAAAAGGGAGGTTAATATGTTTGGAAGCTTTGTACCACCTCCTCCCCTACCATTGCCTCCAAAGTAGGGGAATTCTCCGATAGATAAGAGGGCAGGTGAAATCCTGCCCTCTTTTTTATTTTATTAATCCGAGCCAATCTCTTAAAAGAAATTGGAGACGGCCTAAAAGTAAAGAGACTCTTGCCATTACTGTAAATCCAAAAGAGGCACCAAAGCCAATCATTAAGAAAATTATACCAAATTTTGCTAATATTTTATTTAACCCTTTCTGCTCCCGAGAGAAAAAGAAATAAATAACTGTGCAGACAATACCAAAGAGCGAAATAAGACTATTAATAAGCAAATCGCTTCTTTCAAAAATCTTTGGGGTTAATAAACTTCCTTGGATTTGTCTTATTATATTTGCTTGAAAGATAGCCGGAATAGCGACACCCGAGCCATAACCCAAAACAAAACCGATGGGAATTCTTATCATCCACGAGAGATTTTTAAAGAAGATGGAAAAATAGAGAATACCTAAAAAGGCCGGAATTAGGTTTAAAAAATTTTTTTGCTTAACTAATGGCAATATCAAATCGGGATATAAAAAATTATGCCAAGTAATGGCAATTGTGTAGCCAACCGAAACACCAACAAAGATATGTTCGGCAAATTTATAAAAGGGATTATCACCGTATAAGAAAGAGAAAATAAAAAGGGTTAAAATTGCACTTATCCATGTCCAAATATCTAAAGAGATATTCATCTTCTCCTCCTTAAAAAGAAATAACCAATATTACCAATAATTACTAAAATCATAATAACGAGATGGGCGAAAGATTGGGAATCCATAAGTTGGGTGGCACTTTTAAAGGCCTTTGAATAACCATATTTCTCTACTAAATATTCATATTCTGATGCTCCTTTTAAACCTGATAAAAGACCGATTAATTGTCCTGATTGTAAATAAGGATAGGCATCAGCCGCCGAAACCGCAGTAACACCGGCACCAACCTTTATCCCGTATCTTGTTTGGGCATAAGCAATCCAATCACCATAGCCAGGTGAACCAGCAGAAATACTTATCATTAGGGGAATATCTTTATAAGTTTCCACTTTTTTAGCCAAAGGAAGATTTTCAATAGGATTTTTATAATAATCGGTCGGAAAGGTCTCTTTTAAACTTCTTCCCAAACCTAAGATTACCGCGGTAATCCCGGGCTTCCAACCAAGAAAAATGTAATCTTTTCCGTATTCCTTACCGTATTCCTTGGCAACCACTTTTAATCCTTCTTCACCAATTCCCACACCGGTAATCCATAAACCAAGAACGATAACCGGAATATCTTTGGCAAAACAATGTCTCAATATTGAAAGATACATCGGATATAATTCGGGCATTGATTGCGGGTCAAAATCAATAGAAATAAGAATGGGTTTTTCATTTTTTAAATTATCTATTGCCTTAAATAAATCAAAAGTACGAACGGAAACTTTACTCGTCAAATTTAAGGGATAAAAAAGGGGGAAGATGACAAAAATGGCTAAAATGAGAAAAATAATCCTTCGCGGAATTTTGGTCAATAATTCTAAAAATCTCATCTTTACCTCCGACCACCTAACCAACCCCTTTCAATTCCTAAAATAATCTTCAAAGAAGTGGCTATTACTCCCAAGGCAACACCAAAAAGGATACCTCTTTTTGCCGCCATATTAGGTACCGATAAAAGCCATTCAGCAATTGAAGAAAAATGGGGTGAAATGAGATTACCAATCGGTACCATCCCTAACATCACAATGAAGGCAGCAATTAAAAGCAAAGTGGCTTCAAAGGTTCTTGCTCGGAATGCCCGGTAAGCAGCCGATGCCATATAAAAAGCCAAGATAGAAAACATGGTCGCTCCTAAGGGGACCATTATATTATTAAAAATCAACCTTATTGGAGCCTGGGCACCAACACCAAAAATAAGTCCCAAAAGAGCAGTAACTACCATAGAAATTAAGGTGAAGAGGCTGTAAATAAAACCGCTCCTTTTTCTTCTTACCGTTTCAATATGCCTCAAAGAGATACTTCTTACTCCTAAAACTAAAGCAAAGGCGGAAATTATTCTTATCCATTTAATAATGGTATCAAAAAATTGTTGGGATACTGGGTGGGGAGAAAAAAATTGAATAATCATTAAAATGCCCATTATAAAACAAAGGGCTAACGGTAAGTTTCTCTGCATAATCCCTCCTTATTAAGAAACATTAAAAAACTCAATTATTTTTGAAAAGAATGATAAAAAAGGAAAATAAGAAAGTAAAAGTAAAAAGGAGCCGACCAAAAGAACAAAAAGGATAAGCAATTTCCCATAATCTTGACCTTTCAAAGAACCTAAAAGAAGTGGCTCCCGTGAGAGATAAGCTGAGGCGGCATACAATTCTTCACCAATTAAGGTATAATCACAAGCAACAATAAAAAATGGTAATTGGGGAACCATATCGGTTCCGGCAATTTGAATTGCTCCAGTAGCAGCGCCAGTTTCTGCCAAAATCAAGGATTCAGCATAAAAGGTACCTAAAAAGAAGTTGGTTGCTGGTTTTTCTCTTACCATAATACCATCAACCGCGGCGGTAAAAGCAAATTGGCTATCAGTAATGTAAAAAATATTACCTTCTTTAAAGGCATCCGGCCGACCAACATTACTATAAGCCTCTTTTACAATCTCATAGGCAACTGTATAAACCAAAACATCCCGATTGGGAACTAACAGAGTAGTATCATATTGGGCAGTCTTTTTAGCAACTTCACCCAAAATATTTAAAGCGGCAATCGTGGCGATATCGGCTACACTTCCAATACCCGGAACAAACAAAATTGGTTTACCCATCTCCGTTGCTCTACCTACTGCCTCTTCAACCGCATCCAAACCACTTATCCTTCGGATAAAAAGTTTTTCACCTCTTCTTGCCTTTCTAATAAAATAGAGAATAAGAAATGAAAAGATGATAATCCCAATGAGCACATTAACCCTGGCGGTATTAAAAATCTGGGCTTTAGGAATAGCGGAAGCAATATTAGAATAAAAACGTAAAGTATCTTTCACCCCAATAACTTGATAATAATAACACTTATTCCTTTTCACTTTATCGTCTAAAAATATACTCTCCTCTTTTGATAATTTTCCGATAAGGATAAAATCACCAGTATCTTTTCGGTAGACTTGGTAAAAATCAAAATCAGCCATCGGTTTAATTATATAAATTGTCAAAGAATTTCCGGCATCATTAGGCGTATCCTTAACTTTTATCTCTAAAGAAAAAATCAAATTAAAAAAGATTAATAACAAAATAATTCTTTTAAAGCGCATAAAATAAATATATAAAAAAGCATCGAAAATTCAAGTTGCTTTAAAATTAGGAGTAAGATAAAGAGGTCTTTCTTCGTTATAAATATATAATAACTAAAAAAGAAGTTTTATTTAAGATTTTGAAGATGATTTTTAAAAAATATAAAATATATTCTTAAAAACTGCAATTTTTGAGTTTAAGAAAACCCCGTTCCCCCTACCGCCTACCGAACCGTCCCCAAAATAATTCTTTGAGAAATTAAAAATTCGTTAATATTTCTTTTCTTTACAAAGACAAGGAATCTTTTTACACTTTGGGCAATTTTTTTGATATTTTTTTATCGCCGCTTCTAAGTCAATATTATAGAGATTGGCTAAGGAAACAAGCCAGGCAAAGACATCGGCAAATTCTTCTTCTATCTCTCTTTTTCTTTTTCTTCTTAATGCCCTTGACAATTCACCAACTTCTTCGCAAAACCACATAAAAGTCTTTTCTTTCCCCCTTTTTTTATCTTTTTTATAATAAATTTTTTTTATCAATTTTTGAAAATCCCTTATTTCCATATACTAAAACCTAAACAAAACCCACATATTGATATCAATTGATTGGGTTTTATCCTGTTTTAACAAATTTTTAAAAACCGAATAAGCGGTATTTAAGCCCATTTGGGTATAAGCGGAAAGGTTATAAGAAAAGGAAAGAGAAAGGTTATAATTACTGCTTTTTCTCAAAATAGTTTTTTGAAACTCTTTCACATAATAATTTTCCCCTAAATTATAAGTAAAGTTACTAGAAAAACCGATATTTTGAGTTAACCTTAGTTTTTTAAGTAAAGGTAGTTTTATCCCTTCTTTTAAAGAAAAGTTATAAGAATAGGAAAGAGAAAAACCTTTATCTTCACTATAATTATTGGTCTTGCTTAAAGCATCATAAGTATTATTTTTTGTATAGTTAATATTTATTTGGGTATTCATCTGGTTTTTAAAATTTAATTGCCAAGAAAAAAGCGGAGAAAAAGAATAGCTATTTTCTTCTCTCATTTCGCTCAAAAGAAATTTTAAATCCGGTGTTAATCGGGAAGAGAGGGTTTTTCTCTTTTCCATCCGGCTATTAATCTGGGAAGAGGCAACAATTTTTGGAAAAAGTTTTTCCACATTGGTAATGGTAATTTCTAAGGAAGGAAATTTTATTGCCTTACTGCCTTGCCGCGAAGATAAACCGTAAAAGTTTCTTTCCCAATCGTTATCATAACTCCATCTTAAAGAAAATGGTCTTATCTCCAAACCACTGGAAAGAGAAAAGGAATATTCATAATCCTTTGTCCTTTGAGAAGAATCGTAAGGAAGGTCTTCTTTAAAACCCAGTTGATAAAAAAGTGATGGCCGAAAAGGAATTCTTGGATATTCTATTGCCCGGGAAAAATTGTAATCAACATTAATAGCATCAAAGATATCTGCCATTTTGTTTAATTTCATTTTTTCAAATAATTCCGGCAGTTCTAAATCCAAACCGAAGGAATAAGAAAAATCGTTATTTATCATTCGCTCATTGGTATAAGTATCACCTTTTATTTTCGCTTTACTTTCGTCGTAACTGCCATCAAGGGAAAAATTAGGTTCCAAAATGTCCCACAAAGAAAAATTGTAATCTACCGAAAGGTTGCGAGAAAAACCTTCTTCTAAACCAAAAAAACTTCTTTTTTCTTTTATCCCTTTTTGGTAATAACCTAAACGGTTGAAATAATTACCTTGGGAATAATTTATATCCAAATTGTTTATTGGTGAATAAGTAAAAGAAGAAGCAAGGGAAGCATTTTTGACTGTAGTTATCTGAGGCAAATTAAAGGTATCACTTTCTTTTGTCCGATTTTTTCTTTTAGAAAAATTATCACTCAAGGTTAAAGAAAGGGAAATATTTTTTGGCAAAAAGCTTATTTTATTCTCTTTGATTTTTATACCGAAATCCGGCGAGATATTATAATTAAATACCTGGGAATTACTTTTACTAGTATCAATCGTTAAAGTTCTTTTAGAAAAGCCAAATCTTTTATAAAAGGAATAAGAAAAAGCATCTAAGCTGTATTTTAAAAAGAAATTATTACTTGCTTTATTTCTTCTAAAGGCAAAACTATACTGCTCAACACCATCTTTTTCAAAATAATATTCTTTTGCTTTCAGGTCAGGTATGGCTGGTGAATAATAGGGCTTTAAAAAGGAACCATTTTTTGAATAAGAAAGAGGTAAACTGATATTTAAAAAGGATGGTAAAAGTTTACTTAAATCTATTTGGGAATTTAAAGAATAAGCCAAAGCATCATCAGTAGCTACCTTAGGGGTTTCGGTTAGGCGAGAAAAGAAAGGATTTCTTTTTTCCAGATTAAAATTGGTATTAAAACCAGTATTTAAAAAGGAAAAAGCGGTGTTCAGCCCGTAGATAATGCCGCTTTCATTTTTTGGTTTACTGAGTTTCAAATCATTAAACCAGAGAGTATAAGAGACTTTTGAAGGAAAGATATTAATAGCTCCCAAAGCAAAATAGCGGATATTATTTAAAGAAACTTCCCCTCTCACCATCTGTTTTTTTTCTTTAAAAAAGGGCAAAGAATCAAGAAGAATAGTAGCCTCATACCAATTTTCTCCGTAAGGTACTTTTCTTATTTTCAAAAAACCTTCTTTTTCTTCTAAAGTGAAAGAAACAAAATAAAAATTACTACTATCAACACCGAGACGAAAATAAATCATAATATCTTTTCCTTCAAATTTCTCTTCCTTATGGACATAGAAACTAATTTGCGAATATTTTCTTAAATCATAAGGAGTAGAAAGAAACATCTCGGTAATTACTGTGTCATAAGGAAAAAAAGAATCAATAGTTAAACCCAAACTGGCTTCATAATACATTCCCCGAATATCCTTCTTCACTTTAAAAGGTGAAGTATAATTTGGTGTATTTTTATTATTTACTGAATAGACGGTTGCTTTACTTAAAAGGGTATCGATATCCTTTCTAAGAAATCTTGGTTTTTTCCATCGGACACCGGTAAACTTAATTGAATAAATCCGCATCTTAAAAGGGCCCGAAAAGTCTCTCAAATAAATTGCTAATTTTCTTATCTCGGAAAGCAAAGGGCGCCCGATAATGGTATCCGGTCTTTTTAAAGGAATGGTAACAATTTTCCAATTATTATACAAATCTTTCACCTGTTTACTTTCTTTCAAAGAAATTGAATAAGCAAAATAATGGTTATCGCCCCGCTCATTAAAACCATTCAAATCAATATCTTCACTATTTAAAACCCGATTGCCTTCGGTCCCCATGGGATTTTCATATAAATCATAATCATCATTACCATCGTCTCCCATGATATTTAAACTGTCAGCCCCCAAAACACCGTCCAACCCTTTATCTTCATCTGGTTCCAGTTCGTTATTACCATTTTTATCTTCAGTATCAAAAAGATTGTTATAACCAACTACCCGGCCATCCTTAGTTATTCGGGGAACATCTTCTTCTAAATAAGAAGCCAAATGAAAATTAATTATGCCATCAGGAACTCCTTCGTCAATTTTGAAAATCATCTCCAAATTTTCATAATTTTCTAAATCCAAAAAGGAGCCTCTTTGTAATGCCTGCACAATGCCAAACCACTTATTTTTGGAAAAATCGCTAAATTCTAAAATCAAATAATTTTCTCTTTCCTTTCCTTCTTCGCCAATTTGGGGGCCAAAAATTTCCGATTTAGAAACATAATCCTTTTCTTTTGGGTTTTTAATTTTCGGCATTTTTCTTAATAAATAGTTAGTATCAGAAAAATAAGGTACCGGAGCAAAAAAGAAGAAAGAACCTTTAATTTCTAAAGGTGTTTCCAAAGCAGTGCCTTCAAAATCATCAATATAAGCATTATTAAGGGTATTAGAATTCTTAAAACTATTGGCCACTTCACCATTTATTGAAAATCTTAATTTTTCTTTTAAAAAGAGCGCAAAATCTTTTTTATAATTGAGATTAAAAGAAAAAATTCCTTTGGAAAAGGGTTCATAGCCATATTCTGGTTTATCAGAATAAGCACCTTCACTTCTTATTAAGAAACTACTACCAATTTGTAAATCTTCTAAAAGTTTACTTTCCGCTCTAAAACCGACAAAACTTTTTGCTGTTGGTGCAAATAAAGGAAGTTGCTGAAAACTAACTTTAATCTCGGCATCTGGCGGGAGATTTAAAAAAGTTATCTTACCATTTTGATAATCAATCGTATAATCAACCCCCTTTACTGCCTCTTTGCCATTAATATATACCTTTTCACTATTCTCCATAATATCGGTTGTCCCTAAGAAAAACTCCTGGATACTACTTAAATATTCGCCAACAATCATATATTTTCCACCCTCACCAAAGGAAAGGGGCTCCTTATAATAAATAATCTCGTCTTTTTCTCTTAATCTTTCAGAAGCAAAAGGAAATAATTCCGGAAAGACAATAAGTCCGTAAGCCGGTTGAAAATAAGGGTAATTAACTTCACCATCATTATCTGGGTCTAAACCAAGGATATGTAAAAAACTTTTTCCTTTATCTTCACCTTCATCTTCGTATTCCGTGGCATAATTACCGGTAAGCCGAAAGATTTTTAAACTTCTTATTTTCAAATTTTTTTCGCTTAAAGTATAAATATTTCTTAAGGCATACTTAAAAGTTGGTGAGTTTCTATCAAACCTTTTCTTTTTTAAAAGCTTTAATAAAAGTAAAGAATCTTGATATATTTTTCCACCACAACTTTCGCCATCCATCGTAACATAATAAGTTGCTAGATTACCACTAGTAACGTCAATATTAAGCTCCAAAACCATCACTTCACCATAAGGGGAAATAGTTAAAGTTCTTAAATAATAATCCTTATTTTTTATCAAAGGCACAAAACCGGCTTTTATTCTTTCATCACTATTTGCTGGCAAAGAATCCGGATTCTCAGGATAAATAGTTGCCAAGCATCTAACAGCATTCGTCTGAATATCGTTATAAGGATTGCCATCATCATAAAAAAGTTGGAAATCGCTTATTTTTTTTAAAATTTCTGGAGAAGTATCAAGGATAAAAAACTTGTATCGGGCATAATCGTAATCATAAAAGGTATCTACTTTTATCTGTGCCTTACCTTTAAAATCGATTGTCTTTCCCTCGCTTCTTTCCCGAGAGAAAACACCATAAAAAGAAAAGGGACCCAAATTGCCTTCACTTCTTAAACCGAACAATCCTTTATGGGAAGGAATATCACCAGTATAACGCGTTTGGGGAAAACCAAAAGCGATATCGCCACCTTCAATTTTCTTAATAATTTCATCCTCAGTTCCGGTATAGACAATACTAATTTTATTTTTATTTTCCATCCTTTTAGAATCATGATCAATATTTATCTTCGTCTTACCGCCTACCTGTCCACTCACATTCAATCTTAATTCCTGATTCATTTTCAATTCCGGCAAAAGATTGCCTCGCGGATAAGCCAGGGGGGAGGAATAAATTGTTTGACGACCACCAAAAGTTATCCGATCTTCACCTGAAATCTTTATCTCGGTTACTCCTAAAAAAGGAACTTTGGGTACCTCAATAACCGGAATCAATCCGGTTATTTCTAACCGCCTTTCCGCCTTCTCTTTTTCCATAACCGAAGAAAGGGAAAAAAGAAAATTTTCTTTAAAAGTTCGGTAAAAATATGAAGAAAGGCTTTCAATAGCCACCACTCCTAAAAAACAGGAATCACGCCATTTCTCATAATAAACTAAGTTTCTTTGAAAATCAAATTTTATTCTTAAGGTATCAGTAAGTATGTCGCCAAAACTTATGCTGAATAAAAATAATAATAGCAATTTATTAACGGTTAATTTCTTCATAAATTTTTAAAGCCAATTTTTCTTTAGAAAGGTTTGCTAATTGGAAAAGTTCTTCTCTTTTTCCGGTAGGAAGAAATTGACTTTCAAAACCAAAATTTTTAATTTTAACAAAAGGAAATAAACTTTTTAAACCTTCACCAAAACCACCGCTAACAAGATTATCTTCGATAGTAAATACCGGTAAGTCTTTTTGGAATAAATTTTTATAAAATGCTATCGGCAAAGGCCTGATCACTTTACCATCAACCACTGTTAAAGAAATTCCTTTTTCTTTTAAGTAATCATTAACCTCTTTGGCGATTTTTGTTCCGTAGCCAATGCCAATAATAATTCCATCTTTTCCTTCTTCCATTATTTCTGGCTCAATTTTACCAATATTGTTTTTAAACGCACCCTTATCTTTTGGATAACGGATAAAAAGGCAAACATTTTTTTCTAAAAAGTAATCAATCATCGCCTTCAAATCTTCAAAAAAATAAGGAGCAAAGAAAGTCACATTGGGTAAATGTCTTAAAGTGCTGATATCGTAAATACCTTGATGGGTTTCACCATCATCAGGCACACAACCCGCTCGGTCAATCAAGAAAAGAATGGGCAAATTGTGTAAAAGGGCACCATTGATTAATTGGTCATAGGCCCTTAATAAAAAAGTAGCGTAGATAACAACTATCGGTTTCAAATTTCTTAAAGCCAACCCACAAGCAAGATCTACTGCTTCTTGTTCGCAGATTCCACAATCATAAAATTTTTCTTTAAATTTTTCGGAAAAACTTTTTAACCCACTACCCACCCGCATACCGGGCGTAATAACCACAATATCTTTTCTTTTTTCCGCAAGCTCGCAAAGAAGTTCGCCAACAAATTCCTGATAAGACTTTTGTTCGTTCTCTATTTTCCCTTGCCCCTCACATTTAACAACAACTCCGTGATAAGTCTCCGGGTCCATTTCCGCCTCTTTATAACCTTTTCCCTTTTTCGTCAAAACATGAACCAATATCGGACCTTTTAGCAGCTTTATTCTTTTAAAAATCTTCACTAACTGGGGGATTGAATGGCCATCAATCGGACCAAAATAACGGAAACCAAGTTCCTCAAAAAAGGTGGTGGGTAAAAATAGTCGCTTTAAACTCTTTTCCAAGGCTTTCAAATAATCTTCACTCTCTTTCCTTATTCTTTCCGGCAATAATTTTAAAAAACTTTGGAATTGAGCTTTTAAAACTTCATATTTTTTATTAGTGATAAGCCGATTAAGATAATTACTAAAGGCACCTTTGGTTTTGCTGATTGACATCTCATTATCATTAAGCACCACAATCATATCCGCTTTTAAAAAACCACAATGATTTAAACCCTCAAAGGCAACTCCACTCTGAATAGAACCATCACCGATCACCACCACCACTTTCTCATCTTCTTTTTTATACAAAGCTAACCCTAAACCACAAGCAACCGCATCGCCTGAATGGCCGGTGCAAAAAATATCGTATTTACTTTCGTTTCTCTTCGGAAATCCGGAAAGCCCCAAAAATTTTCTCAAATTTTTAAACTCCCTTTCCCGACCGGTTAAAATTTTATGGGTATAACATTGATGACCAACATCAAAAAGAATAATATCTTTCTCCAAATCAAAAACATAATGTAAAGCGATTGTCAATTCTACTACCCCTAAATTAGAAGCCAAATGGCCACCATTTTCTTTTACCACCTGGATAATATATTCCCTCACCCTTTTGGCTAAAATTGTTAATTCTTCTAAAGTAAATTCTTTTAACGGTTTATTTATCATCATTTATTATTAATTTATTTGCGAGTTGGCGAGTTAGCGAGTTTTTTAATTCTAAAAGAAAAGGAAGGGGAAATTTGTCTTCAATATCATCTTCAATCTGAAAAAGAATGCCGTAATTTTCACCATAAAAAGCATATTCCTTTCTTTTCTTTAAAGGCAATCCTAAAAGGAGCGCCGCAATCTCATAGACTGCTCGAAAAAGCGCACCAGTTTTTCTCTTTGCAATTTCCAGATATTCTTTTTTGGTAGTTATTTTTTTATTAATATCCAAAAATTCACCAACAACCAAATCCGTAGTTGCCTTACTAAGAATTTTTAAAATATCTATTTTAAGCCCATCTTTTATTTTCACATCCGCAAGAATTTTAAAGGCTAAAGAAAATAAGGCATCACCAATCAGAATAGCATTACCTTCACCAAAAACCTTATGACAGGTAAGCCTTCCCCGGCGATAATCATCATTATCAATTGCTGGCAAATCATCATGAACCAAAGAAAAATTATGGATAAGCTCAATTGCCAAAGCAATCTTCATCACCTCTTTTTTAGAAATATTTATTCTCTTATTTTTTAAAAGGGAAAGAAAAATAAGCGGTCTTATTCTCTTGCCTTTTGCTATCGCATAAAAAATACCTTTTTTCAATTCCTGAGGATAATCTTTGGTATAAACCTTTAAAATTTTTAAAATATTTTTTTCAAGCTCTTCTTTCATAACTTAAAATAACATTTTCTAAAATATTAATTGTTGTTAAAACTCCCACCCCTCCCGGAACGGGCGTTATTGCCTTCACTTTTTCTACTAGTTGAAAAAAAGCGGCGTCGCCGCAGATAGTTTTTTTGCCATCTTTCTCAACCACATTAATTCCACAATCAATAATTATGCTTTCTTCTTTTACCATATCCGGAGTTAAAAAATTTGGCTTACCAACAGCAGTGATAATAATATCAGCAATTAATGTTAGTTCTTTTAATTCTTTAGTCTTTGAATGGGCACAGATGGGAGTGGCGTCACCGAACCTTCCTTTTCTTAAAAGCATCAAAAGTAACGGCTTACCAATAATAAGCGAACGGGAGATTACTAATACCTTTTTCCCTACCGTTTCAATCTGATAATTTTCTAAAATATCAAAAACCGCTTTTGGAGTTGCTGGATAAAAAAGAGGGGCATCCCAAGCCAATCTTCCCAGATTATAAGGAGTAAGACAATCAATATCCTTTTCGGGATCAATTGCTGAGATAATTCTTAAATTGTTAAATTTTTTCGGAATAGGTTGTTCAACAATTACACCGCAAACATCTTCTCTTCTTTGCTCTTCTTTAATAAAGTTAATAATTTTTTCTTCATCATCTTCTTCTTTAAAATTTTTATAAAGCGGAACTAAACCTAATTTTTCGCTTTTTTTTATTTTGTTTTTGACATAAACAAAAGTACTTTCATCACTACCGATCTGAATAATCAAAAAAACCGGATGCGCTCTTAATTTTTTAATTTTTTCTTTAAGCGCTTCCTCTTTTCTTAATAATATTTCTTTGCCTTCTAAAATTATCGCTGCCATCAAACATTTCTTTTTCTCTCTCCCCTCCTTTCCTACTACGAAAATAATTCCAAATGTTTAAAAATAAAATCTTTTATCTCCGAAAGACTTCTTATCTTACCACCACCTTCGGCCAAATCAACTCGACCACCGCCACCACCTTGTAAAAAAGCACCTACATTTTTTGCTAGCTTATTAGCTGAAAATTTAAAAGTTAAATCAGCTGTAACCATAATAATAAATTCTAAAAATTCTTTATCTTTTTTCAAAAAAATCGCTAACTTGTTTTTTTCTTTTTTCAATTGGTCACAAAGTCTTCTTATCTCATCCTTTTCTAAAAAAGAGAAATCTTCGATGATAACTTCTGTTTGGTTTATTATTTTTCCTTTTAGGCTTTTTGCTAAAAGGGGTACCAGTTTATCCACAAGCTGTTTTCTTTTTTTCTCTTTCTCTTTTAGATTTTCTATAAGTTCTTTAATTTTCCTTGTAACGTCACTTTCACTAATGGCCAATTCTTTTTTTATTTCTTCTATTCTTTCGTATTTGTCAATAAATAAAGAATAAGCCTTTTTGCCACAATAGGCTTCAATTCTTCTTATTCCACTTTTAACACCACTCTCATTAATTATTTTGAAAAGTCCAATTTCCCCCGTAGAATCAACGTGAGTACCTCCGCAGACCTCTATTGAAAAATCCCCAATTTTAATCACATTTACTTTTTCACCATATTCTTCTATAAAAAGAGCGATGGCTCCCATTTCTTTTGCCTTTTCTAAGGAAATGTCAAAATATTTTTCTACTTTAATATTTTCTAAAATTTTTTGAAAAACGATGCTTTCAATTAAACGCAACTCCTCTTTTTTAAGTGGTCTAAAAAAGTTGAAGTCAAAATGGAGCCGACCACTATCAACCAAACTACCCTCTTGCCTTACTTCCTTCCCTAAAACCTCTTTTAACGCCCGATGTAAAAGATGAGTTGAAGTGTGAGCTCGGGTTATTTCTTCTCGCCTTTCCTTATCAACAATGGCTTTTACTTTTTTAAAAAGTAAATTAATTTCTTTATTAGCTTTTATCTTTTGGATTGGAATTGAATAACGATAATAACAATCAATAACGGGAAATTCTTCGTCCCCATAGATAATTTTTCCCCAATCACTCACCTGCCCACCTTTTTCACAATAGAAGGGATTCGGATTAATTACTAATTCATACTCATCATCGGCAACTTTTTGAAAATAAACAACCTCGCTTTCACAAGCGAGTTCTTTATAGCCAATAAAATTTATCTCTTTTTCATTAGTAATAAAGATTAATGGTTTTTTTTCAATAGTCTTTCTTTCATTAAGTTTCTTTAAAAAGCCTTCTTTATCTAATAATAAATTCTCTTCTTTTGCCAATTCTTCAATAATCTCAATATTTAACCCAAATGTATCGTGAAGAAAGAAAAGTTTGTCACCTGGTAAAATTTTTTCTCCTTTTAATTTCGAAGCAGAAACAACCTCCTCCCACTTCTCAATTGCCTTTTTGAGAGTTAAAAGAAATCTTTCTTCTTCTTCTTTAATAATCAAAGGAATTTTATTAATATTTTCTTTTAATTCTGGATAAAAATCACCATAATTTTCGCAAATCTCTGAAGGTAAAAGATAAAGGAAAGGTTGTCTCGGTAATTGTTTAAAAAACTTGTAATAATAAATCAAAACTCTTCTTAAAAGCAAGCGTAACACATATCCCCGACCTTCATTAGCAGGCAAAACACCGTCAGCAATCGCAAATGTTAATGCTCTTACATGGTCCGCGGTAATGTAGAAAAATGGTTTTTTATCTTCCGTTCCCGGAAGGATGGTCATCGCTTTATCAATTAAAAAAGCAAAGAGGTCGGTTTCAAAAATAGTTTTCTTATTTTGAATAACCATTGCTAAACGCTCCAATCCCATGCCGGTATCAATTCCCCGATTTTTAAGTGGTAGTCTTTTTCCGTCGGGTTGCTGGTCATACATCGGAAAGACAATATTATAAAGTTCTAAAAACCGCTCGCAGGAACACCCCGGACCGCAAGTTTCTTTTTGGCAACCAAATTCTTCACCTAAATCATAATAGATCTCCGAAGAAGGACCGCAGGCACCAACCCCACCTGCTGGTCCCCAAAAATTATCTTCTTCCCCTAATCTATAGATTCTTTTTTCTTCTAAACCAATTACTTTATGCCAGATACGATAAGCCTCTTCATCTTCTTTAAAAACAGAAATATATAATCTTTTTTTATCAATCTTAAAAACCTCGGTTAAAAGTTCCCAAGCCCAGATTAAGGCTTCTTTTTTAAAATAATCACCAAAAGAAAAATTACCTAACATTTCAAAAAAAGTACAATATTTAGGAGAAAACCCAACCTTTTCCAAATCACTCAATCTTAAACATTTCTGACAACTTGTGGCTCTTTTATAAGGTAAAGGGATTGCCCCAGCATATAAAGGTTTAAATTGGACCATTCCCGCAGTAGTAAAAAGTAAAGTCGGGTCATCCTTTGGTACCAAAGAAGAAGAGGGTACTATAACATGTCCTCTTTCTTTATAAAAATTCAAAAAAATTCTTCTTAATTCTTTTGCTTCCATTTCTAAAATTTTACTAAATTATATTAATTGACTTCAGCTAAAACCTTTTCAATTGTCCGTTGGGTAAATCCGCGACGCAAAAGCAATTCTTTTAATTTATTTTTAATATAGGCTTTTTGACTCACTACCGGCTTATTTTTTTCTGCTTTCCTTTCAAATTGTTTTTTAATTTTTGGTAGATATTTCGCTACTAATTCCTTGGCTGGAACTTCTTCCGAAACTTCGGCTAAATAATCGTCGATCGCCTTTTCATCAACACCTTTTTTCAAAAGTTCTTGCTTTATCGCCATCTTTCCCCTTTTCCGAAAAGAAAGCGAATGGGCAACATAGTTTTTAACGAAATTTTTATCCGAAAGATAGTCAAGCTCTTTCAAACTGGCTATTACCTGCTCCACTACCGAAGGCGGATAACCTTTCTTCAAAAGTTTCTCTTTAAATTCGTTTTCGGAATAATCTCTTCTTGACAAAAGTCTTAAGGAATAATCTTGTAACCGTTTCACCTGGTCGGCCTCAATAATCTTGGCTAATTCTTCTTCCGTAACGATGTCACCAACTTCTAAGGCAAATTTTCTAATCGTTGATTTTAAAAAAGTACCCACATTTTTTTTATTAAGAAAAAGAATATAATACCGGCCATTGCTGGATTCTTTTAATTGAGTAACCTTATATTCCTTTTTCTCTTTCTTCATCTTTTTCCTCCTTTTTTTCTTTTAAAGCTAATTGGTAAATTTTACTTTCAAGCTCTTGGGCAACTTTTTGGTCTTTTAAAAGAAACTCTATCGCCTGTTCCCTTCCTTGACCAAGGCGTATTTCTCCGTAAGAAAACCAAGCACCACTCTTCTGGATAATACCCAAATTTACTCCCAGATCAACAATCTCCCCCACCCTTAAAATTCCTTTACCATAAATAATATCAAACTCGGCTTCCTTAAAAGGGGGTGCCAATTTGTTTTTCACCACTTTAACCTTGGTTCGATTTCCAATTGTCTCTTCCCCTTTTTTTAGTGTACCGATTTTTCTAATTTCTAATCTTAAACTGGCATAAAATTTTAAGGCTAATCCACCGGGGGTCGTTTCCGGATTGGCAAAAGCACCCACACCGATTTTATATCTAATCTGATTGGTAAAAATCGCGCAGGTTTGAGATTTATGAATCACACTGGTCAATTTTCTTAATGCTTGGGACATCAAGCGAGCTTGGACCCCAATTTGCGCCTCGCCCATCTCCCCTTCTACTTCAACGCGGGGTACCAAAGCTGCAACCGAATCAATAACAAACACATCTAAAGCACCACTTCTTGTTAAAACTTCGGCAATTTCTAATGCTTGTTCTCCAGTATCGGGCTGGGAAATATATAAATTTTCTAATTGAACCCCTAAATCTTCCGCGTAAGAAGGATCAAAAGCATGTTCAGTGTCAATGAAAGCACATATCCCGCCGTTTTTCTGAGCTTGGGCAATAATGGAAAGAGCTAAGGTGGTTTTACCGCTTCCCTCCGGCCCAAAAATTTCTACCACTCGACCCCGAGGAACACCGCCGATACCAGTAGCAATATCTAAAGAAAGGGAGCCAGTGGGGATAACTTCTATTTCTACCTTCGCGCCTTTATCCCCCAGTCTCATTATTGCACCTTTGCCGTAATTTTTTTCGATCTGCGAGATTGCCATCTGAAGAGCTTTTAATTTTTCTTTAATGATATCTTTATCTTTCATAAATCCTCCATTAATAATTTTTAACACTATATTTTATCAATTTTTTAAAAAAATGTCAATATTTTAGTGGGGGTTATATTTTTCTTGCCAAATAGGTGAGGTCAATTTTTCCAATTTTTCATCATAGTCAACCATTTCTGCTATATAACTCTTTTCATCAATAATTTCGGGAGCATAATCTATTGGATAGGCATTATATTCTTTAATTATCTTCTTGGCAGTT
>CAZDHW010000004.1:83334-90217 GCA_964505415.1 uncultured bacterium | reverse complement strand
AAAGGTTGTTGCTGACATATTTATTTTATTATAATTAAAAGCAAAAGAAAATCAAGAAGGTTTTTAAAACTTAACTTTGGGAACTTCCTTTTCTTCTTCGGGAATAGTATAAAATTCAGCCGGTTGGAAATTGAAGATTTTCGCAATAATATTGGAAGGAAATTGCTGACAAGTAATATTATAACTCATCACCACATCATTATAAAACTGACGGGCAAAGGCAATTCGGTTTTCGGTGGTTGTCAGTTCTTCCTGTAATCTTAAAAAGTTCTCATTGGCTTTTAATTGCGGATAGGCTTCGGCGATAGCAAATAAGGTTTTTAATGTCTGGGTAAGTTGATTATTGGCTTCCGCACTTTCTTTCACCGATTTTGCTCCCATCGCTTTTGCCCTTGCTTCAGCAACTTTTTCAAAGATTTCTTTCTCGTGGGCAGCATAACCTTTTACCGTCTCTACTAAATTGGGAATTAAATCGTATCTCCTTTTAAGTTGGACATCAATCTGTTGCCAGGCATTTTTCACTCTTGTTTTCTTTACCACCAAAAGATTATAAGTGGCAATCACATAGATGATTAAAAGGACAATAATTATTATTAAAATAACCATAATTAATTATAACATCGGTATTAAAAAAATCAAGAGAAGGCTATTTTAAGAAGATAATCTTTTTTATTTTATTTTTATCTTTTAGAAAATAAATTCCTTTTCTTATCTTGCTTATTCTTCTTCCTTGAATATCGTAAATCTCTTTTAACTTATTTATTTTCTTTTCTTCTATCCCAATCGGCTCTCTTAAAAATGGTTGATAATAAATAATCCCTTTGGTAAAATCGTCATAGAAATCATAAATCTTCTGTTCAATTGTTATACTATCAAGGGTATACCAGTAATTATTGCGGGCATTAATAGTCTCCGAAGAATTGTTATAAAGGGTATAACCATTCACATTTAAGTTATTGAGATTATTGTTGTTGATAGTTATTATTGGGTTAATAATAAAAATAGTAGAAAGGGAACTGTCAATGATTGTATTATTGTTTAAAAAAGCCTCTCCCCGATTATAAATACTACCGCCATTATAAGCAAAATTATTGATAATCTGATTATTAGTTATTGTGATAATACCGAAATTGGCGATACTGCCACCAAAGGAAGCAAAATTTTCTAAAAGCTCATTATTACCAATTATTGCTCGGTAAATATTGGCAACCCCACCGCCACCAGCAGCTGAATTTTTAATTATAATATTATTTACCATTTCTAATATTCCCCGATTAAATATTCCACCACCAAAGAAATCAGTAAAATTTTTATTTAAAAGGCTATTACTGAGATAAAGGGTACCTTCATTATAAATGGCGGAATTATTGGCATAAGCTATCTGACAATATTTTAATGAGCAAGGGCTCGCTTCATTTTTTATCCAAATTCTTTGCCATCTTAAATTGGTATCTAAGGCAGTAAAGATTATAGAATCATCCTCATTGCCCAAGGCAATAAGTTTTCCCTTAATTATTAATGATTTTTCTTCACTAAATAATATTCTTACACCAGCTTCGATCGTTAATTTTACTTGGGGATTGAGAATAACATCTTCAATAACTACATAGGGACTATGGGTAAAAGACCAGACAGTATTCGTATCAATAATCCCACCAACATAAGTTGTATCAGCAAAGGTTTTTAGATTAAATAATAAGAGAAATAAAACTACTTGCTTATATTTTATTTTATCTTTATTACTTTTATTATCTTTCCTTGGTTATCTTTTATAAGATATAAACCCTTCTTCTTTATACTTTTTACCTTTCTTCCTTGGATATCATAGATTTCGTAGCTGCTTATCTTTTCTTTGTTTAACCGATAGGTCATTTCACCCTGGATACTTTCTTTTGTTTTCAGCTCTTCTTTCTTAGTTAAAACCTCATAGAAAAGATAGCACCAGAATTCATTGGTGTTATTACCTTTAAAGGCATAGATAAGTTTATTGTAAGGAGAATAGGTTAAGGCACCACCATCTTTTACTTTCCTATCGGATGGATAGACCGGCATCGGCTCTTTTGATACCCATCTATTTTCTTGCGGATAATAACAGAGGAAATCTGGTGTATTATTACCCCGAAGGGCAAAGATAAGACCGTCTTCATTATAAGTTAAGGCACAACCATTCTTATTCTTTTTTAACCGGTTATTATAAAACATTGGTAAATCGGCTCTTCTTTGCCATTCACCGGTATTGATATTAAAGGCATAAAATTCACAATAATTACCTTTTAAAACATAGATATATTCTTTACCATCATAAGTAATGGCACTTCCTTTCGTATAAGGTTTATTGGAAGGACCAAAAGGAGCCGGTGGTCTATTGAGCCAGATTGAACCTTCCACATAATAGGCATAAAATTCATTTGTCTTAGAACCTTTTAAGAGATAGATTAAAGAACTATCACCTTTTTTCACAAAAACAATTCCCGCACCATCTTTCACTCTTCTTTCACCTAAGGGAACATCGGTTAGTTTTTCCCACACATTATTAATCGCATCATAACGCCAGAATTCTAAGGTATTATTGCCTTTTAGGGCGTAAATATATCTCTCAAAATCAGAAGTTAAAGAAGCACCATTACCCACGGGTTTTCTTTTATCCGGGGCATAAGGAATATCAGCCATCTTTTCCCATTGACCAGTTGTGATATCATAACGATAGAATTCATTGGTCTTATTACCTTTTAAGGCATAGATAAAGTTTGGTCTTAAGAATGTTAATGCCGCTCCACCTTTTACCTTTTTAGAAGCTGGTCCTAATGGCAAATCCCTTAAGAGATTCCAATGTTCGGGTAAACTACTTTCAATTTTGACATAACTTTTGATAACATCATTTGTAGGATTTATATCTTTAGGAATATAAGTTGAACAGGTTAGAGAGTATAAACCAATTTCTGCTTGCCAGATTGGAAAGGCAATATCTTTGGAAAAGCCCGGAGCTAAATTGAATACGAAGGTAGATTCAAAATAGACAGGATTATTGGTAAGACTATCAACAATTTTGAAGAAGGCTTTAAAGGATTGATAAGATGGTGAGAAGTTTTTAACAACGGCCAAAGGTCTAATTTCACCCCTAACACCATAATATAAGGGAGCAATTATCCTTAAAACACCAACATCCCTTTCACCAATACCGCAGACAAATAATGTTTCTCTTTTTATATTATTAACAAGATTGGCATCAGCAAGATTTAAAGAGCAATTGACAATAAAAACTCCGGTTGTTTCGCAAGTAAATTTGGTAAAAGTAAGGGTTGTCTCTTCTAAACTATTTAAGGAAATTTCTTGACTATCAAAATAGATTGGTGGTATTTTGAAGATAGTTGTAAAGTTAAGGGTCACACTACCATAATTTTTTATTCTTACGGTGGGAGTTACCTCTTGTCCACTATCAATTATTCCTTTAGGAGCAACAATTTGTAAAATGCCAATATCTTTTACTTGGACAACAAAATTTTTACTTAAGGTATCATTTGCCGGATTTCGGTCACCGCTAAGAGCCAAGGAACAAGAAGCCAAATAATCACCCCTTCTACCTACTTGCCAAAAACTGAAATTGACTGTCCTTTCTTCATCGGGTAAAAGATTCAAAACTGTCTGGGAATTGAAATAATTAGAAGGACCGGTTATCCTAAAATAAATGGGAAAACTAACTGGGAAAACACCAAAATTTTTCACTTTTACCTGTGGAGTGATAGTTCCGGGAGAGTCTATTACGCTTGGTGGCGAAATTATTTCGGTAATACCAACATCCTTTGTTCCTACTGTCACCTGGGTAGTCAAATAATTATTAATTGGCAACATATCGCCAACTAATAAAGTAGTGCATTTTACCGTATGGGTTCCTAATTGATTTGCTGTCCACGGACTAAAACTTAATAAGGTTTCTCTATCAGGCGAAAGGTTTATTGTTAAAGAATCTAAATAGAATGTGCCGATAGTAAATCTTACTTTAAAATTCTCGGTTTGATTGCCATAATTTTTCACCCTTGCCTGGGGAGTAATGGTGACGCCCGAATCAACATTTCCTTGAGGTGAGACAATCTGGGTAACAGCCACATCTTTTACTAAAACAAAGACATTACCAGTTTGATAATTATTATTAGGAATTCGGTCACCATTTAAGGCAACGGTACATTTTACAATATGGCTTCCTCTTTGAATTGCCGGCCAATTAGGAAAAGCCAAAATAAGAGAATCTCCTGGATTTAGATTGACATTTTGTGTTTGATTATAAAAGGTGCCAATCCGAAATTGACAATTAAATGAAGAATTTACATTACCAAAATTCTTTATCTTTGCCCGCGGAATAATAATGCTTCCAGAATCAACTGTTCCGCTTGGTGAGATAATCTGTAAAACGGCAACATCTAATACCCGAACGAATACTGAATCAGTTAAAGAATTGTTATTAGGAACTTCATCATTAGCATAAGCAACCGTACATTTTACTAAATGGCTTCCCCGCTGAATCGCCTGCCAAGGAGTAAAGCTTAAAACAACCGAATCACCCGGTGGTAAATTGTTATAACTTATTGTCTGATTATAGAAGGTGCCGATTCTAAAAGTTGCTTGGAAACTTGCTGGGTAAATCCCAAAATTTTTCACCCTTGCCTGGGGGGTTATTGTTTGACCAGAATCAATAATACCAGTTGGTGAAATAATCTGAATAACACCAACATCATAGGCAATCAATCTCACTTCACTGGAATCTTCATAAGGAATATAATTTGGTTTTGTGGCGGTAACATACATATAACCAGCAGTAGTGGGATTGATATTAAAAGTAACAATGCCGTTAGAATTGGTATAACCCTTTGTATATACTTCACTTCCTTTCCATAAGGTAACCAAGGCATTACTAACTGGGGTTCCGATTAATGTCTTTACTGTACAAGGAAATACCTGATTGCCAGTTGGTATTTGATGTGGGAAATAGGCAACCATCCTTTTTGGATAATCCTTCCACATATACATTGATGGCTCACCAAATAATGTCAACTCATAATAACACCAGCGCCAAATTTGATATTGATTTAATGCCAGAACTCGATATCTCTCTTTTGATGATTGGTGACAAGGAGAAAATCTTACTGAATCCCTTGAAAAGAAATGGTCATAAAACCTCACATCAAGAAGTTCCGAAGGTCCTATAGAGGGTGGAGTTCCCCAACCAAATCGGGTATTCATAATAACACCAATTGCCGCATTTGGTGCATTTAAGGCTGATTCGGCTAAACAGGAAGGCGAAACTGCAGAATCAAAGGTACCAGTATTACAAGAGATAGCATTTATTATACATAAAGAGTTGGTATTTGTCTGCTGTCCAGTGTAATTTCTATGATATTGAGGAGCACTACTTGTTATCCAACTACCTTCATAATTTCCGTGGGCAACAAGATGGACAAAATGGAATTTTTGGTTTATTGAATCCCTAACTTCATAAGTTCTTGCACCATTTGAATCTTGGTCTAATTTTCTATCAATCCAATCCGCTGGTGAGAATAAATCAATGGAATCCTGCGATTGCATATGATTATAACCAGTCCAAAGGGTAGCACCTGGCAAAAGTAATTTCTTTTGATAGGTTGTATCCGGTGTCTTTAAATATCTGAATAGTTTATTTATAAAATTATTTATGTGAGAAGCATTTTCAACCGGAATTCTACCAATATAAATATCATGGTATAAATCAACAGTATCATAAAGAGTATCTCCTGTCCATTGGCCAAACCTATTATCATTGTTACCATCCCAAGACCAATCCAAATCCGCATAATATAAATCACAGGCAATATATCTGATAAAAGTATCAACTCTTACTGGACCGGCCTGTCTTGTCGGAATAACGGGATTGTTAGTATCACCATCACCACCAAGTAAGACATATTTAAGACCTTGTGTTTGGAAATAATTCTTTATAAAATTTCTTATCTTTTCTTCTAAATCCCTTCCAGAATAATTATTATTTACCCATTGTTTTGTCCTAATCTCAGTCCAATAGCCTGTCTTTCTTAAAAAGTCCCTTAAAGGAATAAAAGAAGAAACTAAATTGGTATCGGTTAGAATAATATAATCAATCTCCGGATTATCACTCTCCCTTACTGGTGGTGAAAACCTTTCAATATCTTCCTTATTTTCTACCAAATATTTTACATCTAAGGAAAATAACTCTTTTTGCGAACGGGTTAAAAAGATTGGAAAATGTTTACCTTCCTCATAATTGATTTTAATCTTTATTTTCTTATAAAGAATTAACTTTCGTTCTTTTGGTAGATATCTTAATGGAAAAAGAAAAATTCCGCCAATACGAAAACCTGATTTATTGCCACTGGGAATTATTTTGTATAAATCCTTTGGATACTCTTCTTCTTTTTCATAAATCTCAGGATTGGGAGCAATAAAAGGAAATTCTTTCTCTTCACCAATTGGCCTTGGTAATTGGGCTGGATAGAGATAATAATTTCCAGGGATTTCAATTCTTTCGGCTTCCAATATTTCACAAGAAGTAATTTCTGCTGTTGGTGGAATTAAAAGATTAATATTTTTAAAAGGAACAATGGGAGCACCAATATCTTCAATTCTTAAATCGCAACCTTCTAAACTAATTAAATCATAACCATCAACCTTAGAGACCCTTAATCCCTTTTCGGAAAATTGGTATTCCCTAATAATAAAGCCAGCAAAAATAAAATTAACAACAAATAACATTAAAAAAATACCTTTAATACGCATTTTCACCTCCTTTTAATCTCATAAGGAATTATAACCTTAATTTAATTTTTTGTCAATAAAACTTTTCATGTCTTTTTTAAGCTTTATCATAAAATAAAAAAAC
>CAZDHW010000004.1:71285-83234 GCA_964505415.1 uncultured bacterium | reverse complement strand
AATTTTGCTTTTTTCTTTTAATAAAACAGTTTTTAACCCCAATTTCGCTTTGGTTGTCAGTTAAAAGATAATTAGGGTTTTTTGTTAAGGTGTTTACATGCCCTTTACCAAAAATAAAGAATAATTTTTATTAGATTATAAAAGTATTTTTTCTTTAATTTACTCTTAAGATTCTTTAAATTGTCGGAAGATCGGTTCTTGGCCGTTTGGTTCATAATGCCGAAGGTGTAGCCATTGCTAATAATTATGCCTATATCGCTGATTGGGACGCGGGATTAAAAATTATTGAGTTTTAGGGCCAAAAAAAGGATTTACTTGATATTAAATAACTCTTGACTTTTTTTTAATTTTGTTATAATTTTTATGTTTAAAACTAAAAGAAGTGAGATAATGAATCGAATAACTAAACAACTTTTGATTAATAATTATGCAGTACATGGTAGAATGATTTTTGCAGCAGTCAATGCACTTTTAGTAAGGGAGTAGAAAATGAACAGAAAACTGAACATTTCAATTAAGAAAGTTGGTAAATTGATTTTAATCCTTCTCTTAGCACTTTATGGTATAATCTTTAAAGTTAAGAGCTATAAAGATTTCCTCCTTATTCTTTTTGTTACCCTTTACCTTTTTTTACTCACTTTCGGCAATGTTAAAAATCAGTTTACTAAATCTCCTTTCCGTATCAGAACAATAGAAGATTTCCTTTGGTTCTTAGGTGCGATTTTAGGTATCATACTACTTTTAATCATTTAAATTTAAAAAAGGTATTTATTTTATTAAATTTATTTTAAGCAAATTCCCCTTTTTGAGTTTTTGATAAAATCAATGATTAATTTAATCTCTTCTATTTTTGGCAAGCTTTCTTCTATATATTTTAATGCCTGACTTAAATTTAATTTGGAGCGATAAATAATCCGATAAACTTTTTTTAATATTTCAATCTTTTCTTTACTAAAATTTGCCCTTTTTAAACCAACCGTGTTTATCCCATAAACCTTAAAGGGATTGCCTTCACCAATCATAAAGGGTAATAAATCCTTTTTTAAATAAGAAAAGGCACCAACAAAGGCATAACTACCAATCCTTACATACTGATGAAGCCCACAATTACCACCAATATTCACATAATCAAAGATCTCACAATGACCACCAATCTGAGTATGATTAGTAATGATGTTGTTGTTGCCAATCTTGCAATTATGGGCAATATGACAATAGGCCATAATGAAATTGTTATTGCCGATGATAGTGAAATTGCCTTCACCAGTTGCCTTGGATATCTGGGTATAGGCTTGAATAATATTGTTATCACCAATTTTTAAAAATGAATTTTCGCCTTTATATTTTAAATCAAAAGGTGCCAATCCCAAAAGGCAACCATGATAGATTTTATTATTCTTGCCAATCTCCGTGCCTTTAAAGACTACCGTATAGGGAAAGATTTCTGTCCCCTGGCCAATTTTCACCTGTTCTTCAATTATTACAAAGGAATGGATAATTACTTCTTCTTCAATAATTGCCTTCTTGGAAATCTTCGCTAAAGGTGAGAGCTTTTTCAAAGTTATTCTTGCTTTTGGAAGCCTAAGATTAATTCGCCTTCACAAGCAAGCTCATTATTTACTTTGATATTGCCAATTACTTTATATATCTTACCCAGTTTATTTTTTATCTCGGCTTCAATTATTAAAGTATCACCGGGCTTTACCATTTTCCGAAAACGAGCCTTTTCCACCCCTAAAAATAAGGGGATTAAATCTTCTTCTTTTTCTGTTAAACTTTGGTAAATCAAAATTCCGCTTGCCTGCGCCATTGCCTCTAACATCAAAACACCAGGCATAATCGGAAAATTGGGAAAATGACCCGAAAAGAACCACTCATTATAACTTACCTGTTTTAAGGCAATTACCTTATTATCTTTTAATTCCAATACCTTATCTAAAAATAAAAAAGGAGCCCGATGGGGCAAAATTTCTTTAATTTTTTCAATGTCCATTTTTCTCCTCCTTAATAAGTTTGTTTATTAATTTTATATTCAATTTGTGGGAAGGACGAAAGGCAATAATTTTGCCTTTTATTTCTTTATTCAAAATTTTTAAATTACCAAAAAAATCAAGCAGTTTATGAGAAGCAAAAGAACCTCTGCCTAAAAGCCAAGCCCCTTTTTGATAATAGCCGAAATTTTTTAAAAAATCAAAATCTTCCTTTTTTAAGATTTTGATAGGAATTGGTGTCTGGGCGGAAAGGATTTTTAAAAAATTGTTTTCTTTAACTATCTTAAAAGAAAAATAATGGGGAAAGGTGATGATAAGGGAGATAGAAAAATCTTTTTTTGGCAATAAAAAAATGAAGTTTTTATTATCCGTAATTAATAATTTTTTTTTGATTTCAATAAAGGATTTTTTATAAGGAAGCTGGTCAATCACTAAATCCTTTAAGGCTAAATAGTATTCTTTGCCACTACCATCAAAAAAGGGAAATTCCTTGCCGAAGATTTCAATAAGAAGATTATCAATTTTTAGAATAAAAAGGACTGCTAAAAAATGTTCAATAAGAAATATTTTTTCTTTTGGGGTTTTAAAGACGGTGGTATTATTTTCAACAGCTATTTTATCAACCGTTAATTTTTCGCCATTAATAACAATTCCTGTATGAGGCTTGGCGGGATAACATTTAACAATAACATTTTCTTTAAAATAAACTCCAAAAGCAGAAAAGGTGATTTCATCTTTAATGGTTCTTTGGAACATCTTTTAAAAGTTTTACCCAATATTTTAGATTGAGAAAATGGGGACGAGCGGGAATGCCCGAATATTTACTATTTTTCGGAATAGATTTAAAGACCGCTGATTTCGCATAGACAATTGAATTATCGCCAATTTCACAATGGTCCCTAACGCCCACTTGCCCAGCCAAAATACAATTATCACCAATCTTGCTACTACCACCAATCCCTACCTGAGCAATAATGACGCAATTTTTACCAATCTTCACATTATGACCAATATGAACCAAGGCATCAATCTTTGTCCCCTGACCAATCTTGGTCTCCCCTTCTTTCGCTAAGGCGATAGTCACATTGGGTCCAATATCACAATCATCTTCAATTATCACCCAGCCATTATGGGAAAGAGGAATATACTTTTCTCCTCTTTTCTCATAACCAAAACCATCAAAACCAATTAAAGCACCCGGAAAAATCCGACAATTCTTACCAATCTTGGTATTTTTTAAAATGCAAACAAAAGGATAGATTATCGTATTTTCATCAATGAAAACATTATCACCAATATAAGTAAATGGATAGATAAGAACATTTTTGGCAATTTTTGCCTTTTTAGAAATAAAAGAATTTTCCATTTATCTTATCAAACGATAAAAGGCCCGGCCAACAAGGTCGTTCAATTTTCCTAAGGTCTCTTCTTTACTTCCACCTTCGGCTTTCCCGACCGAGATGTCGCTATTATTTTTTATATCAATGATTTTTAGCTCGCAAATAATTTTTTTACCACTCATACTTACTATACCGTAGAGAATATAATCTAAAGAAAGTTCCTGACCAATAAGAAAGGCAGTGTTTCTTTCCACTTTATCACCGATTTTAAGATTGTGCCGACTTAAAGCATCTCCCATATCTTTCTCGGCGGCTAATTTGATATTCGGATTTCTTTTAAGAAAATTAAAAAGATTAGAATAGAAATAATCTCCCAGTTTTCTTTCTTTTGCTTGGGCTTCCCTTTCATAAAAAGGAATGATGCCAACCGAAATCTCCTTGGTTGCTACCCCTTCTTTTTTAGCATATTCTCTATTTAATTCCGCCAAAACCAATTGAGTAATATCTAACTCCGGTTCGGCATATAAAATTTTGGCATTACTGGCATCAAGGACAATTGTTATCCCTTCGCCTTCGGCAATCTTTTTTATTACTTCGCTAATCTTTTCGGTTATCGGTGAGATTAACTCCCTCTGCCTCCTTTCTAAACGCCCTCCTTTCCCCCAGATTTCGTAAAGAAAATCGTTATATCTCTTTTCTAAATTACTAATCTTTTCCAGCTCAATTTTTAAGCCTTCTTCGGTCAACATTAATTTTTTTATCTCCAATTCTTCCTTTGATTTGTTAATAAGATTTTTTAAAGAATCAGCTTCCTTTTCCCATTCGTCAATATCTTTCTGCAGTTGTCGTAAAACTTCGTTAGCCCCTTGATATTCTTTAAGAATTTTATCCATATCCACATAGGCAATCTTAACTTCTTTAAAAAGAAGGAAATTTAAAAATATTAAAAAGCAAAACATCCTAACCTCCTTTAAATTCTTCGCCTAATAAAATAGGAAAGTTTTTATCTTTTTTATAAAAATCAAGGATTTTTATTGGGATTTTGGTTTTATTATTAGAAAAGACCTTCACATTCAGATAGTTATCGGTTAAATAAATATCATCTTCAATCAATATACCCAAACGAACTTTATTAAAAAATTTTTGGCAATATTCTTCTATCTTTTTTGCTCTTAAGTTTAAAAGAATTTTGAGCCTTTCTTTTTTCTTTTTTAAAGAAACCGTCTCTTCTTCTTTAAAAGCGGGCGTGAAAGGTCTTTTAGAAAAAGGGAAAACATGAAAATAAGCAAAGGGCATTCTTTCTAAAAAACGATAAGTAGCCAAAAAATCCGCTTCCGCCTCACCAATATAACCAACCATCACATCACAGCCAATATTGACATCCGGAAGATTTTCTACCAATCTGGTTAATACTTGCTCATATTCTTCCACCGTGTAGCTTCTACCCATTTTTATTAAAATCCGATTGGCAGCTGATTGTAAAGGTAAATGGAAATGGGGACAAATAATTCCTTCTTTTGTCAATTGGATAAGGGTTGTCAAAAGTTCTTCATCAATAGTATTTACCTCCAAAGAAGAAAGACGAAAACGAAGGTTTTTTACTTCTTTTGCCAACCGGCGAAGAAGATTTTTTAAAGAAGTCCCAATATCTTTACCATAAGCTCCCAAATTTATTCCGCAGAGAACAATCTCTTCAATTCCTAAATTGCTTAACCGCTGACATTCTTTAATTACCCAATCTTCACAAAGGCTTTTTATTTTTCCCCGAATACGACTCACCAGACAGTAATTACACAACTGCTCACAACCGTCAACAATTTTTAAAAAGACCCGCCGCCGAATTGGCAGGATTTCTTCTTTTTCAATAAGCCTTTGTTTTTCTTTTAAAGGAATAATCTTTATTTGACCATCAGGAGAAATCTTTTGATTATTTAAAAAAGGAGTGAGACAACCGGTGAGAATAATTTGGTAATTTCTTTTTTTATAAAAATTTAACCATTTGTAAGAATTTTTTTCTGCTTCTTTAGTAACGACACAGGTATTAAGTAAAATCGTATTGGCTTCCTTTTCATTTTTCACAATTTCGTAACCTTCTTTTTTAAAAAAATTAGCCAGCTTTTCACTTTCCGCGTAATTAACTTTGCAACCTAAGGTTTTGATATAAAGTTTATTCACTTTTATCTTTTTTCGACCGTTTAATCTTTTCGCCAATAGTATATTTTCTTTTTCTTTCTTTGCTCTTGGGCAAATTATCAGTAATTGTTGATTCGAATTCTTCTTTCACTGTCGCTTTTAGTAGTTCTTCTTTTACGGCTCTTTCACTTAAAACAATGCGCCTTTTCTCTTTATCAATCTCCATAAGCTTCGCCTCAATCTCTTCGCCAATTTTATGTTCTATTTTTTTCCGGTTCTCATCGCGAGCAATCATACTGTTAGGAATAAAACCTTCTAACCCGTAAGGTAAACCAACCACTAAACCAGCTTTAGGGATATCAAGAATGCGGACTTTTAAATTATCACCCAGTTTATATTCCTTAACAAAAATTTCTAACGGGTCTTCTTTCAAGCGGCGAACGCTCAAAGTAATTCGGCGGTTAATTTTATCAATCTCCATAATTATCGCTTCTACCTTTTGACCCTTCTTAAATACTTCCTTGGGATGTTTTATCTTTTTTGTCCAAGAAATTTCCGCCGTGGGAATTAAACCTTCAATTCCATCGTCTAACTCTACAAAAGCACCAAATTCTTTAAAAGCCCGGATTTTACCAGTTACTTTATCACCAATCTTAAATTTTTCGTCTACCAACGACCAAGGGTCGGGCATTGTCTGTTTCAAACCCAAAGAAATTCTCCGATTTTCTTTATCCACATGTAAAACTACCGCTTCCACCTCTTGTCCAACTTTTAAAATCTGCGAAGGGTGATGAATTGTTTTTGTCCAAGACATCTCGGAAACATGGATTAAACCTTCAACCCCTTTTTCCAATTCGACAAAAGCACCGTATTCGGCTAAAGAAGTTACTCGCCCTTTTACTCGCGAGCCAACCGGATATTTTTCTTCAACAATATCCCAAGGATGGGGTTGAAGTTGTTTCATACCAACAGTAATCCGATAGGACTTCTCGTCAATCGCTAATACCTTTACTTTTATCTCTTGGTCAACCGATAAAACCTCACTCGGGTGAACTACTTTATTCCACGAAATATCGGAAACATGTAAAAGGGCGTCAACACCATCAATCTCCACAAAGGCACCAAATTCCGTCAGTGCCTTTACTCGAGCAGTAACCACATCACCGACTTTTATTTTTTTCAACAAGGCTTCCCGTTTTTTCTGCAATTCTTCTTCTAAAAGTTCACGGCGAGAAACAACAATATTCTGTTTCGGATAGTTAACCTGAATAATCTTTCCTTTTAAAACCTGACCGATCAAGGCATCATGATTAGGAACCGGCTTAATGTCTATCTGGGAACCAGGAAGAAATGCTGGCAACCCTAAGACTTCAACCATTAAACCGCCTTTAACTTTTTTCCGCACCTTCATCTCTACCGGCTCACCTTTTTCGTATTTTTCTTTTATCTTATCCCAGCGCAAAAGAAAATCAGCCTGTTTTTTAGAAATCACTGGCTTACCTTCCTTGTCTTCCAGTTTTTCTAAATAGACATAGATTTCCTTTCCTTCTTTTAGCTCCTCGGGATCGGAAAACTCCTCAATAGGTACTTCGCCTTCGGATTTTAGTCCTAAATCAACGAGCACACTATTTTTTAAAATTTTTATGATTCTCCCTTTAACAATCTCTTTTTCCTTTAAAGGCACAGTATATTGAGATAATAGGTCTTCAAACTTCATTTTTCAGTTACCTCCTTTTTTAGATTTTTTATTACTAAATTAACAAATTCTTCGGGAGTAGAAGTTCCCGAAGCAATACCAATCTTACCAAACTTTTTAAAAGGAATTTTATATTTTTTCAATTCTTCCCAAGTTGAAATCCAAACAGTCTTACAGCCCTCTTTCTCCGCAATTGCTACTAATCTTTTGGTATTGGCACTATTTTTACCGCCGACAATCACCATCAAATCAACTTCTTTTGCCAGTTTTTTCACCTCCCTTTGTCTTTTTTTAACTTCTGGACAAATGGTATCAAAAATCCTCAACTCTTTCGGCAGCCCTTGGTGAATTATATATTCTAATGCTTGTTGATAACTATCTTCCGCTAAAGTTGTTTGAGCAACAACACCAATTTTTGAATAATTTTTTAAATTTAAATTTTTCTTAAAGATTAAAGCCCGATTTTCTAAAAAACTTTTTATCGTCTTAACTTCCGGATGGCCGCTATCACCTACAATCACAACCCAATAACCCTCCTTTTTCAAATTTTTGGCTATTAAACAAACTCGCTTTACATAACCACATGTAGTATTAATTATATTTATACCAAAGTTTTCTAATTTTTTCAATATTAACTCACTAATTCCGTGAGTGCGAATAATGACTGCGGTCGCTTCCTTTTCTTCTTTGCTTAAATTATTTAAAAAATTAATATCCTTCTCTTTAATTATCTTTATCCCTTTCTTTTGCAAATCTTTTATTACCAAAGGATTATGAAGTAATTCACCTAAGCAATAAATATACTGATACTTTTTTTCGCAATCCTTTATTAAGGAAAGCGCCTTTTTTAAACCGCTACAAAAGCCGTAAGGTTTTATCAAATAAATTTTAGCCATTTTTTTTAAATCTTTCTTCAATTTTTTTTGTTAAATATTTTATCAGTTTTTTATCCCACTTATCAAAATTTTTGATTCTTATGGGCTTTAAAAAGGTAATCTCAATTTTCGGTAATCTTCTTTTACCACTACCGTAATTTCTCAGATCCTGATCAACAATTAGAGGAATGAAGGATTCACGCACTCCCTTTATTACACAGGGGATTATCGGCACTTGAAATCTTAAAGCCAAAAAACTTGCTCCATCTTTAAAACTACCTAACTTACCGTTTTTAGAACGAGTTCCTTCCGGAAAAATAACCAGTTTTTGATTTTCATTAAAAATCTTGGCAACTTCTTTCAAAGTAGTTAAATCAATTCCTTCCCGATTTAAAGGAATGGCGTTAAAAGTTTTTATCAACCAAGTAAAAAATTTATTAACTCCAAATAACTCTCGTTTGGCTAAAAAATATAATTCTTTTAAAGTGGCTAAACTTATCAAAATGGGGTCAAAATTGGAAGTATGATTACAGACAATGATTGCTTTGCCATTTTTTAAATAATGCCGATTCTTAACTTTGATAAAGAGAAAAGCTAAAGGTAAGGTTAAAATAAAACCCAATCGCCAATACCACTTCATTTTTTAATTTTGCTTTTAAAAAATTCAATTAAGGATTTTACTAATTCAACCTCCTCTTCAATAGTTAAAGCGGTAGTGTTTAAATAAATACTATCAGCAGTTTTTCGCAGAGGACTATATTCCCTTTCTTGATCAAGCCTATCCCGAAGAATAATATTTTTTAAAACTTTTTTAAAACTTATTTTAAAACCCTTTTCCTTTAATTCTTTAAATCTTCTTTTCGCCCTTTCTTTTAAATCGCAATCGACAAAAATCTTCAAATTGGCATCGGGGAAAACCACACTGGTAATATCTCTACCCTCAGCAATCAAATCGCTTTTTTGAGCAAATTCCCTTTGTAATTCTACCATTTTTTCTCTAACGATCTTTATTGCCGAAACTGGGGAAACCAATTTTTCTACTTTAGGTTCCCTTATTTTTTCGGTAACATCTTCACCATTAAGATAGATTCTTATTTTTCCAGCTTTTTCTAAAAAATCTATTTTTATGTTTTTAAGAATTTTTTTTAATTCTTCTTCATTTTTATAATCAATTTTTTCTTTAATAATTTTATAGGTTATTGCTCGGTACATCGCTCCAGTATCCAGATAGAAAAAATTTAATCTTTGGGCAACCTCCTTAGCTATTGTGCTTTTTCCGGAGCCGGCATAACCATCAATAGCAACGACGAAATTTTTTTTCATGGTAATTAATTATAATTGACATTTTTTTAAAATCAATTATACTTTTTGAAAAGATGAAAATTCTTTTTCTATGTGAAGAAAATTCTTGCCGCAGTCAAATAGCTGAAGGAATTGTAAATCACTTGTATTCCCATTGTTGCTCAGCAAAAAGTGCCGGCAGTAAAATTACTCCCCTGGACGAAAAGGCAATTTTGGTAATGAAAGAAATTGGCATTGATATCTCTCAGCAGAAAAGTAAACTGGTAAAAGAATTTTTAAAAGAAAAATTTGATTATGTAATTACTTTGTGCGGAGAAGATGCCAAAGAGACTTGTCCTCTCTTTTTGGGAAAAGCTAAAAATCGTTTACATTGGGCAATACCTAATCCTAAAGGAAAGGAAATAAGTTTTTACCGAAAAATTAGGGATGAATTAATTCAAAAAATTGAGCAATTATGTAAAATTAAAAAGGAGGATAAATGAGCGAATTATTTGGCAAAGAGAAAGAAAAGAAAGAGTTAATTAAAAATATAATTAAAAGAATCCACCAAGGCGAAGATGTAAAGAAATTAAAAGAAGAATTTAAAGATAAATTAAAAGGCTTAAACCCTTTAATAATTGCTCAGATTGAAGAAGAATTGATTAAAGAAGGAATGAAAAAAGAAGAGATTCAAAAATTTTGCGCTCTCCATTTAGCCATTTTTGAAGAAGAGATTGAAGAAACACCGATTTTAAGTGAAGCCGGGCATCCAATTTACATTCTGATGAGTGAACACCGATTGCTTTTAAAATTGGCTAATGAATTTTATCAAGAAATCTTAAAAAGAAGTAAAGAAAGATTAGAAGAAATAATTCACCATTTTAAAGAATCGGAGTCCCATTATCTACGAGAGGAAAATGTGTTATTTCCCTATTTAGAAAAACACGGTGTCACCCAACCACCGGCAATTATGTGGATGGAACACGATATGATAAGAAAAGTAAAGAAAAATATCTATCAAGCTTTTGAGAAAGAAAATTGGGAAGAACTTACCGAAAAAGCAAAGGAGCTTTTGGAATTTTTAAACGCCCATTTTTATAAAGAAAATAATATTCTTTTCCCAACTGCTTTAAATGTGATTAAAAAAGAAGAATGGTCAGAAATTAAAAAGGGGTTTGATGAAGTTGGCTATTGTTGTTTTACACCGCCTGAAGCGGTAAGAAAAGAAATAAAAGAAGAAATAATAATAAAAGAAAAAGAAGCGAAATCTTTTCCTATTAATTTAGAAACTGGAAGTTTTTATCTCAATGAGTTGGAAGCTCTTTTAAACACTTTGCCTTTTGATATCACCTTTGTTGACAAGGATGATACGGTAAGATATTTTAACCAGTCAAAAGAACGGATATTTTTGCGAACCAAAGCGGTATTGGGAAGAAAAGTACAACAATGTCATCCCCCTAAAAGTATTCACATTGTGGAAAGAATTCTTAATGATTTTAAAAGCAAAAAACGAGATGTTGCGGAATTTTGGATTTCCCATAAAGGAAGATTTGTTCATATCCGTTATTTCGCTGTCCGTGACAAAAATGGTGAATATTTAGGCTGTATTGAAGTAACTCAGGATATTACTGAAATTAAGAAATTAGAAGGTGAAAAGAGAATTTATGATTATTACTGAAAAATTGGGACGAAAGTGGATAGCTACCCAAACTAAAGCGGAAAAGATCAAAAATCTTCTGTTAGTTAAAGGAGGAAAGGAAGAAAAAGTTAATTCGCCTTACGAAATTTGGCGGATAAAATTAAAAAACGTAACTTTTACTTATTACCGAACAAAAACTTTATACGCCACACCCCCAAAAGAAGATCCAGATATCCTTTTAGTTTTCCAAGAAATTGATAAAATTGCTGGTTCAATTTTCGTTCCGTTAAAAAAAGATTTTGCAATTGGTTTTGACGAAACCAATAAAGGGGAAGCGATTGGCCCCCTTTTTCTTATTGGTCTTTTTTTACCGAAAGAACTTTTCCATTCTTTAGAAGAAATTGTTGCTCTTATTGATACAAAAAAATCTCACGATTTTTCTTATTGGGAAAAAATTTATCAAAAAATCTTGGATTTTAAGAAAGCCGGATTAACTTTTATTGGTAAAAAAATTGCTCCCCAATTAATTGATAAATACAAAATAAATTATTTAATGGATATTGGCTATTTACAGATTTTAAAAAGATTGCTAAAAGAAAAAGAGGTGAAAAATGTACGAATAGTAATTGATGATTACGGTGTTGGCAAAGATTTTAAAAATTTCCTAGCTAACCTAGCAAAAGCCGGGGCAGAAATTGTTATTAAAAAAGATGCTGATGAGAAATTTTTAGAAGTAAAAATTGCTTCCCTAATCGCTAAATATTTTAAAGAAGCCTTTTTTCACAAAATTAAAAATGACCCAAAATACCAAATTGAAAATTTAACTATTGGCAGTGGTAATTTAAGTGATAAAGAAACAAAAGAATGGCTTAAAAAATGGTATGAAAAATATCAAAAATTTCCTTATTTTGTGAGAACTTCCTACGGCCCTATTAAAAAAATCCTTGGTATTAAAGAAAACAACAAAAAATTATCACATTAATTTTTTTCAAAA
>CAZDHW010000004.1:3523-71185 GCA_964505415.1 uncultured bacterium | reverse complement strand
TCCACATCGCAGCTAAAAATAAAAGCATATTCTTTATCCTTAGGCCAATATTTCAGTTGAACAATTGGTCTTTTGGTTAGCCAATAGAAAGCGTTGGCTAAAAGTTTCTTAATGTTATTTTGAGTGAACGAATCGCCGGTCAGACTAGTAAAGGAAAAACCAAAGGCAACGTATCTGCCTTTATTGTAATATCCATAAACAATCGCTTCCTTACCCAATTTATAATAACCACAAACGTTTACTCTTTTTTCTACCGGTTTTAAAAAATAACTTCTTTCGCCAATAATACCTAAAAAATCGCCAACTCTCATATTGTAAGTAACTGGTGTTTCCCCTTTTAAATAAATCTCTTGATAACCGGTATCCTCTTGCTCTACCGGAATAACGCCAGCAATATGACTCAAAAGGGAAATATTTCCTTTGGTTTGCGGATTCTTTATTAATAAAATTCCTTGCCCTTCATAAACTTTTTCCTTAATAACTTTAGCAATTTCGTTATCATATTTAGTTTTTTCCAACAAAATAATTACCCCTGGCTTTAAATTCTCTATTTTCTTTGTTTCAACAATTTCGTAATCTATTTCGGGAATTTTTTCTAATATTCCTTTTAAGATTGCTATCTCATTATCAAAAATGAAATCATTATTAACAATTATATGAACTGTCAAAGGCAAGGGTTCTTCGTTTTTGAAAGAAAAATATAAAGTATCAAAAGAAGAAAAAGCTATTATTTCTTTATTTGATTGGTGAAAATAGTCAACTTTACCAATTACCAATTTTGTTAAATAAAAGGCAGTAAGTAAGAATAAAAGGAAGATAAAACTAAGTAAAAAGAGAATCCAAAAATTAATCTTTTTCATCTTCTTTTGGTTGATAACGAATAAAAATTTCTTCCTCCTCCTCTTTTATTTCTTTGTTAACAACCTCTTTTTTATTTGCTCTTAATCGAAAAAGAATATAAATAATCAACGAAAAAATTAAAGTAATAAGGGTAACCCCCAAAACAATTGCCGAAAGCACAGTGACCACTTCGTTCATGCTTTTTCTTTTATCAAATAGCCATTTAACTTACCAGTAATTTTTATTCTTTGCCAACTCATTCCTAAATTTAAAATTTCTTCTAAAAAAGCAAAGACTTTAATCGTATCAATTAATAAAAGATAGTAAAGCCGATAAATTAAAACAAGAAATGGCAAATAAAAAAAGGTAATTTTTTTGTTTTGATAAGCATGGTTTTCACTTTTTTTATCACTGGTATAGGCAAAACAAGCAGAACTGAAATCAAGAAGGGTTAAAGAAAACCACCAGATAAAAAGAAAAGGAATAAAACCATAAAGAAGCGCCAAGAAAGTAAAAAACAAATGGGCGATCAAATTCATTGCTGGCCAGAAAAAGGCTTCGTAAATTAATAACCAATAACTTAAAATTAAAGAAAAAGAGGAAGAATGTTGATAAAATAAATCATGGTTTTTCTTCACCGCTTGCAAAATTCCCCTTGTCCAGCGATATCTTTGTTTTAAAAGACAATAAATATTTTCCGGTGCCTCCGTATACACCACCGCTTTAGGTTCGTAAATCACTTTATAACCTGCTCTTAATATTCTTAATGTCAAATCGCAATCTTCGGCATAAATATTGCCATTATATAAACCAACCTCCTCTAAAACTTCTCTTCTAAAAAAACCAATTGCTCCCGGAACGATATTCACTTTATTAAGAAAACTTAAAGCCTGTCGAGTAAAATTTAGCCCTTCCAAATACTCTAACGCCTGCAGTTTTGTAAAAATTTTGTCTTGATTCCAAATTTTCACATTACCAGCAACTGCTCCCACTTTTTTATCTTGAAAATGGCGCACTCCAAAAAGTAAAGAATCCTTGGTCAATACGCAGTCGGAATCAATACAAACAATAATTTCCCCTTTGCTTTCGGCAAAAGCTCGATTCAGTGCTTTAGCCTTCCCTTGATTTTCCTGACGGAAAAATTTTATCTTCACTGTTTTCTCTTTTTCTAAAAATTGATAAACTATCTGAGAAGAACTATCTTGCGAACCATCATCAACAATGATAATTTCATATTTTTCTTTTGGATAATCCAAATTTAACAAAGAAGTAATCACTGTGGCCAACAATTTTTCTTCGTTATAAACCGGTATTAAAATTGATACCATTTTTAGATTATCTTTTGAAAATTCTTTTTGATAACGAAAATGAAAAAGTAAGGAAAAAACAAGAATTAAAAGATAGCGGAAAAGCAAAAGTATAAAAAAGGTCAAAAGCATAACGCTTAAACTTAACATAAAAATATGAGAATAACTTAAATTAATCTTTTCTTTTATAAACCTTAAAAGATAAAAACAACTAATGATAATGATTACTAAAAGAATTAAAGTAATAAAAAATTTTTTCTCTCGCATCTCACCAGAGATAGCTAAAATTAAAACTAATTTCGCCAATTTTATAATAATAAGTTTCGCTGTAGCGACCACTTATTAAAAACTCTAAAGTCTTTACCAATTTTATTTTAAAAGCTGCCGCAATATTCTTTTCTAAAAACCGATGGTCCATTGGTTTCCCCAATTTAAAAAAAGCTTCCCAATTTTCGTTAAAAATATTGAGAAAAAGTGAATGAACTTCATAAAATTTCGGTGACCAATATTCTTCCTTTTGCAAATGATAGCCTAAAAAATGGTACTCGTAACCACATTTTAAGTTATTCATAAATAAAAAAAAGAAACGAAAATTACCATTATTTAATTCGTTTTCATCCCGATAAAAAGCATAACGATAACCTCCTTCAAAACCTAAAAAATCAAAAGGCCGATAAGCCCAAAAACCAAAAAGTTCGTCACTTGTTAGTAAATTGTAACAAGTATTTATTTTATAGACTTCTTCCCAAATTGGTTTTTTGTTATAGGCTAAATTTATCGCTAATTTTTGATTTTCATAATCCACACCACAGCCATAAAGAATTATATCTGCGCTTTTCTTTATGGCTAAATAATGAATATTCAAATTAAGGCTCACTTCTTCAGAAAGATTAATTTTATTATTTAAACCAATTTTATTTATTATTCTTAAACTTTCTTTTTCTCGGCATTGTTGCCATTCATAAAAAAGGCTACTTGTTAATTTATTCTCCACAAATTGACAAGAAGATTTTAACAAAAATCGCTGCCAACCTTCGTTTGTCTGTTGATAAGCAAATAATGGTAAGAAAGCATACTTCAAAAATTTATCTTTTTTCTCTTCAGTCTTATTAATTATCTTTTTTAAACGTTCCATTTCTTGAGCAATATCTTCACTTTCAGGATAAAGATTTTTTAATTGTTGATAAATTTTATAAGCATTAAGATAATTCCCTTGCCATTCATAAATCTTTGCTTTTGTTAAACTAATTTTTACATCGCTCGTTTCTTTTTCTAAACTGTCTAAAATTGCTAATGCCTTTTCATAATTTCCATTCCAACTATAAGTTAAACCTAATTCGTAAAGGGCTTTTTTATCTTCCGGAAAATAACGCAAATATTTTTCGTAATAAAAAACAGCTTTATTTAAAAAACCTAACCAACTGGCGACTTGAGCCACTTCGTAAAATATTTTTTTATCAGTGGTATCTTTTTTTAAAAAGGCTTCATAAAAAATAAGACTTTTAAAATAATCACCTTCTTCCTTTGCTTTCTTCGCTTTTAATAAAGTATCTAAATAAGTTATCCCCGGCTTTTTTATTAGTTGATCTCCCTTTTTTCTTTTACGAGAAATAAATGAAGGATTATTATTTTGTGATAAAGAATCAGTAAGATTTAATTCTAAAAAAATCTTTTTCTTCAGCGTCTGCGCTTCTTTATCATGGGGATTTTTTTCTAAATAGTTATTTAAATAATAAATTGCTTCTAAATATATTCCTTTTTGGTACAATTCTTTAGCTTTCTCCAATTGGTTATTAGTAAAAAGAACAAAGATAATTAAAAAGAAATTCATAAAATTTTAATAAGTTCTTCTAATGTTTGAAAATCTTCTGGATAATGGTAAATAAAGTTAGTAATTTTTATTCCTCCGGCAATTTCTTCTTGGTTAATGATTTTTTTACATTCTTCCAGCTTTTCTTTATTATCTAAAAATAATAGATAAATTTTATCCTGATATCGCATCCCAGGAACTTTTATTCCGTTTTCTTTCAAGACCTTAGTTATCCGATGAAGAAAAATTCTCTTTAAATGTTCATTAAACTCAAAACTAATCGAAAAACCAAAAAGGAAGAAATTAATTTTTTGGGTAATTAAATTAGCTAAAATTCGGCAAAATCCTTGATAATTATAAAGACCGGTATACTCATCCTGGTCAGCTAAATCTTGAGGAAATTCGGAAATAGAAATCACTTCTTTTTCTACTTGCTTTATTCCGTGAGAAAAACGCGAAAATAAATGGTAGTTATTATTTTCATAAAAAATAACACCCGCGGCAATTTCTTTTAAATAAGAAAAAATTTCATTATTTTCTTCAACAAATTTTTTTATTAAAGAAAAAAACCCTATACAGGAACATTCTTTCAGTATTTGGAAAACTTCAAATATCTCTTTATAAAGTTTTTCTAAATTTTGTAAATTAAGAAAATAATCAAAGTTTTCAATTATTAATAATTTAGCTGATTCTTTAACTAAAATTTTTTTTAAAACAGATAAAGCAGTAAGAATTTTTTTATCATCCTTGATCCTAAGAAATTTCGGGTTAATAAAATGAAGCGCTAAAAGATTTTTTTTAATATATTCATTGGTATTTGGTATTATTTTTTGAATATAATTTAAAAAATTTTCAGTATCTAAAGAAGTAAAATAAAGAACTGCTTGACCAGCTATTAAATTTTTATGAGTATATTTTAGAAGAATTTCGTTATTTATTGTTTCTTTTTCCGAAATTAAAAGGTAAGGGTAGCCTACACGAAAACCACCCCAATTGTCATCAATTTCTTTAATACCTGTCTTTAAAAAATCAGGTATCATTACCCAGTCCTCAATAATATTGAGTATTTTATTTATAAACAATAAAAATGTCAACAATAAAAAATTACAATAACTTCTTAATTTTTAAACAGTTAGCAAAAAGACTGAGCTAAGAGGAGGGAAGGGATTGCTTCTTCTCTAAATATTTTATTGCTGCTAATCGGGCTAAATCTCTTATTCTTTTTATGTAATTTATCCTTTCGGAAACACTAATAACACCTCGAGCTTCTAAAAGATTAAAAATATGAGAACATTTAATCACAAAGTCATAACCGGGATAAACCAAACCTTTCGCTAATAGCCTTTGGGCTTCTTTTTCGTAAAGATTAAATAATCTTACATATTCTTCCGGAATAATTTCTTCAAAATTAAAATGCGAAAATTCTTTTTCATTTTGGAAATAAATATCGCCCCAGGTATCCTTCCCATCCCATTGAATATCAAAAATTGAAAAAACTTTCTGTAAAAACATAGCAATCCGTTCTAAACCATAGGTAATTTCTACCGGAATAATTTTCAAATCTAAACCACCCATTTGCTGAAAATAAGTAAATTGAGTTATCTCAATTCCATTAAGTTCTACCTGCCAGCCTATTCCCCAAGCTCCTAAGGTTGGCGATTCCCAATCATCTTCAATAAATTTAATATCATTATTTTTTAAATCGATACCAATAGCTGTCAAACTTTTTAAATAAATTTCTTGAATATTTTTGGGTGCTGGCTTTAAAACTACTTGCAACTGCCAATATTGTTGAACTCTCAAAGGGTTTTTGCCGTAACGACCATCTCGAGGTCTCTTTGATGGTTCAACATAACAAACTCGCCAAGGTTTTTCATCCAAAACTTTAAAAAAAGTAGCTGGATTAAAAGTTCCTGCACCAACTTCAGAATTATAAGGAGTAAAAATGAGGCAACCTTGATTTTCCCAAAAAATTTGTAAAGTTAAAAAAATTTCTTGAAAACTTTTTATACTCATAAACCCAATTCCTTATCAATATCCTGCATTGCTTTTAAACAGATTTCAATAAAATTTTCTAAACTCAAGCCAAGCTCTTCACATTTTTTGATTTGTTCGCGATTAGCTCCGGCAGCAAATTTTTTCTCTTTAAAACGGCGTAATATAAATCCTACATCTAAGCTTTTCAATTTTTTTTCTGGATGCATCAAACAAGCAGCGATGATAAGACCGGTTAAAGGGTCAATTGCATAAATCGATTTTTCTAATTTATTTTCGGGTATCTTTTTCTCACAATGAGCCAAAATTCCGTTTAAGACTTCTTGATCGGCAAAGTTCTCTTTTTTTAAAATCTCAACTGTTAAAATACCATGTTTTTCCGGCTGTCTATTGGTTTCTTCGTAATCTAAATCGTGAAGCAAACCGCAGAGTCCCCATTTTTCTTCGTCTTCGTTAAAATATTTTGCTAAGGCCTTCATACAAGCTTCCACGGCTAATAAGTGTTTCTTAAGATTTTCATTTTTTACATGCTGATTGATCAATGTTAAGGCTTCTTCCCTTTTCATTTTTTTATTTTAATTAAATATTATTTATCTTCAAGATTTTCTTTTATTATTTTTCTAAATTTTTCTTTTTCTTTACTTCTTTTGTATGCCTTTTTATTCTTAAAAATTTTTGTTGGCTTTACAATCCTTTTCTGCCGTGATAATGATTTTACTAGTTGATAACGAGAAACTCGAAAACCAATTTTCTTTTTCATTGATTAATCAAAAAATAATAAAAACCTGGAATAGTAAAAAGTAAACTATCAATCCGGTCTAAAAAACCACCGTGAGCAAGTAATAAATTTGAACTATCTTTAATTTTCACTTCCCTTTTCATTAAAGATTCTAATAAATCACCAAGAAATGCCAAAAGACTTAATGAGACTCCTAAAAGCAAAAGATTTTTAAGAGGAAAAAATTTCTTCAAATAGAAAAAAGCAAAAAAAATAGAAAAAACGATACTAAATAACAGCCCTTCCCAACTCTTATTAGGACTTATATCCTTAGCAATTTTATGTTTACCAAACAAACTACCAAAAATGTAAGCAATTGTATCGTTAAACCAAGTGAAGAAAAAAGGAAATAAAAATAACCAATGAGAAAAATTTTTTTTTAATATAAAATTTTTTAATAAAAAAATGTGAGCGGGTAAGATACCCAAATAGATAAAGAAAAAAAGACCAAAAATTAAATTTTCAATAGAAATTGGTCTTCTTAATAAAGTTATTATTGTTAAAATAACAAAATAATAAAATAATATTAAATTAATATTTTTTTGAAGATAAAAAACAGTTAAAAGAAGAATATTTAAAAAGGGATAAAAATAAAAAATCCAACTAAAATTATAAAATTTCAATCGATAAATTTTTAAAAGTTCGTAGCCAGCAATAAATAAAAAAATCTGTAAATAAAGGAAAAGAAAAAAATTATTAAAAGAAGAAATTATTAAAAGCCCCCCAAAAAGAAGAGCAATAATTGATCTTTTTAAAAAATCACTCAAATTCTAAAACTCTTCCGAATTTTCTTTTTCTTTTTTGGTAATCTTCAATCGCCAAAATTAATTCTTTTTCCCGAAAATCAGGCCAAAGAGTAGGAGTAAAATAAAATTCGGTATAAGCTGATTGAAAAAGTAAAAAGTTAGATATTCGTAATTCTCCACCGGTTCTTATTAGTAAATCGGGATCGGGAATTTCGGGGTCGTAGAGAAATTTTCTAAATTCCTTTTCATCAAGTTTTTCTGGCTCCATTTTTATTTTCAAAATTTTCTTTACAGCCTCTACAATTTCTTGACGACCACCATAACTCAAGGCTAAAACCAAAGTTAAACCATTATTATCTTTAGTTAAGTTAATTAATTCTTCTAAATTCTCCTTAACTTCTTTAGGCAACTTTTCAATTTGGCCAATTGCCTTTACACGAACATTATTTTCGTATAATTCTTTAGCTTCACTTTTTAACAATTTTTTCAATAATTGCATCAAAGCATTCACTTCACTTTTGGGTCTTTCCCAATTTTCGGTAGAAAAGACAAAAAGGGTTAAATATTTTATTCCTAATCGGGCACAACCACGTACCACCTCCCTAACCGCCTCCACACCGGCTTTATGACCAAAATACCGAGGAAGATTTCTTTCTTTCGCCCAACGCCCGTTGCCATCCATGATAATAGCAATGTGGGTAGGAATCTTTTGCACTACTCTTCTAAGATTTCTTTTTCTTTCTTTTTTAGAAGTTCTTCTATTTTTTCGGTGAATTCATCAGTAATCTCTTGAATTTTTTTGATTCCTATTCGACCATCATCTTCGGAAATTTTTTTTTCCTTTTCCAATTTTTTTATTTCATCATTAGCATCTCTCCTAATATTTCTAATAGCAATTTTAGCATCTTCGGCTAGTTTGGCACATAATTTAATAAGTTCTTTACGTCTTTCCTCAGTTAAGGGTGGAATAGGAATTTTAATTAAAGAACCATCTATTTTAGGTGTAAGTCCTAATTCAGCTTTATAGATAGCTTTTTCGATTTCTGCTACCGCATTCTTATCCCACACCTGGATAACTAACATTCTTGGTTCAGGTACATAAATATTAGCCAATTGTTTTAAAGGAGTTAGATTGCCGTAATAATCAACCTTAATTCCATCTAAAATCGCTGGATTGGCGCGACCAGTTCTAATTTTTGCTAATTCTTGACTAAGCAATTCATAAGTCTTTTGCATTTTATTTCTTGCGATTTTATAGATTTCCTCTAACATACTAAACTTCCAATACTTTCGCCTAATAAGATTTTTTTTAGATTACCTTTTTTCATTGCATTATAAACGACTAAAGGAATTTTGGCTTCTTTTAAAAGAAAAAAAGCTGTTCCATCCATTATTTTTAATTCTTTTTTAATTGCTTCTTCATAAGTAATTTTTTTGTAAAATTTTGCTTTTTTATTTTTAAAGGGATCGTCAGAATAAATTCCCTCTACTTTTGTTCCTTTTAATATTATCTCCGCACCTAATTCTCGCGCTCGCAAAGCACAAGCAGTATCAGTAGAAAAATAAGGATTTCCTGTACCTCCAGCAATAATTATCAATTTCTTTTCTTCCAAAGTCTCTTTAGCTTTTTCTACATTATAATATTCCACAAGAGGCATACAAAAAAAAGACGAAAAAACTGTGCAAGGGAGACTTTTTTTTAAATAATTCTCAATTATTAACGCATTAATAACTGTGCCTAACATTCCTATTCGGTCAGCCAATAACCGATTCCCCATATCATCTACTACTCCTCGAATAAAATTACCACCTCCCGTAACGATTACCATTTTTATTGAAAAGTCTTTAACAATTTCAATTATTTCTTCGCTTATTTCTTCCAAAAGTTTTCTTCTTTCCCAAATTTCGCCGGTTAACTTAAGAAGAACTTTTTGATATTTAGGAATTTTATTCACCAATTTTAAATCGAGCAAAACGTTTTATTCTTATATTTTCGCCAAATTTAGCAATTTGTTCTTTTAAGTAAACTTCCACGGTCTTCTCAGGATTTTTTATAAACGCTTGATTTAAAAGACAAACCTCCTCATAAAATTTTTGTAATTTACCTTGAATTATTTTTTCAATTACTTCTTTAGGCTTGCCACTATCTTTTAGTTGTTCCTCATAAATTTTCCTTTCTCTTTCAATAATATGAGGAGGTAAATCCTCAGGACTTATTGCCAAAGGGTCAGTAGCAGCAATTTGCATAGCAATATCTCTAACGAATCTCCGAAATTCTTGATTTCGAGCTACAAAATCCGTTTCACAAGTGACTTCAACCAATACTCCTAATTTTTCTCCGGGATGAATATAAGCATCGATCACTCCTTCTGCCGTAGGCCGTTCCTTTTTTTTCTCGGCTTTAGCAATACCTTTTTTTCTTAAAATTTCAATGGCCTTCTCGATATCTCCGTTAGCTTCTTCTAAAGCTAACTTACAATCTAAAACTCCTGAACCGGTTCTTTGTCTCAGTTCTTTAATTTTTTCGATAGAAATTTCTTTCATAATTCCTCCTTTGATTCTTGTTCAAAAATTTTTCTACCTTCGATTACAGCATTTGCAATTTGCGCAGTTATCAATTTTATTGAGCGCATTGCGTCATCATTTCCTGGTATAGGATAATCAACTAAAGTAGGATCGCCATCGGTATCAACTAAAGCCACAATTGGAATGCCTACTCTTTTAGCTTCTAAAATAGGGGTTCTTTCCATCCGCACATCAACCACATAAATAATTCCTGGAAGTCTTTCCATTTCTCTTAGCCCCTTATAAATTTTTTCTAATTTACCAAATTCTCTTTCTAATTTTCTAATCTCTTTATTACCCATGTTTTTAAAATCTTTTGTTTGAAAAGTTTTTTCTAATTCTAAGTAACGGGTAATTCGTGAACTAATAACAGTAAAATTTGTCAAAAGTCCACCAACCCATCTTTCTGTTACATATAAAGCCTGACACCTCGTTGCCTCTTCTTCAATTATTGGTTTTGCTTGCTGTTTTCTTCCGACAAATAAAATATCCTCCCCTTTCTCGGCTATCCTTCTTACTGCTTCGCACGCAATGCGTAACTGTTCTAAAGTTTTTTCTACGTTTATTATGTAGACCCCATTTTTTTTGCCAAAGATAAAAGAGGCCATTTTAGGATTCCATCTTTTAGAGAGATGACCAAAATGAACGCCGGCTTCTAACAATTCTTTAATAGTTAACGTTTGGTCCATTGGAAACTCTTCCTTCTTTTTGCTAATCCATATTTGCATCTTTCTTTTTCTCGAGGATCTCTTTTTAATAATTCAGCATCGGCAAGGATTTTTCTTAACTCTGGCTGATAGCTAACTAATGCCCGAGCAATTCCCAAAGAAATAGCACCTGCCTGACCTGATTTCCCCCCACCTTTCACTTCGCATTTCACATCAAAGCGTCCTAAAAGATTAGTAACTTTCAACGGTTGTTGAGCCAAAAGAATTAGGTCAAAACGGCCAAAATATTTTTCTGCAGGTTGATTGTTCACAATAAATTTCCAATTATCATTGCTGGCCTTAAGATAAAGCCAAACTTTGGCTACGGCTTCTTTTCTACTGCCCGAAGCAAAATAAAATTGACTCATAATTTTGCCTCAACAATTAATTTTTTTTGAGCTTCGTGATGATGTTTATCATCTAAATAAATTTTTAACCTTCTTAAGCGAAATTTAAGTAAACGATTTTTTGGCAACATTCTTTTTACGGCTAATTCTATAACTTTTTTAGGATTTTTTTTCATCATTTCTTCAAAAGTCATCGACTTTAATCCCCCTGGATAACCAGTATGCCAGTAATAAATCTTCTTTTTTTCTTTTTTCCCAGTAACTTTAATTTGCGAAGCATTAATAACAATAACAAAATCTCCGCAATCAATATGAGGAGTATAATAAGGTTTATGTTTGCCCATAAGCAAAAAAGCAATTTTAGAAGCCAATCGACCTAAGATTTTATCTTTAGCATCTACCAACCACCATTTTCTTTCTACCATTTTTTTATCTGTAATAATCGTTGTTTTCATAAATTTGTATAAAATTATACTAAAAATCTTTTTAAAGTCAAGAAAAAATTTACTTACTAATCATTGTATAAGGTTTTATTTCTTCATGAGCAAGAATTTTGGCAATATCTATAATAGGGATAAATCTTTCTTCTTTTTTTATTAAACTACTAATATAATAATTAGGGATTAATGAAGAGAACATGGGAGGACAAGGATAAATTTCTTCTTCTTTTACTTCAATAATTTCTTTAACATCTTTTACTGCTAAAAAAACCAAAATTTCCTCAGTTTTAAATTTCAATAAAATTTTTTCTTTATTTTCTTCACTTATACCAAAAAACTTTACCAAATCAATTACCACAGCTAATTTTTTGTCATCAGCAAGAATACCAATGATGTACTCGGATACCTGAGGCAAAGGATAAACTTTTACATCCCACAAAATTTCTTTTATTCCGTAAATAGATAAAGCTAATTCCACTTCACCAATTTCGCATATTAAAAAGTTACTTTTTCCCATAATTATTTTTTTATTTCGTAATTTTTGATTTCACCGATTATTTTTTTAAGATTTATTAAATCTTCTTTAAAACCATTAATCATTTCTTCACTTTCTTTAAAATAATTATTCAAATATTGGCTCTTATTTTGAATAAGGAAATTTAAAATTTTCTCTTTCATTTGTTGAAACTTTGTAAAGTATTTATTAATAAGTAAGTGGTCTTTTTGCAATAAACCTAATTGAAGATTTAGTAAACAATAAGCAAAATTTTTTCGATAATTATCAATATCTTTTAAATCCTGGGAAGTACCCAAATTTTCCCCAGATTTCTTGAATTCTTTGATCTTATTTTCCCAATTAGTTATTTTTTCTAAATATTTATCATTTTTTTCTTTCACAATTTTAAGTAATTCTAATAAAGAAAGATAATTGTTAAAAATTTTTTCTTTTTTATTTTTAAAAGGGAAAAATATATTCACCAAAAAAAAAGCAATTAATCCGCAGGTAATTATTATATTTTGCCAATATATTTTTTCTTTCCTTTTATCTTTTAACTTTTTATAATTAATTTCTAAATTATTCAATTTATTTTTTTGTTCCTTTTCCTTCTCGGTTAAAAACATCCTAAAATTACTGAAAACCGTCAAATCATTTTTTTTCGGCTTAACAGCTAAATAATCTAAATTATTTATAAGCATTGGATAAGTGCCATTTTTAAAAATTTCACTTTTTCTAGCCAATTTCTTAATCTCTTCTAAATAAATAGGTTCAAAAAACAACCGAAATTTCTCTAAATTAATAGCAATTTCCTTTAATAAAAAAATTTCCTTATTAATTTTATCTTTTTCTTTTAAATATTCTTCATCTAAAAAGTTTAATCGTTGATATTCTTTATAATTTTCCATAATAACCAAAATAAGAAAAAAATTTATTATTATTAATAACAATTTTTTTATCATATAAAATTATAACCAAAATTTAATAACTTGTCAATATTTTAATATCAATTTTTGAAAAAGAATATTTAATTAAAAAACAACTTTTTCGTAAAAATTTTTCATTATTTTATATCCGATATCTCCAGAACGTTCTAAATGAAACTGAACGCCAAAAATTTTTCTTTTTTTATGTCTTATTGCTTCTACTTCACAAGTTTGAGAAAAGGCGATAACTTCTAAATTAGTATTTTCTAAAGAATTTTTTATTACATATTCTTGATGAAATTCCTTAACCACGATCTTATCCGGCAAATTATAAAATATATCTTTTTTATCCAAAATATAAATTTCTTCCTCTTTTTTAATAAATTCTGGATACCGACCAATTTGAGCTCCAAAAGCTTTGGCTAAAAGTTGATGTCCGTAACAGATTCCTAAAATGGGAAGAGAAATATTTCTTAATATCTCTAAAAATTCTTCTTTATATTCTCCTCGGGAAAGCATTCGGGGAGAGCCAGAAAGAATAAGAGCATTTGAATTTTTTATTAAACTAAGTGAAAACTCATTTTCCGGAATTACTCGATAATTGCTAAAATTTTTTATTAATTCAATATAAAAACTTATTTTTGCTTCTTTTTTGGAAGGGTAGAAGTTAATAATTAAAGTTTTAATATTTTTACCAACGAAAATGAGCAAAAGCTCGATTAGCTTCGGCCATTTTATGGGTAGTTTCTTTAATTTTTATTGCCTGACCAGTTCCCTTAGCAGCTTCGATTAATTCGTTAGCCAATCTTTCAACCATCCTATATTCGCTACGCTCTCGGGCAGCTCGAATAATCCATTTAATCGCCAAAGATTCCCTTCTTCGGGGAGAAACTTCCACAGGAATTTGATAAGTAGCACCTCCTACTCTTCGCGGTCTTACTTCTAATACGGGTTTCACGTTATTAATTGCTTTTAAAAATACACTGTAACCATCCTCTCCAGTTTTCTTTTTAATCAGTTCTAAAGCACCATAAAAAATTTTTTGAGCGATTGTCTTCTTTCCATCCCACATTAGGTTATTTATAAATTTCTGAACAAGAACCGAATTATATACTGGGTCTGGAGAAATTTCTCTTACTTCTGCTCTTTTTCTTCGTGCCATTTTTTACCTCACCTTTTTGTTTCTTTTGGTTTTTTGGCACCGTATAAAGAACGACTTTGTCTTCTGCCTTCAACACCGGCACAATCATAAACTCCTCTTATTACGTGATATCTTACACCGGGTAAATCTTTAACTCTTCCACCGCGAATCAACACAATAGAATGTTCTTGAAGATTATGACCTTCACCAGGAATATAAGCAATTACTTCATGTCCGTTACTTAATCTTACCTTACAAACTTTTCTCAATGCTGAATTAGGTTTTTTAGGAGTAGTTGTGTAAACGCGAATGCATACCCCTCGTTTTTGAGGACACCCCATTAAAGCAGGGGCCTTACTTTTTTTCTTTATCTTTTTTCTTCCTTTTCTAACCAATTGATTAATCGTTGGCATATTAACCTACCTCCTTAATTTCTTCTGCTTTTGTTACTACTTTTACTTTTTTAAATTCACGAAAACCAGTACCGGCAGGAATTAATCTACCAACAATTACATTTTCTTTTAATCCCTTTAAATAATCAATTCTACCTTCGATAGCCGCTTCTGAAAGTACCCGGGTAGTCTCCTGAAAAGATGCAGCTGAAAGCCAACTTTCGGTCAGCAAAGCTGCCCTTGTAATTCCTAAAATAATTCTAGTATATCTCGCTGGTCGTTTATGCTCAGCAGTTAAACGCTGATTTTCTAAATCAACCTTTTGAGCATCCACAATTTGACCTTCCATAAAATTGCTATCGCCCGGGTCTTCTATCTTTACCTTTTTTAACATTTGACGCACAATAATGGAAATATGTTTATCATTTATTTTTACATTTTGTAACCGATAAACTTCTTGAATGCGATTAGTTAAAAACTCTTGGACTGCCATCCAACCTTTTACTCTCAATACATCGTGGGGATCAACCTCTCCTTCACATAGTTTGTCACCTGCTTTCACCATATCACCAGTTTTAACTAATAAATATTTACCGTACGGAATTTTGTAAATTCTTTCAGTTTTACCATCTTCAGCCACAACTTTAACAATTCTCATGCCCATATGAGGTGGGGAAACCTCTACTCGACCATCAATATCACTTATTACCGCTGGATCTTTCACCCGCTTGGCCTCAAATAGCTCTGCCACTTTCGGTAACCCGCCAGTAATATCTTTTGCTCTAACAACTTCTTTAACTAACCGGGCTAGCACATCTCCGGGTCTTACTAATTGACCATCTTCAACTACTAAATATGCGTCATTAGGTAATTCCTTAACTTCCAGAACTTTTCCAGTTTCATCTAAAATTTCTAATCTGGGATGTCGCATTCTTTCCCGATCCTCAATAACTCTTTTTTCTTTTCTCCCTACCCTTTCATCGATATCTTCTTGAAGAGTTTTTCCCAATTCAATATCACAATATCTCACTTTTCCACTTTTTTTAGCAATTATTAAAATAGAATATGGTTCCCATTCAAATAGTATATCATTCTCCTTTACTCTTTGTCCATCTTCTACTCGAAGAATCGCACCTTCCGGAACTTCGTAATCTATTTTTTTGGTATCCTCAATAAGCTCTATTTTTCCGGGATTCAAAGTAACTATTTGACCGTCGCTTCTTACAGAATGCTGTAGTTGTTTATCATATTTAATTTTTCCTGCAAATTTTGCAACTGCTTTATTTTGTTCTACCATATGGGTTGCCATCCCTCCTACATGAAAAGTTCTCAATGTTAATTGGGTACCTGGCTCACCAATCGATTGAGCGGCAATTATTCCTACTGCTTCACCTACATCAACTAACTTACCAGTAGCTAAATTTCTTCCATAGCATTTAGCGCACAAACCATGTGGGGCCTGACAGGTCAAAACTGAACGAACTTTTACTTTCTCAATTCCACAATTTTCAATCTCTTTAGCTTTTTCTTCATCTATTTCCTCACCTTCTTTCACAATTATTTCGTTAGTAATCGGATTAACAATGTCCTCAGCAGCTATTCTTCCAACAATTCTTTCTGCTAACGATTCAATTATATCTCCTCCTTCTTTCAAAGCAGTCACTTCTTGACTCAAAATCGTTCCACAATCTTCCATAGTAATTACTACTTCTTGAGCGACATCCACTAGTCTTCGAGTAAGATAACCTGCTTCAGCTGTTTTCAACGCAGTATCGGTTAATCCTTTTCTGCCGCCACGGGTAGAAATAAAATATTCCCACACTGATAACCCTTCTTGAAAAGAACTCTTAATGGGAGTTTCAATAACTTCCTCACCTTCTCCTCCTCTTTGGGGTTTTGCCATTAAACCTCTCATTCCACCAATTTGAACTGCTTGAGCTTTTGAACCTCGGGCACCGGAATCAATAAGAAGGAAAAGAGGATTAAATCCATTTTGAGATTTTTCTAATTCTTCCATTAGCTTATTTTCAATTTCTTGAGTGGCATTATTCCAAATAGTAACTACCATGTTATAACGTTCAGAATCAGAAATGTATCCCTTTCTGTGCCTCTCCAATATTTTTTTAATTTCTGATTCTGCTTCTTTAATAATTTTTTCTTTTTCCTTGGGCACAATAATATCATCCATACCCAAAGAAATTCCCGCACAAGTAGCCATTTCAAATCCTAAATCCTTTAAATCATCTAAAAGTTGAGCTGTTCTTTTACTTCCTAATTTGCGATAGCATTTATCTACAAGTTCATTAAGTTTATCTTTATTCAAAACTTCATTAACAAACCTAAGCTCATCAGGCAAAATATGGTTTAAAATAACTCGACCCACAGTAGTGTCATAGGTAACATTTTTATAACGAAATTTAATTTTAGCATGGATCGAAAATTCTCCTAATTCATAACCACTCACTATTTCAGAAAAATCATCATATACTCTATCAATTTTTGGCGCAGTTGGATGTTCTTTAGTTATAAAATAAATACCTGCTACAATATCTTGGGTAGGTGTCATTAATGGCTTCCCATGAGCGGGTGAAAGAATATTGTTGCAAGAAAGCAAAAGAGTAGCAGATTCCAAAATTGCCTCAGGAATAAGAGGTACGTGACAAGACATTGTGTCACCGTCAAAATCAGCGTTAAAAGGTGGACATACTAATGGATGAATTCCTATTGCTCGATGTTCTACTAATACAGGATAAAAAGCTTGGATAGAAACACGATGAAGAGTTGGTGCGCGATTTAAAAGAACGGGATGGTTTTTAGTCACCTCTACCAAAGCTGCCCAAACTTCTGGTGGAGCTTTTCTATATAACGCCTTGGCTGTTTTCTGACTATCAGCAACTTTCATTTCTTCTAATTTCCTCATCACCATTGGTTTAAATAATTCATACGCCATTTCTTTTGGTAAAGCACATTGGTGAAGTTTTAAAGTTGGATCCACAACAATTACTGATCGACCCGAATAGTCAACTCTTTTACCTAAAAGATTTCTTCTAAATCTCCCTTGTTTTCCCCGAAGAGATTCACAAAGCGACTTTAAAGGACGATTCTGTTTTCCAATTATAGGATTAGGCTTACTTTCATTACTGAAAAGCGCATCTACGGCCTCCTGCAGTAACCTTTTTTCATACTTAAGAATCACTTCCGGAGTTTTGGTACTTAAAAGATGTTTCAATCGATTATTCCTAGAAATTACTCTTTTATAAAGATCATTTAAATCGGCGCTAGCGTATCTTCCCCCTTCTAAAGTAACCAAAGGACGTAAATCAGGGGGAATTACAGGAATAACACGTAAAATCATCCATTCTGGTCTTATGCCCGAATTCTTAAAAGCTTCAACAATTTGTAATCTTCTCAATAATTGAAACCGTCTCGACTGTTCATGAGGAATCCGGGCTCTTAATTCAGCTGCTAATTTTTCTAAATCAATTCTTTTCAAAAGTTCTTCTAACGCTTCGGCACCTGTAGCCGCTATAAATCCGTCATATTCTTTTTTCTTCTCTAAATATTCTTCTTCTTCTATTAAATCTTTAACTCGATAAGGAGAATCGCCGGGTTCCAATACAACATATATTTGATAATTCAAGATACTTTGAATTTCGTTAATTGTGTAATCTAGCAGTAAACCCATTTTTGAAGGCGGCACTTGATAAAAAAGAAAATGAGCTACCGGAGCCGCTAATTCAATATGACCCATTCTTTCTCTTCTTACTAAAGAAGTAGTAACTTCTACTCCGCAGCGGTCACAAATAGTACCTTTAAATCTTATTTTCTTATACTTTCCGCAATTACATTCGTAATCTCTTACCGGACCAAATATTCTCTCACAAAAAAGCCCATCTCTTTCTGGTTTTTGAGTTCGATAATTAATCGTGTCCGGTTTTGTTACTTCTCCATAAGACCAACTTCTAATAGTTTCTGGAGAAGCTAAAGTTATTTTTAAACCATCAAAATCCATTAAAATAAATTCTTCACTCATTTTTCCTCCGCTCTAAATTAATTGGTACCAAATCTAAACAAAGACCTCTTAATTCTTTAACTAATACTGAAAAAGAGGCAGGAATTTTAGGAGTGGGTGGATTAGTTCCTTTTATTAAAGATTCAAAAAGTTCTGTTCTTCCTTCTACATCATCAGATTTTATAGTAAGCATTTCTTGTAAAGTATAAGCAGCACCATAAGCTTCTAAGGCCCAAACTTCCATCTCGCCAAATCTTTGGCCACCAAACTGAGCTTTTCCCCCCAATGGTTGTTGGGTAATTAAAGAATACCGTCCAACGGATCGGGCATGAATTTTATCGTCCACCATATGAATTAATTTCATCATGTAAATGTACCCCACAACCACTTTTTCTTTAAACGGAAGTCCTGTCCTTCCGTCATATAAAGTAATCTTACCATCTTCAGGCAAACCGGCTTTTTTTAATTCTTCTTTTATTTCCTTTATTGTTGCTCCTTCAAATATAGGCGTTATCGCTTGACATCCCTGTACTTTCATTGCCCAGCCCAAAGCTGTTTCTAAAATCTGCCCAATATTCATTCGCGATGGAACTCCTAAAGGATTTAACACCATATCTACTGGTGTGCCATCCGGTAAATAAGGCATATCTTCTACAGGTAAAATTTTACTGATCACTCCTTTATTTCCATGCCGTCCCGCTAATTTATCACCTACGCTAATCTTTCGTTTTTGAGCTATATAAACCCGTACCCATTTAAGTACTCCACTCGGAAGTTCATCGCCAACTTTTAATTTTTCCTGTTCTTTTTTTCTTTCAACTTCAATTAATTTTAATCCTACCTCAAATTCCTCAAGTATTTTTTGAATTTCTTTTTTCTTTTCTTCGTTTTTTATCAACCCGATTAAATCCTCGGTTTTAATTTTATCTATTTTGCCAGAGTTAAATAATTCTTCTGTAATTTTTTCACCTTCTTTTAAAATTATTTTATTTTTTTTGTCTTTAATATTTTTAGATGCAACTACGTTTAATAAAATGTTTTTTAATTTTTCATTTTTTTCTTGAATAAGGAAATTTTTTTTCTCAGCAAATCTTTTTTCCAGTTCTTCTTCTCTTATTCTAAATACTTCTTTTGCTAAAGGATCGTCCGTCCTCCGAGAAAAAATCTGTACATCAATAACTGTTCCATAAACTCCGGGTTCTACTCTTAAAGAGGTATCCCGAACATTTGCTGCTTTTTCACCAAAAATTGCTCTCAATAATTTTTCTTCGGGCATAAATTCAGTTTCTCCTCGGGGAGTAATTCTTCCTACTAAAATATCTCCAGGACCAACTTCCGTACCTATTCGAACGATTCCAAATTTATCTAAGTGAGCTAAATCTTCTTCCGTTACTCCTGGAATATCACGAGTAATTTCTTCCGGTCCTAATTTTGTTTCCCGTGCTTGTATTTCAAATTCCAATATCTGAATAGAAGTGAACACATCTTCTTTTAAAAGATTTTCAGAAATTACAATAGCATCCTCATAATTATAACCGCGCCAAGGCAAAAAGGCTACTAAAATATTCCTTCCTAAAGCCAATTGACCATCATCCGTACAAGGACCATCCGCTAATAAATCTCCTTTTTTTATTTTCATTCCTTTTTTAACCTTAGGGATTTGATTATAACAGGTATATTGATTGGTTTTTTTAAATTTTTTAAGTCGATATTCTTTTAAACCAGTAACAGTTTTCACCAATATTCGTTCGGCATCTACTTTAATTACTTCTCCATCCTCTTCAGCAATAACTACTGCCCCAGATTCTCTTGCCCACTGTTCTTCCACTCCAGTGGCTACTAAGGGTTTTTCCGGTTTTAATAGCGGTACTGCCTGACGTTGCATATTTGCTCCCATTAAAGCCCGGTCAGCATCATTATGCTCCAAAAAAGGAATCATCACTGTAGAAGGAGAAAAAAGTTGTTTAGGGGAGACATCCATAAAATCAACTTCTTCTCGCGAAACTGTAATAACGTCGCCACGGTATCTCACCACTACTTCTTTATCAATAATTCTTCTTTCTTCATCTAAACGAGTAGTAAATTGAGCAATTTTATACCCTTCTTCTTCATAAGGAGCTAAGTAAACTATTTCTTTTGTTACTATTCCATTTTTTACCCGCCAATAAGGAGTAGTAATAAAACCAAATTCATTAATTTTACTATAAGTAGCAATAGTATTTATTAACCCAATATTCGCACCTTCGGGAGTTTCTATTGGACAGATTCTCCCGTAATGAGAATAATGAACATCTCGGACTTCAAATCCAGCCGTTTCTTTTGTTAAACCTCCGGGTCCTAAAGCTGAAACTCTTCTTTTATGAATTAAAGAAGATAAAGGATTCACTTGTTCCATATATTGGCACAAAGGATGTTGAGTAAAAAACTTTAATACCATTCCTTCTATCGGCTTTCCTTGGATTAATTCTCTTAAAGAAGTGATTTTGCTAACACCAAGTTGTAAAATTTTTTCTTTTACTTGATTAGTAAATGCTATGAGGGAATTCCGAAAATATGGTTCTAGAAGTTCGCCCACCGATCGAACTCTCCTAGCTGATAGATGTTCTGTATCATCGGGTGGAATTAGTCGTTCATAAAATTCTAAAAGTCGTCGAATTAATTTAAAAAGTTCTTCCTTCTCAAAATTTGTTTTTTCTAAAGGAATATTTTCATTAAAAATCTGATTGAGCCGGAAACGACCACATTTTCCTAAATCAAATCGAGTAATATCAAACAAAGCTCCTTCAATGACATTCCTTGCTGTCAATAATTGGGTAGGTTCAATACCGCGAAGCTTTTTATAAATCTTTTTTAGAGCTTCATTTTCATCCACAAAGGGATGTGATTTAAGCACATTATGGATAACTTTTATTCCTGGAGCATCTTTTTTTAAACATTTCAATCGTGTCTGTCCTTGTTTTTGCAAAAATTCCAAAATGCCTTCAGTTATTATTTCACCAATAAAAATGGCTTCCAAATTAGTCTGCTGAGCAATCATATCTCCTACTTCTATTTCTTTTTCTATAATCATATCGGGATAAATTTTTTCTAATGCTGCTTCTGGTGAATATCCTAAGGCTTGAAGAAAAATAAATAAAGGTATTTTTCTTTTTCGATCCAGTAACACTGAAAAATCATTATCTCGAGAGATAAGCATTTCAAACCAAGCTCCTCTCAAAGGTACCAACAACAAAGAATGATCGCTTTTTTCTCTTATAAGATAAACACCAGGAGCACGGTGTAATTGATTAACCACTACTCGCTCGTTACCATTAATAATAAAAGTGCCATCTTTGGTCATTAATGGCAAATTAAAAAGATAAATATCTTGCTCAATTATTTCCTTAATCTTAAATTCTTCTTTTTCCTTACCGGGCTCTCCTTTAATAAAGCGAAAAGTTACATAAAAAGGAGCATCGTAACTTAATCCTTTTAATAAAGCTTCTTCCGGAGAGTATCGCGGTTCTTTTATTTCATATTTTACAAAATCCAAAATAAAACGTTTATGGGTATCAACTATTGGGAAAATTTCTTTAAAAATTTTTTGCAAACCAATCTCTTCTCGCTCCTCAGGAGGTTTTTCAAATTGAAAGAAAGAACGAAAAGATTCCAGTTGAATAGAAAGTAAAGGCGGAATTTCCCACGAATGTTTATATTTGGTAAAATCTCTTTTTTTCATTTTATTTCAACTTTAGCGCCTACTTCTTCTAATTTCGCTTTTATTTTTTCAGCCTCTTCTTTTGTAGCTTTTTCTTTAATAATGCTGGGGACATTGTCAATCAAATCTTTAGCTTCCTTTAAACCTAAATTTGTTAGTGCCCGTAATTCTTTTAGAACTTGGATTTTTTTATCACCTACAGCGATTAAAGTAACGGTAAATTCGGTTTTTTCTTCCTTAACCTCAGAAGCAGTTGTGGATTGCGCTGAGCTTACTGCGGGGGTTACAAAAGCTGTGTGAGTAATTCCAAATTTATCTTTCAGTCTTTGAACTAATTCAGCAAGTTCCATTACTGTTAAATTTTCAATGATATTAATTAATTCATCAATTTTTGACGACATCTTTACCTCCTTAATTTTTTTGTTTTTCTGAAGTTAAAGTTTCTAAAATAAATATTAGTTCCCTTATTTTATTTTCTAAAACAAAAACTAATTCCCATACGGGTGACAAAAAATAATTAAAAATTTGCGAATAAAGTTCTTCTTTGGTAGGAATACTGGCTAAAAATTCAAAATCTTTTTCATAAAAAATTCTGTTTTCAACAACTGAACCTTTAAATCTTAAAACTTTTAATTCTTTAATTATTTTGGCTGCTTTCACAGGCTCGCCGTTAGCCACTATCAAAGCAGTTGGACCTACAAGAAAATCACTGGTTTCAGGAGGAAAATTCAATTCTCGTAAAGCCAGTTCGCATAAATTATTTTTTACAACTATCATTCTGATTTTTTCCTCTCGAAAACGCATTCTAATTTTAGAAAGCTCATTAGCGGGAATGTGAGTGAAATCAACAAAATATATCCCTGTGGCCTTTTGTAAAATTTCTTTCAATTCTTTCACTTTATTTATTTTTTCTTCTTTTATCATTTTATAACTCCTTTCTTGCTAACTCTTGTAATTCTTTAATATCTAGCTTTATACCCGGGCCCATCGTAGAAGAAATTGTAACCGATTTCAAATACTGACCTTTCACTCCAGCAGGTTTTTCTTTTAATATTTCACTAACAAAAGTAATAATGTTTTTCCTTAATTTTTCTTTTTCAAAATCAATTCTACCTATTCGAGCATGGATATTACCTGTTTTGTCAGTTTTATATTGAATTTTTCCAGCTTTCAAACTTTTTACCGCATTACCCACATCAAAAGTAACCGTTCCCGTCTTGGGAGAAGGCATTAAACCTTTTGGACCCAAAATCTTACCTAATTTTCCAACTTCTGGCATTACATCAGGAGTAGCTACTATGGCATCAAAATCTAACCAGCCATTTTTTATTTTTTCTATATACTCTTCTAAACCAACATAATCAGCTTGGGCTTCCTTAGCTTCTTTTTCCTTTTCTCCTTTTGTTAACACTAATACTTTAACATCTTTTCCAGTACCATAAGGTAAGGTAACACTTCCTTTTATTAACTGGTCGGTTCTTTTAGGGTCTATTCCTAATTTAATAGCAATATCAACAGCTTCCATAAATTTAGCGTTGGCTGTTTCTTTTAACAAATCTAAGGCTTCGTCTAAAGAATAAGTTTTAGTTTTGTCTACTTTTCCACTTATTGTCTGATATCTTTTACTCCTTCTCATTCTTCCTCCACAATAGTAATACCCATTTGTCTTGCTGTCCCTTCAATAATTCGCATAGCAGCTTCAATATCAGTGGTATTGAGATCTTTTATTTTCTTTTCTGCAATCTCCCGCAACTGTTTTTTGGTGATCTTTCCAACTTTAATTTGATTAGGAGCGCTGGATCCTTTAGCTAACCCTGCAGCTTGTTTTAAAAGAACCGAAGCGGGAGGACTCTTAGTTACAAAAGTAAAACTTCTATCAGAATAAATAGTTACTACTACCGGAATAATTATACCCGGTGGCTCATTTTTTGTTCGAGCATTAAACTGTTTACAAAACTCCATGATATTCACCCCGTGTTGACCCAAAGCGGGTCCTACCGGAGGTGCTGGAGTAGCTTGACCAGCAGGAATTTGTAATTTTACTTTAGCAATTTCTTTTTTTGCCATTATAAACTCCTATCAAATTTTTTCTACTTCAAAAAAATCTATTTCGATAGGTGTCATTCGGCCAAAGATAGTAATTGTCATTTTGATTCTTCTTCGATCTGGATATACTTCTTCCACTGTGCCGCTGAACCCAGCAAATGGTCCTTTAACAACCCGAACATGATCTCCCGGAGAAAAAGGAATTTCTGGTAAGGAAGTATCTTTTTCTTTCTCAATTTCTTCTATCATTTTCACTTCTTCCTCCGAAAGTGGTGTGGGACGATTTCGGGTTCCTAAAAAATGAGTTACATAAGGCACAGAAGTAACTAACTTAATCGCTTCTTCATTATTTTCTTCCATTTCCACTACAATGTATCCCGGATAAAGTTTTCTTTCTTCTTCAACCATTTGATATTCATTTTCTTCTTTTTGACCACTTTTACTTTTTTTCTTGTACCAACGGGCAGTTTTTTTTATCGGTACAATAATTCGCCCGAATAAATCCTGTTTTTCTTCTTCAGCAATTAACTTTTCTAATATTTCTTTTGCTTTTTTTTCGCTTCCCGTACGAGTATGAACAACATAAAATTTTTTCATAATATCATCTAATAATTAATCCTAAAATTCGAGAAAATACAAAATCCCAAAAGCCAATAAAAAGGGATAAAAGAAAGGAAAGAATAATTACTAACAATGTGGTCTGAAATAGTTCCTTCCTTGAAGACCATGATACTTTTTTTAATTCATTTTTTACATCCATCAAGAAAATTTTTATTTTTAATAATATTTTTTTCATTTAAAACAACACAGGCCAGGAGGGATTTGAACCCCCATCCCCCGGATTTGGAGTCCGGTGCTCTACCGTTCGAGCTACTGGCCTATTTAGTCTCTTTATGAATTGTATGTTTTTTACAAAACTTACAATATTTTTTAAGTTCTAATTTCTCTTGTTTATTTTTATTTTTAGTTGTTTGATAATTTTTTCTTTTACATTCAGTACAAGCCAAATGGATAAAAACCCGCATCTTTATTCAAGAATTTTTGTTACTACTCCGGCACCAACTGTTTTACCACCTTCCCGAATAGCAAAACGAGAACCTTCTTCTAAGGCTACCTCGCTTATCAATTCTACTTCAAGATTTACGTTATCTCCAGGCATTACCATTTCTACTCCTTCGGGTAATTTAACCGTTCCGGTAACATCGGTTGTTCGAATATAAAACTGCGGTCGATAACCACTAAAGAAAGGTGTGTGCCTTCCGCCTTCTTCTTTTTTTAGCACGTAAACTTGCGCTTGAAATTTTTTATGAGGTTTAATTGAACCTGGAGCAGCTACTACCATTCCCCGCATTGCTTGATCTTTTTCAACACCCCTCAAAAGAATACCAATATTATCACCGGCTACTCCTTCATCTAAAACTTTTCGAAACATTTCAATACTCACTGCTACTGTTTTTATATGGGTACCAAAACCAATCAACTCTACTTCCTCACCAGGTTTGATTCTCCCTCTTTCTACTTTACCAGTAACTACTGTGCCTCTACCAGTAATTGAAAAAACATCTTCCACAGGCATCAAAAAAGGTTTATCTAACTCTCTTAGCGGCTCAGGAATATATTCATCCACTGCTTTCATAAGTTGCCAAATAGCTCCACACCACTGGCAATCTTCTTTACCGCAACCACATTCCAGAATTTTTAACGCGCTTCCTTTAACGAAAGGAACTTTATCGCCAGGATATTCATATTTAGAAAGAATTTCCCGTACTTCTAATTCAACTAATTCAATTAACTCAGGATCACTCATCATATCAATTTTATTTAAAAAAACTACCATTGCTGGTACATTAACTTGTCGCGCTAAAAGTACATGCTCACGTGTTTGCGGCTGTGGTCCATCAGGAGCTGAAACTACTAAAATTGCTCCGTCCATTTGGGCAGCACCAGTAATCATGTTTTTGATGTAGTCAGCATGACCCGGACAATCAATATGAGCATAATGTCTCTTTTCAGTTTCGTATTCAATGTGAGCTAACTGAATCGTTAATCCTCTTGCTCTTTCCTCGGGTGCTTTATCAATTTGATCATAAGGAGTGTATTTTGCTAAGCCTTTTTTTTCCAAAACCAACGTAATTGCAGCCGTCAAAGTAGTTTTCCCGTGGTCAACATGACCAATTGTTCCAATATTTACATGTGGCTTTTTCCTTTCAAATTTTTGTTTTGCCATATTTTTTCCTCCATTTTTTAAATTATATTTTACCTAAAATTTTAAAAATTTCAAGCCCATGGCCGGACTCGAACCGGCGACCACACCCTTACCAAGGGTGTGCTCTACCGCCTGAGCTACATGGGCAATAAATTTTAAGTATATTAATTTTTTTAAAAAAGTCAATAATTAAGCGGGTGACGGGATTCGAACCCGCAACCAACGGCTTGGAAGGCCGTTGCGCTACCGTTGCGCTACACCCGCAATAACGTGGGCAGGGAAGGATTCGAACCTCCGAAGGCATCACGCCAGCAGATTTACAGTCTGCCCCCTTTGTCCACTTGGGTACCTGCCCACATAAGCCGACAGAGGGATTCGAACCCCCGACCTGAGGTTTACAAAACCCCTGCTCTACCACTGAGCTATGCCGGCTTACTAAATATAAATATAACAAAATTTTTCTAATTGTCAACAATTTTTCAGTAAATCAATTTCACAATCGTAAAGAATTAACCCTTTAGCCGGAGCAGTGGTTAAAGGTAAATGATGTTTGCCTAAAAAAGCATTTTCAATATCTTTTAGTGTTCTTCTGCCCAAACCAATATCAATAAGAGCACCGACTATCCTTCTTACCATTTTGTATAAAAATCGATTGCCAGTTATTTTGAAAATTATCTCCTCATTTTTTTTTATTATTTCAATTTTTTCTATCCGACAAACTCCTTTTCCCGAATAATAACAAAACTTGCTAAAATCTTTTTCCCCAAGAAAAAATCTCTTAGCTTCTTCTATTTTTTGAAGGTCAATTTTTTTCGGTATTTCCCAAAAAAACTCTCGCCGCACAGGTGAAATACCTTCAAAAATCAAATAGCAATAAGTTTTATTTTTAACTGCGTAACGAGAATTAAAATTAAGCGGTACTTCTTTAATTTCTTTTACATAAATTTCTGCTGGCAATAGGTAATTCATCCGCTTTTTTAAATTTTCCCAATCAATCTTTTCTTCTGATATTTTAAAATTACAAAAATATTTTAACGCGGAAACACCCCGGTCCGTTCTTCCCATACCTATTAGTTTTACTTCTCTTTGGAAAATCTCTTTCAAAACTTTTTTAATTTCCCCACTAACTGTTTTTTTCTCTTTTTGTTCTTGCCAACCAAAAAAATTACGACCGTCGAATTCAATCGTCAAAAGAATGTTTTTCATTTAAGAATTATTTTTTTTGACGGTTTTCTAATGCTTTTTGACAATCAATACAAAATTCTGCATAAGGTATCGCCTCCAATCTCTTCTCATCGATATCTTTGTTACATTTTTCACATTTGCCATAAATTCCTTCTTCAATTTTTCTTAAAGCCTTATCGATTTTCATTAAAATTTGAGTTTCCTTGGTTGTCAAATAAGCAGCTATTTCTTTTTGGTAAGTATCGCTTCCTAAATCAGCAAGATGAGTCCGATAAGTAGAAAGTTCCCCAGTCGCCTCTTTAGGACTTTTCTTTAAAATTTCTTCAATATGGGCTTTTCCTTTTAATAATTTTTCCTTTTCTGTAAGTAACAACTCTCGAAACTTATTTAATTTCTTTTTATCCATATTATTTCCTTTTTAAACTAACTAAAATCTCCCAATTGTTAACAGTTATTTTTCTTTCAATATCTTTATCTTTCAAAAGATTCCTTTTTATATCCTCCGCTAAAATTTCCGCTTTGATATAAGCAGAATTTTTTTCAATAATTTCTTCAACTTTTTTATCCGCTTGATAACCCATAATAATCCGGTCAGTAATTTCAAAACCGGCTTCTTTTCTTAAGACTTGGATACGGTGAATAAACTCTCTTAAAAACCCTTCCCAAAGTAAATCTTCATCTAAAGTAATATCTAAGAGAGCAATTAAATTATCTTCTTCAACTTTAACAAAATTATCAGTAAACTCTTCTTTTTCACCAAAAATAACTTCTTTAACATTTAATTCTTCGATAATAAATGACACTAAATCATTTAATTTTTCTTTTTCATCAATATTTAAGAAAATTATTTTTCTCAACGGTTGGCGGATTTTAATTTTAACCTTTTCCCGAGCCATTCTACCTAAAGAAACCAATTTACGACATAACGCCATTCGCTCTTCAATATCTTTATTGATCAATTCTTCTTTTACCTCGGGAAAATCGTTCAAATGAATGCTTTTCCAAACATTTTCATTAATATTCACAACCAAATTTTGATAAATCTCTTCACTCAAAAAAGGCATTATCGGAGCAATCAGCTGGATCAAAGTGGTTAAAGAATAATACAACGTATGATAAGCTGACCATTTATCATAATCACCCTGAGATTTCCAAAATCTTCTGCGAGAACGGCGAATATACCAGTTAGAAAGGTCGTCAATATATTTCTCGATCAACCTCGGTACTTTATCAAATTCATAATTGTTATAAGCATTGTCAACATTTTTTATTAAGGTATTGGTAATTGAAAGCAACCATTGATCTAAAGGATTTTTTACTTCTTTTAAATCAACGTAACATTCTTTTCTTTGGGGATGAAAATTATCAATTCGGGCATAGGTAACAAAAAAAGAATAACAATTCCACAAAGTTAACAACTTTCTTTTAGCTTCGTAGCCTAATTTATAGCCAAAGTGAAGATTTTCAAAAGGATTATGGGAGACAAAAACCCAGCGCATAATGTCGGCGCCCATCTTTTCGGCGGCTTCGTCAAACCAAATAACATTTCCTTTACTTTTATGCATATCTTCACCTTTCTCATCTTTTACCAAGGCGTAGCCAAAAATAGTTTTAACCGGTGGCGAATTTTCTAATACTGTGGCCATAGCTAAAATCGCATAGAACCAATTACGAAATTGTCCGGGAAAACACTCTACTGCAAAATCAAAGGGATACCATTCTTCCCAATATTTTCGGTCTTTCAAATAATTTAAAGTAGAAAAAGGAACTATGCCAGCATCTAACCACGGATTACCAACATCTGGTATTCGACTTATTATCTGACCACATTTTTCACATTTAATTTTTACATAATCAATCCAAGGACGATGGGGTGAATGACCTTCAAATTTTTCGTAACCTTCCACTGCTCGTGCTTTTAACTCTTCTTTTCCACCGATCACATCAAAATAACCGCATTCACATTCATAGATTGGTAAAGCCAAACCCCAATATCTCTTTTTAGAGATTAACCAATCTTCCATATTTCTTAACCAATCTAATTCTCTCTCCAAACCAAAAGAAGGTATCCACTGAACTTTTTTAGCTACTTCCATTATCTGATATCTTAGTTCTTTCATGGAAATATACCATTCAGGTACTAAACGAAAAACTAATTCTGTTCCGCAACGCCAGCAAACAGGATAACGATGGGTATATTTTTCAATTTTATAAAGTTTATCCTCTCTTTTTAAAGATTCAAAAATTAATTCTTCGCTCTCTTTAGTAGTTTTTCCGGAAAGAAAATCATAGTTATTTAAAAATATCCCTTCTTCATCTATTGGACAAATTGCTGGAAGTTGAAATTCTTTTCCTAATAAAAAATCTTCATGACCACAACCAGGAGCAATATGAACAATGCCGGTCCCTTCTTCAGCACTTACCCCTTCCCAAGGAATAATTATATGTTTAATCCCTTTTTGAATTGACAAGAAAGATAGCGGGCCTTCATACTCCCAATTAATCATCTCTTTACCTATTAACTCTTTTATTATTTCGTATTGACCTTCAATGATATTTAACCTTTCTTTTAAAAGATAATAAAACTTACCATTATGTTTAATCAAAACATACAATAGATCCGGATGAACAGCACAAGCTACATTAGCGGTTAATGTCCAAGGGGTAGTTGTCCAAACTAAAAGATAATGACTTTCTTTTCCTTTCAAAGGAAATTGTAAATAAACTCCCGGATGGATTAATTCTTTATACCCTTCAGTAACAATCTCGTGTTGAGAAATTGCTGTCCCGCATCGAGGACACCAAGGAACAACATCTTCTCCTTTATATATCCAGCCTTTTTGGTGACATTTTTTCAAAAAATACCAAATAGTATAATTATTTTCATCAGACATCGTGTAATAAGAATTCTCCCAATCCATCCATTGACCTAATCTTATTGACTGTTCAGTTTGAATTTTTGAATATTTTATTACTCTTTCCTTGCATTTCTCAACAAATTTATCAATACCAAATTTTTCAATATCTTTTTTTGATTTAAAACCCAATTCTTTTTCTACCTCAACTTCTACCCAAAGTCCTTGACAATCAAAACCGTTTTGAAACCTTTGATCAAAACCTTTTTGGGCTTTATATCGCTGGATAACATCCTTATAGGTTCTTCCCCAAGCATGATGAACACCCATTGGATTATTAGCAGTAATTGGACCGTCCAAAAAGGAAAATTTCTTTTTTCCTTTATTTTTTGCTATTAATTGTTTTAAAAAATCATTCTCCTGCCAAAATTTCAAAATTTTGTGTTCAATTTTTACAAAATCAGGCAGAGAGGGAACCGGTTCAAAATACCTTTTGCTTTTCATTATCTTCTACCGGTATTCCGATTATCTTTTCGGAAAGAATACCAACCAGTATTTTTTGCTTTTTCTTTGCCAACAATTGCGTAAAGCCCTTTAGCCGTAGCAATATAGACTGTTCCGTCAGGACCGATTTTGGGCGAAGCCAAGATTTCCCAATCTTCTGATTCGTCTTCTCCCGGTATTGGTATGCTAAAAATGACTTTTCCATCAGTGGTAAAACAATACAAAGTATCATCCTCACTATCTTCCCAACTTGCTCGAAAATAAAGGTAATTATCTTTCGAAATTGCCAAAGAAGAGGTTAAATCACAAGAGATAGAAATTACTGGTATAAAATTGCCATTACCATCGCCCTTATAAATACTACCGTATTTGGTAACTACATAAAAATTGGTATCATCAAAAAGCACACCGGAAGAAGTTACTGGTTCACCTAAAATCCTTGACCACAAAGTTTCTCCCCGAGTATCCATACAGACAATTTGGTTATTTTCTAAGCCCAAAAGAATTTTTTTGCTATTGATAAAAAAGGGTGAATTTATAACGGCACAATCAAAAGTAAAGATAAATCGGGTTATACCATTATAATTGCAAGCTAAAAAAAAGCTATCTTTTTCACTGGCAAAATAGACATTACCTTCAAAATCAACTATGGGAGAATTGTTACCACCGCCATAACTTTTTGTCCAAAGTATTTCACCCGTAATAGAAAAAGCAAAAATACTATCTTCACTTTGGAAATAAATTTCGTTATTTCTCCCCAAGGCCGGAGAAGCATAGAAAGGATTAAATAAATCTCTTTCCCATCTTAATCGGCCATCCTTAGTCAAAGAAATTATTTTACCATCTTCGGTTACGAAATAAATATTTTTATAATCATCCATTAATGGCGAAGAAATTATTCTTTCTTCTTCCAATAAAGAAAAACGCCATTTTTCTTTACCATTAAATTTAATAGCATGTAAATGTCCTTTTTCACAAGCAACAAAAATTAAACTATCCTCTTCATCAATAATTGGAGTTGAATAAAAACTCGCTGTATCCCCCTCTTCTTCGCATACAAAAACCCAAAAAACTTCACCGGGAGTTAAAGGGGCAATAGCAATTTCTCCTATTTTTATCCAATCACTTTCTTTTCCTTTAATATCCTTTATTTTAACTTGAACAACAAATTGTCCGGGATACTGATAAGTATGGGTATCACTATAGGTAGATTCGGAAAGAAAATAAGAAGACCAATCTGATTGGTTATTATCACCAAAATCAAATTTAAAACTTATCTTTTCTCCTTCGGGATCCTTTGCTTTTACTTTAAAAGTAATTAACTGATTGATTTTACCTACTTGGGGAATTTCTGTATTTATCAATTCTGGTGGTTTATTTTGCTTACACTTACCACTAAAAAGCACGATTACTAAAATAACAATCTTAAAAATTAATTTTTTCATAGTTAACTATTATAATAAAAATTAGTTAAAAGTCAAGAAAGTCATTCAAACTGGATAAAAATAGGAAATTTTTCTTCTATTTTCTTTTTAAAATAATTAAGCAGCTCGTTTCGTTCGTAAATCAACCATTCCTGCCATTCTTTTTGGTATTTTTTTAAAACTTCTTTAAATTTTTTATAGGAAATTTTTCCTTCTAAATTAGCAAGTATTTCTTTCTTAATTTTTGAATCTTTAATCAGGTTAATAAAATTTCTCACGATAAAAAATGTCTCAGTACTAGTAAAAGGTTTGAGCTTATAAAAACGCTGGGGAAATTTATTTTTCATTTTTAAAAAATCTTCTTTAGTAATTTCAAAAACCGGAATTATTTCGCCCTTTTCTAAATCTAAGAAATAATCAATTTCCGGTAATCTTTTCTGCAAAACAAACAAAAGGTCCCTTTTATTAATTTTAATTTCTTTTTTTTCCATTTAAAATAATTATAACAATAATTTTCTTGTTGACAATAAAAAAAATTTTTATAAAATTATATAAATTAGCCAGGGTAGCTCAGAGGTAGAGCTCCGGACTGAAAATCCGGGAGTCCGCGGTTCGATTCCGCGCCCTGGCATAAAAATCAGGAGTCACGAAAAATGGCAAAGAAAAAGAAACCTTCAGTATTAAAAAGAATAAGACAAAATAAAAAAAGATATTTAAGAAATAAAGTCCGAAAAGAAAGATTAAAAGAAGCAATAAAAGAATTGAAGAAAACTACTAATAAAGAAGAAGCTTTAAAACTATTTCCTAAGGTTCAATCAATTATTGACAAGGCAGCTAAAGTTGGTATTATCCATAAAAATAAGGCTGCCCGAATTAAAAGTAAACTCGCCGAATATATTACTTCCCTTTCTTAAATTTTTAAATGAAAGTTTTACACATTGCTACGGCTTTTGCGCGGAATGAAAAAGATGTTATTACTCCTTGGTTAACTGAAACTTTAAAAAGATTGAAAGAAAAAAATATTGATTGCGAAGTTTATACCTCCAGTTATTTAGGTTTAAAAAACCAAAGAATTTTTGATATTTTAGTATACCGTTTTCGTTATTTTTTTAAAAAATATGAAAAATTAACCCATGAAGAAAATGTCCCCGATAGATTAAAAAAGGGGTTTTTTTATAAAATATTATTAATTTTTTATTTATTTTTTGGTATTTTAAATTTGGTAATTTTATTAAGAAGAAAAAATTATGATCTCCTTCATATCCATTGGCCCCTTCCCCATTTTTTCTTTGCCTTTTTAAGCCTTCCTTTTGCTCATAAAAGACCAAAATTGATAAGTAGCTTTTATAGTGTGGAATTTAAATTTTTAAAATCAAAATTAACCAAATTTTTAATAAAATTAATAGTTAAAAAAAGTGACCAAATTACTGCTATCTCTCACTATACTGCTGGAGAAGTGAAAAAGTACAGTAATAAAAATATTAAAATTATTCCTTTTGGTGCGGCAGTCAAAATAATTGAAAAAAAAGAACTTAAAAAAGAAAAAAAGAAAAAAATTATTTTATTTGTTGGCCGATTAGTAAAAAGGAAAGGGGTTAAATATTTAATATTGGCTTTTAAAGAGGTAATAAAAACGATTGCTGCTAAATTGATCGTGATTGGCGATGGCAGTGAAAGAGAAAATTTAGAAAAATTGGTAAAAGATTTAGCTCTCAATAACCATGTGGAATTCAAAGGTTTTATAAGTGATAAAGAACTTGCTGATTATTATCAAAACTGTGACCTTTTTGTCTTGCCAGCAATTATTGATGAGAAAGGCGACACTGAAGGGCTCGGTGTGGTGTTATTAGAAGCTATGGCTTACAAAAAACCAGTGATTGCTTCGGCAGTCGGTGGAATTTTAGATATTGTAAAAAATTACGAAAACGGAATATTGGTTCCCGAAAAAGATGAAAAGGCACTAAAAGAAAAGATTCTTGAGGTATTAACTAATGAAGAACTGGCAAAAAATTTGGGCGAAAAGGGCTATCAATTTGTAAAGGAAAATTTTTCTTGGGAAAAAATAATTAATGAAATAATAAACCTTTATAAAGATACTCTAAAAAATTAATGACCTAATGATATCCCCTACTGCTCCCTTTACCAATTATTTCATAAATAAAAATAACGAAAAAATCATCTCTTATCTTACCCGAAATTTTATTATTGACAATTTAAAAGGGTTAGTTATTATTCTCCAATAATGAAAATTTTGCACCTTATTTATGACGATATTACTAATCCTTGGTGTGGTGGTGGGGGAGCAATAAGAACTTTAGAAGTCTATAAAAGATTTCCTAAGGATTGGGAAATTACGGTAATCACCGGTGCCTATCCTAATTGTCAAAGGATTGAAAAGAAAGAAAATATCAAATATTTAAGAATTGGACTTCCTTTTAATTATCCTTTATCTCGTTTAACTTATTCTTTCTTGGCACCCTTTTGGATAAAAAAATTAAATTTTGATATTCTAATTGAAGATTTTTCTGCCCACTCGCCGGTTTTTAGTTTTTTATTTACTAAAAAACCAACAATTGCTCTTTTTCAGAATCTTTTTGGCAAATACGAATTAAAAAACTACAAAGGGTTAAAAAAAATTCAGGGTATTTTAAGTTATCTTTTTGAAATTATCGCTATTAAAAATTTTAAAAATATCATTGCCGTGTCTTCGCTTCTGGAAAAAGAAATTAAAAAAATCAATCCCAATGCTAATATTTTTATTATTCCTTATGGTGTTGAAGAAATACTTTTTAATGGAAATGGTGAAGAGAAAAATTATATCCTCTTTTTGGGTAGGTTTGACATTGAGCAAAAGGGAATTGATATTCTAATAGCAGCTTACAAAATTTTAGTTGAAAAATTAACAAAAAATTGGTTACCTGATCTATATCTTGTTGGTAAAGGAAAGGATGAAAAAAAGATAAAAACGTTAATTTTTTCTTTAAAATTAGAAGATAAAATTAAATTACTGCCACCGGTTTATAAAGAAAGAAAAAGGGAAATGATAAAAAATTCTTTATTTATCTGTATGCCTTCTCGCTTTGAGTCTTTCGGAATGGTTGCTTGTGAAAGCCAAGCTTGCGGAAAACCGATTATTGCTTCCAACATTGAACCCTTAACTTCTTTAATAATTGATAAGAAAACAGGTTTATTAGTAGAAAGAGATAATCCCCAACAATTGGCGGAAAGTATGTTAAGATTAATCAAAGATAAAGAATTAAGAAAATTTTTAGGAAATAATGGCAAAGAATGGGCAAAACAATTTAATTGGGATATTATTGCTAAAAATCAGTTAGCCTTTTATCAAAAAGTATTTTCTTTTACTTATTCTTCTTCAATTATTATCAATTGATTGGCTTTAATATTTTTTAAAGTTTTTTCTTCTTTAGAAAGAAAGTGGTAATTTAAATTCACTTTCTTTTTCTTTCCCAACCCAAAATGTAAAATAATGGATGATTGAGAGGTTGTTCCTTTGCCACAGGTGACTTCTCTTAATAAAATTTTTTTACCAATATTTATTTTAACCCGGGCACCGATTCCATTCCTATTAGATTTTTTACCAATCATTTTCACTTTTAAATAATTATTTCCATTTTTAGTATCGTTTCGGAAAAATCTTACTCCTGAACCCGAACCAACAATCAAATCTAAATCACCATCATTATCAAAATCGGCAAAAGCGCATCCCCAACCGTTAAATACCCGTACCCCAGCAAGATAGGTAACATCTTCAAAAACTCCCTTCCCGTTATTTAAATAGAGAAAAGAACGACGATTTTCATAAACCGAAGTAAGATACAAATCCAAGTCACCATCATTATCCACATCACCAAAGGCCGGGTCCGAATGGGTTTCCTCATATTTTATTTTTGCCTTTCTTCGCACCTCCAGAAATTGGTAATTTGGTTTTCCCTGATTTTTATACAACATCGTCCGATTGGAAAATTGGATATAACGGGGATGAGCCAGATTAGCCGTAATCAAATCCAAATCACCGTCATTATCAAAATCACCCCATTCAGAACCGATAGTGTGACCATAATAGCCTTCCCGTTCTTCACCCGCTATTCCTAAATAATGGGCTTTATTTTCAAAAGTCAAGTCACCATTATTATGCCATAAAAAATTTTCACAAAGCCGATAATTAGAAACATAGATATCTAAATAATCGTCATCGTTATAATTACCAAAATTAACTCCCCTACCGGCTTTATTTTCAACTTCTCTTATTTTTGCTTTTTCACTAATATCAACAAATTTAAAATCACCCAAGTTTTTATACAAAAAATCAGGTAGATATTTGTGTTCTTCCCAAATTTCATAATTAGCAATATAAATATCTAAAAGTCCATCATTATCAATATCACCCATCCCCAAACCTTCGCTTGGATAATCATCATAAATTTTTGCTATTTCACTCATATCAGTAAAAGTTCCGTCGCCATTGTTTTTAAAAACCTTCTCTCCCTTTTTCTCATTGGAAAGACAAACAATATCCAAATAACCATCGTTATTTAAATCAGCAAAGAGCCCACCATTATTATTACCATAAATACCCGATTCTTTTGTCTTATCCAAAAATCGACGACCACTATCATTTTTAAACAATCTACTACCATTCAGTAACAAATCTTCATAACCATCATTATCAAAATCTCCAAAGGCAACCCGTCCACCTTTTTCTTTTTCTAAACCAACTTCTTTGGTAATATCAGTAAAAATCGGACCCCGATATTTAAAAATTTTTCTTAAATACGAAACAATCTCAATGGTATCCCCAAAAATTCTTTTTAAAGCACTTTCGGCTTTTGGTGGATAAAAGTTATTAACATCACCAATAATCAATGTTTTACCATAATCTTTTATTGCTGCTTTTATTCTTCCCGTTTTTTCTTTTATCAAGCCGGAATAATAATAATAAGGCGCTTTTGTAGCATCATTATCCACATCAAACTCAAATTTTAATGCTTTTTTAATATATTTTTCAGCCAAAAGATATTTTTTTTGATAATAATAAGAACGAGCGATATTGAAAAAGATATCGGGTAAGAGTTTAGGAAAAATAAGCTGCCATTGTTCTTCGGGTAAATTTTTTGGTTTCTTAAAATTTTTTATTGAACTTAATGCCCAAAAAGAATACTCTAAACTTTTAGCAAAAAGCGTCTCACATCTTAAATACAAAGAAGCAACAAAATTAAGTGCCCGCACATCTTTAGGCATTTCTTTTACCATTTTTTCGGTAAAGAAAAAGAGATCCTGGTAATTTTTTAAATTATAAAGGGAAGTCAGCAAAAATTGATAAGCATTAAAACGCCATTCAGTTGTTTTAAACTTTTCCAAAAATCTTTTTAAATATTCTATTTTTAAAGTATCATTATACCAAATCGGATAAAGACTATCGTAAAAAATATTGCCAATAATTTGATAACCAATTTTACTTTCCGGAAATTTTTCTAAAATAAGCGCAACGATTTTTTGAGGATAATTGGTGTCCAAAAAGTCAATTAACCGATAAGCCAAAGAAAGACTTTTTTCATCGGCATTGTTTAAAAGAGAATCCACAAAATTATTAATTTCCTTTTTTAAATTTCTTAACTTTATGGTATCTTTCTCCCATTCTTTAAAGGCGGAGAAAAAATAATAATAATGAAGACTATCAAAGCTTAAGAATTTATTCTTCGCCACCAAAAAAATTTCTTTGGCTTTTTTATAATCTTTTTTAAAAAGATAACTTTTTCCTAAATAAAGGTAGCCAAAAGAATCTTGGCTATTTTTCTTTAAAAGAGGATTAAGATAAAAAATACTGGAATCAAACTGATGGGTTTTAAAAAAGTAAGAAATTTTTTTAAAATCTTTATCACCAACTTGAAAAATTAATAAAAAAATTATAAACTTCATTTTTAAAATTTAAACAAATCTTTTTAAAAATCAAGAATATTTATTTTACCTTATTTTTCGTTATAATTATCAATTGGCTAAAAAGGCTTATTTTTATGCTTTTTTAACTATTTTTTGTTGGTCAACAGTTGCTACCGCTTTTAAAATAGCTCTTCGCTATTTGAATCATTATCAACTTTTATTTATCTCCACCCTTACCGCGGTAATTATTCAATTTTTATTTATTTTTTTTCAGAATTATTTTTCTTTAATTAAAAAGAGTATTAACCGATCTTTTCTTCTTGGTTTTCTTAATCCTTTTTTATATTATTTAGTGCTTTTTAAAGCCTATTCTCTTTTGCCGGCTCAATTAGCTCAACCTTTAAATTTTACTTGGCCAATTGTTTTAACCTTCTTTACGGCTGTATTTTTAAAAGAAAAGATTAGACCTATTAATTTTTTGGCGTTAAGCGTTAGTTTTATTGGTGTTTTGATTATTACTTCTTACGGAAAATTCTTTAATTTTCAAAATATAAATATTTTAGGAATAATTTTAGCCCTTTCTTCCTCCTTAGTTTGGGCTACCTATTGGTTATTAAACTTGCAGGATAAAAGAAAAGAAGAGGTAAAACTTTTTACTAATTTTCTTTTCGGATTTATTTATGTTACTTTTTTCCTTTTGATTAGTAAAAATTTTTCTTTTCCTAAGTTTAATTATTTTTTAGGGGGTATTTATGTAGGAATTTTTGAAATGGGGTTACCTTTTTTCTTTTTTCTAAAAGCATTAAAAATAGCTGAAAATAAAGCGAAAATAAACAATCTTGTTTATTTTACTCCCTTTTTATCATTAATCTTTATTAACTTTGTTTTGCGTGAAAAAGTTTATCTCTCTACTCTAATTGGACTTTTTTTAATTATTTTGGGAATAATTATCCAAAGCCACGGTTAAAGCTTTTTTAATTCTTTTTATTACCAATTCTTTTCCCATAACATTCACCACATCAAAAATTGGGGGGCCAACCAATTTTCCGGTTAAGGCCACTCTTAAAGGATGAATAAATTCGGCCGGCTTTTTATTAAGATTATTAGCCAATTCTCTAAGAACTTTCTCAGTAGTTTCTTTATTAAAATCGGTTAAATTTTCATAGACCTTTAAAAGTGTCTTTAAATTTTCTTTGCCTTTCTCATCCAAAAATTTCTTTACACCTTCTTCATCGTAAGTTATCTCTTCTTTTAAATAAATTGCTATATTATCGGCTAACTCATTAAGGTTTCTGCTTCTTTCCTTGTTTATTTCAATTATTGCCAAAAGCCGCTTTTCATCTTCTTTATCCGGAGAGAGATTTCTTTCAATTAGAAATGGTTTAACTCCGATTAACAATCTTTCATTAGTACTTCTTTTCATATATTCGCTGTTCATCCATTCCAATTTTTGAAAATCAAAAATAGCGTTTGATTTTTTTACTTTTTCTAATTTAAAAAGTTTTATCGCCTCCTCTAAACTAAAGATTTCTAAATCGCCACCCGGTGACCAGCCTAATAAAGCCAGGTAATTTACTAAGGCTTCTGGTAAAATTCCCATCTTTTTATATTCCATAATAGAAACTGCTCCGTGGCGTTTTGATAACTTTTTTCCATCCTTACCCAAAATTAAAGGCAAATGAGCAAAATAGGGTATTTTAAAATTAAGTGCTTCGTATAAAAGAATTTGTTTAAAAGTATTAGAAATATGTTCAACTGCCCGAATAACATGGGTAATCTCCATAAGCGCATCATCGACAACACAGGCAAAATTATAAGTTGGTGTGCCATCGGCTCTTAATAAAATAAAATCTTCAATATCCCGCCCACTTTTCTCAATTCTTCCGTGAATAATATCTTCAAAAACAACATTCCTTTCACTGGGGACAAGAAATCTTATTGTTTTCGGAACACCTTCTCTTTCTAATTTTTCTTTTTCTTTTTCACTTAAATATAAGCAATGGCGGTCGTATTGCCAACTTCTTTTTTCTTTTAATGCCTTTTCCTTCTCTGCCTTTAACCTTTCTTGCGAACAATAGCAGTAATAAGCCTTGCCTTTTTTTAGTAAAATTTCTGCATATTCTTTATAAATGGAAAACCTTTGCGATTGAAAATAAGGCCCCTCATCCCAATATAAAGAAAGCCATTTTAAACCTTCTAAAATTGCTTCTACTGATTCTTTTGTTGAACGGCTTGGGTCAGTATCCTCGATTCTCAAAATAAACTTTCCGTTATTCTGACGAGCAAAAAGAAAATTATATAAAGCACTTCTTGCTAACCCAATATGAATAGCACCAGTCGGTGAAGGAGCAATTCTTACCCTTACCATTTAACTTTCACTAACCATCTTCGCAATTTTAACAAAATCTTCTTCTTTTAAATCAGTCTTTAACCTTACCTGTAGGAAATGATGGAGATCCATAATCTTGTCAAAAATATTATCTTTCTCTTTTATCTTAGGAATCAAATGACAATGAAGATGAGGAATTCTGGTTCCCCGAATTAACAGCGAAATGTATTCCGGCTTAAAAACATTTTTTAGTTTCTGACTTACCAGATAAACTGCTCGATAAAAAGGACCGGCATCTTCGGGAGCCAAGTCCGTATGAAACACAACATGTTTTTTAGGAATAACTAAAGTATGACCGATAGTAACCGGATAAATATCTAAAAAGGCAATATTTTTTTCGTCCTCGTAAACTATATACGCTTTTTCTTTTTTTTCAGCAATCAGACAAAAGGGGCAATTCAGCATTTATTCAACTTTTCTAAAACCAACAATATCGTTAATGCTCCCTCTTCTTCTTTCTTTTGGAGCAAAAATGGCTTCTACCAACATTCCGATTTCAATATCTTCCACTTTATCCAAAAGTTTGTGAATAAAAGTAGTATCGGTATCAGCCATTTTAATTGCGCCGACAATAATCGGATTTTCTAATTTGTTACCATTGCTATCAACATGAACAAAAGTATAAGAAACCAAAATACCCTTATTCTCCACTTCTTGCCAATCCTCATCAGGAATTTCTTTAAAACAAAATTCACAATAAAGCTTTGGTGGCAGAAAAACAAAATCACAATCAGAACAATAATTGGCTAAAAATTTACCCTCCTTCAAACCCAAAAGAAATTTTTCACCAGCGATCCCCGCAGTATACAAACTTTCCACCGGCAATTGTCCTAAATGATGTTTAATCTCTCTTTTTTTATTTACTTTAAATTCCATATTTTCCTCCTAATAAGGTTTAAAATATTTTATATCGGTAATTTTACCTTCCCTTTCTTTTTCGTCTTTCCAAACAGCCTTTACCCGCATACCAATCTTCACTTCCTTTGGGTCGACTTCGGAAATCAAATGTAAAATTCCGTAACCGGGAGAAGCACCATCAATCTCAATTACTGCTGGAATCTGAGGTTTTTCCAATTTTTTTACATCCCAACTAATATAAGAAATAGAAAAGGTATTTATTCTTCCGGTATCCTTTAATTCAACAAAATCTTCTATCAAAACAAAACACCATTCGCAAAAGATTCTTGGTGGTACCATTATTCTTTCACATTTTGGACATTTGACACCGATTATCTTACCTTTTTTTAATCCTTCTAAATATTTACCAATCGCAACTCCGCAATCCCAGGCATAAAAACAATTACCAATCCAGGTTTCAAAACAAAAATTTTTCTTTTTAAAATCCTCTTCACTTAAAGGAGTAGCAAAAAAATTCTTCATCTTTTCCTCCTTTTAAATTTCTAAAACAACCACGGTGCCCACCTGCATCAAATCACCCCAAGCCTGGGCCACTCCCCTTTTTGCTTTTTTGGCAATCTGCCTCTTATCCGCTTCACCCCTTAGTTGCCAGAAAATTTCAATCACCTTCATCAAACCAGCAGCGGCAATTGGATTACCAACTCCTAATAAACCACCAGAAGGGCAAACCGGTAATTCGCCATCCCTTTGGGTCTTTCCATCCACTAATAATTGAGGCGCCTCTCCGCGACCACATAACATCAAACCTTCCAGGTGATGTAGTTCTTTATAATCAAATGGGTCGTAAGGTTCAGCCACATCAATCTCTCTTCTTGGATCTCTTATACCCGCCATTTTATATGCCATTCGGGCAGCTTCTTCTACATATCGAGGATAAGCCAAATCTCTATTTGTCCAATAAGCAGTATCCAAACACCAACCAACACCGCTCACCCATACCGGCTTATCAGTAAATCTTCTTGCCAAATATTCATTGGTCATAACAATCGCGCAGGCACCGTCAGAAACTGGTGAAACATCTAATCTTTGAACCGGATAACAAAGCACTTCGCTATTTAATACATCTTCCACAGTTATTTCTGCGGCAATTTGAGCAGCCGGATGGTCTAAGGCATTTTTTTTATTCTTAACGGCTACCAAAGCAATCTCTTCTTTTTTTATTCCGTAGGTTTGCATGTAACGCTGCATCTCCAAAGCAAAAATCCAAAGAAGATTCGGTCCCAAAGGTCTTTCAGTAGTATGGTCAAAAATAGTTAAAAAAGCACCTTGAGGATGGGGTTGATAAGATGACATTTTTTCTTCACAAACCACTAAACAGGTATCAAATATTCCGCTGGCAATATAATACCAACCGACAGCTACGGCAAAAACACCGGTACCGCCACCAACATAACATCGCAGATAAGGCTTCCCAAAAGCACCGGCCCCACAAGAAAGATATTCGCCTTTCATATGGACACCATCAAAAGTATCAGGAGCACTACCTAAAACTACCGCATCAATATCTCTCAATTTAGCTCCGCACGAATCTAAAGCTGCCTTTGCGGCGTAAAAAGCCAACTCTTTACCGGTCTCTTTTGCTCTTCTCACAAATTTTGTCATACCGGCACCAACAATAGCCACTCTTCTTCCCATAATTTCCCCCTATTCTCTATTTAAAATTAAAACACAACTATTTTCTGTTGGCAGACCACGCCAAGATTGCACCAAAGCTTTCTTGGGTAACTCGTTATTTATTTTTATTTGAAAGCTACCAGCTTCGCCCCGCAATTGCAAAACCGCCATAATTAGTCGCATCAAACCAGTTCCTTCATAGATATATCCCATTCCTAAACTTCCGCCGGAAGGATTAATAATTATATCTTGACAATTTAATGCCAAAGCATTTTGGATTTCTTTATAAGAATAGGTATCATCAATTTCGCAAAAATCAATCTCCTTATTAGGATTAGAAATTCCTGCCATTTTATAAGCCCTTTTGGCAGCTTCTTCAGTAGCCCGCGGATACTCCCAAGACCGAACTTCCAAATTGGGTGAACCTTGGATAAAAGAAAAACCATCTATATAAATAGGTTTCTTCTTTAAATCTTTGGCAACTTCTTCCCTTGCTAAAACGATTACGCAGGCTCCATCTGCATAAGGACTAACTTCTAATTCTGTTAACGGATAAGCAACCGGAAAAGAGTTCAAAACATCTTCAACCGATAAATTAGCCCCGTAAGCAGCGTAAGGATTTTTTAAAGCATTTTTTTTATTCTTCACAACCACTTCCGCACAATCAGTTTGAGTAAAAGGATAATTAAATAAAAAGGAATTATATTCTAAACCAGCAATAAAAATTGGATTGACATTAAGTGGTCGGGTATAAATAGGATCCAAAGCACACATATGAACGCCTTCCGGAGTTAAAATATTGGAAGCCTTTGCATGAGCTTCAACAACAGCGACTTTAAATTCCTCGGTTAAAAGCTGTAAAATTGCGGCACAAACACCAAAAAGTCCGTCAGAAGTGATTGTGTGAACTTGTTTTAAAGCGCCGCCGATTTGATCAGGAACATATTCATCAAAAATGCTTGTTCCTTCAATGTAATCTTCCGAACAGCAAACAAAAGTGTCAACATCTTTTCGGGGATTTATTCCACAATCTTCATAAGCCTTTACCGCGGCTTCAAACATCATCTCTTTGTAAGAAACTTCTTCCGATAAAGGTTTTAAAGGAGTCATCCCAATACCCACAATACAAACCCTTCTTTTCATAATTCCTCCATTTAACTTATTATTGTAATCTTTTTTACAAAAAATTCAAATAATATTTGATTTTTACTATTTTACTTTTAAAATTTAGAAGATGAAAAGCTATTTTCTTCTCAATAAAGAATTAGAAATTTTGGGAGACTATTTTTTTTCATTTTTAATTGGTTTTTTAATCGGCAGTATCCCTTTTGGTTATTTAATTCCTAAGATTTTCAAAAAAATTGACATCAGAAATTATGGCAGCGGAAATATTGGTTTTACTAATGTTTATCGCACCTTAGGGTTTTTTTACGGAATTTTGGTTTTAATTTTGGATATTAGTAAAGGTTTTTTTCCAACTTACTTTGCTGAAAGTTTTTCTTTATCTCCAATTTTTGTTGGTGGTGGAACTATTTTAGGACATTTTTTTACTCCCTATCTCCGTTTTCGTGGTGGTAAAGGGGTAGCCACTACTATCGGTGTTCTTTTGGCATTAGCTCCTAAAAATTTAATCTTTTCTTTAATTATTTGGTTGATAATCCTTCTAAGCTTTTCTTATATGTCTTTAGCATCAATATCTTTTGCTGGTTCTTTACCTTTCTCCTTTCTTTTATTAAAGTCTTCTAATTCTTTAACGCCGGTTTTCTTTACCATTATTAGCATCTTAATTATTGGTAAACATCTTCCCAATATTAAAAGATTGATAAAAAAAGAAGAACCAAAATTTAAATTAAAATTAAAATGAAAATTGTTTTTATTGGAGCTGGTCGCTGGGGTTTAACCTTAGCTTCGCATTTAGCAAAAAAAGAAAAAGAAATTTATCTGTATGATAAAAATAAAGAAAAATTAATCAAATTAAAAAAATTTAAGATTGTTAAAAATTTAGAAAAGATAAAAGAAGCGACAATTATCTTCTTTACAGTTCCTTCTTATTCTTTAAGGACCATACTTTCGGAAATTAAAACTTTACCAATAAGAAAAAAAACTATTCTTGTTTCAGCAATAAAAGGAATTGAAGAAGAAAGTTTAAAAAGAATGTCTGAAATAATTGAAGAATATTTTCCTTATAACCCAATTGCCGTTTTATGTGGTCCCGGAATTCCCGAAGAAGTAATCGCTGGCATTCCTACCACTTTGGTAGTGGCTAGTAAAGATAGAAAAACTTCGGAAAAAATTCAAAAACTCCTTTCTTTTGATAATTTAAGAGTTTACTTACAGGACGATGTGATTGGCTGCGAAATTGGTGGGGCGATAAAAAATGTGATCGCAATTGCTGCCGGTATTTTGGATGGCAAAGGGTTAGGGATTAATGCGAAAGCAGCTTTAATAAGCCGGGGGCTATGCGAAATGATGCGTTTAGGAATAAAATTAGGAGCCTCACCCCTTACTTTTGCGGGGCTTTCGGGTATTGGTGATTTAATCGTTACTTCTTTTTCTAAAAATTCGCGAAATTATCAATTAGGTTTTTCCTTAGGCAAAGGTAAGAAATTAACAGAAATTTTAAAAAAAGAAAAAGGGGTGATTGAAGGCTATCATACGGCAAAAGCTATCTACCAACTAAAAGAAAAATACCAGATTGAAATGCCTATTTGCGAAAGTGTTTATCAAATTCTTTTTTTAAAAAGAGATATTGATGAAATTATAAAAAAATTGTTAAAAAGAAAACTTAAAGAGGAGTTTTGGCAATGAAAGAGAAAAAATTATACTCTTTAGCCGAAGTGAGCAAAAAACTAAAAATAAAAAATGATTTATTGCGTAAATGGGCAAAAATTTTTGAAGTGGGCAGAAAGATAAAGAAAAAGATTTATTTTAACGAAAAAGAAATGGAGAAGATAAAAGTGATTAAAGACCTTTTTAAAGAAGGTTATTCTAAAAAAGCTATCCAAACTAATCTCTCAAAAAAGATAAGAGAAAAGAAAAGTGAAAGAAAAAGAAAACTTTCTTTAAAATTTTTAAACACCCTTTATAAAGAACTTTTGGAAATCAAAGATATTTTAGAAAAATAAGGAGGTATTATGTGGTATCTTCTTTTTGTTATCATTATTATTATTTTATTAATGGCAATAAGAATTTTAGCCGAATATGAAAGGGGAGTTATTTTCCGTTTGGGGAGGTTTTATAAGGTAAAAGGACCCGGACTTATTTTCTTAATCCCCTTTGTTGACCGAATGGTAAAAGTAAGTTTACGAGTAGTTACTTTAGATGTCCCGCCGCAAGATGTAATTACCCGTGATAATATTTCGGTGAAGGTAAACGCTGTTGCCTATTTTAAGGTTTCTGATCCGAAAAAGGCGATTATTGAAGTAGAAAATTATCTTTATGCGACCTCCCAAATATCTCAGACAACATTAAGAAGTGTTTTAGGTGAATACGAGCTTGATGATTTATTAACTAAAAGAGAGATGATTAACCAAAGATTACAAAAGATTATTGACCAACAAACTGACCCTTGGGGGATAAAAGTTAGTATGGTAGAAATCAAACATGTTGATATTCCCGAAGAGATGAAAAGGGCGATTGCCCGTCAAGCTGAAGCCGAAAGGGAAAGAAGAGCAAAAATTATCCATGCTGATGGTGAATTACAAGCGGCAGCTAAACTGCGGGAAGCGGCGGAAATCCTTTCTCAAACGCCAGCGGCTTTACAACTCCGTTATTTAGGAACATTAACCGAAATCGCCGCCGAAAAAAACTCAACAATAATCTTTCCTTTACCAATTGAACTTTTATCCCTCATATTTAAAAGAAAAGAATAATTAGAAAGGCTAAAAGAAAGTTAATAGTAATACTAACAATCTTTTCTCCGCAAAGGAAGTTTAATATTTCCTAAAAGATTAAATTTTTTAATTCCAAATAGAGGGCTGATTTTAAATAGGAAATGGGGATTTTCAAATAAATAAGTAAGGTAGAAATTATAAAAACTAAGATGGGAGCCATTCGGGGAATGGTTGAGCTTTAAGAAAGAATGGTTTTTATTAATTATTAATCTTTTATAAGCTAACGTGCTGATTGATAAATTCTTTAATTTCAAAATAAAACCTTTTTTTGGTAAATCTTAAAGCATTCTTTCGGCATTTTTCTGGAGAAAAATTTGATTTTTCAAATTCTTTAATCTTTGCCATTAAGGCTTCTTCGGTCTGAGGATAGAAAAACAACCCAGTTTCATTTTCAATTATTGTCTCTAAAGCACCACCTTTTTTATAAGCAATAACTGGTGTGCCACAGGCCTGAGCTTCTAAAGGGACAATTCCTAAATCTTCTTCTTGAGGAAAGATCAATGCTTGACATTTATTATAATATTCTAAAAGTTTTTCCTCGGGTTGCCAACCTAAAAATTCAATATTCTCTTTTGCCATTGATTTTAATTTTTTTTCTTCCGGACCGGTACCAACAATTTTTAATGGTAACCTTAATTTGTTAAAAACATTAATGGCTAAATCAACTTTTTTATAAGGCACTAAAGCCGAAACAATAAGAAAAAAATTATCTCTTTTAAAATTTAAAAATTGGTAAAAATCAGTATCCACTGGCGGATAGATAATAGTAGCTTCTTTTTTATAATACTTTTTAATTTTGTTAGCAATATTTTTTGAATTGGCGATAAAGTAATCAACCCTTTCGGAACTTTTTCTATCCCAATTTTTAAGATAGGGACGAAAAATATGGGCTCCCAATTTAGTAATTATTTTTGCTTTTTTAAAATATTCATCAAACATATCCCAAACATATCTCATGGGACTATGACAATAGCAGATATGGATTTGGGTTTTTGATTTTTTAATTCCTTTGGCAACGCAGTGGCTGGAAGAGATAATTAAATCGTAATCTTTTAGATTAAATTGTTCAATTATCATCGGCATTAAAGGTAAATAATAACGATAATTTTTTTCGATATTAGGAAATTTCTGAAGAAAAGAGGTTACAATTTTCATTTGATTAATAATGGGTGAGATTTTTTCTTTAAAATAAACCAAAGTATAAAGAGTGGCATTGGGAAAAATTTCACAAAAAACTTCTAAAACCTTTTCGCCTCCTCGCATACCAGTAAGCCAATCGTGGATAATAGCTACTTTCATTTTTTGTATATTACTTTTTCCAAAATCTTTAATGTTTGTTTAGCAGTATTTTCCCACGAAAAGATTTTGGCCCTTTCCAACCCTTTTTCTATCAAACTTTTGCGGAGTTCTTCATTTTCCCATAATAAGATGATTTTTTGGGCAATATCTTCTGGTGAATAAGGGTTAAAATAAAGAGCAGCTTCCCCGCAGCGTTCTCTTAAAGAAGGAATGTCGGAACAAATAACTGGGCAGCCACAACTCATGGCTTCAATCGGAGGGATGCCGGCACCTTCGTGAAAAGAAGGAAAAACAAATAAAAAGGCATTTTTATAATAACCCATTAATTCTTCATCGCTTACCTGGTGAATAATCTTAATCCGCTCTTTAATTCCCGGTTTTAAATCAATGGCTATTTCTTCAAAAATATCATTCTGAGAAATAATCGCTATTGCTTTTAATGGTAATTTTTTTTTCACAATTATTTCCAAAGCCGAAAGAAAACCATTAAAATTTTTCTTTTTGCTTAAAGAGCCAACATAAAGAAGATAATTTTTTTCTCTAATATCAAAGGCTTTTAATTCTTCACTAAAACCTCCCTGAGGAATAGCAAAAATTTTTTCTTTTACAAAATAATATCTCTTAATAATTTTTTCTTTTTCACTTTGGGAATCGGTAATAATTGCCCAGGCATATTTTAAAATTAAAGGAATGATTATTGAATAAAAAGTGCGAAAAAGAAAACGATAATTTTTAGGAAAATATTTGAAACCTAAATCGTGAACCGTTACAATAACTTTTTTGTTAAAAAACAACGTCAATAAAGGAGCAGTATTTCCTAAACAAAGAAGAATTCTATTTTTAAGATAAAAGGGCAACACTAACTGCTCCCAAAAATGTCCCTTTAGAAAACCGATTTTTTTTATTGGAATATGTTTCAATTCCAAATGGTGAATAATACTTTTGGGAGCAAGGATTTTAAACTGAAAGCGTTTTTTAATTATTTCTTCTTTCTCATAAAGCCGGTCAATTTCTTTCACCAATTGCTGGGCATATCTTTGGACTCCGGTAATCTTTTGGGTCAAAAAACGACCATTAATTATGATTTCCATAGCTTATCGACTTTAGCCGTAAAGGTTTTGATTTTATAAATAAATCAAAAACATATTCTACCTTTTTCTCTTCAACGTTCAGGAGACTGCTAATTTGAGAGATACTTAACCCTTTTTCTATTCCTAATAAAATTAAGTCTAATATTTCGTAATCAATGCCAATAATTTCTTCATCAAAAATTCCCGGAATAATATCAGGCGAAGGTTTTTTCTCAATTAATCTATTAGGCAATCCTAAATACTTAGCCAATGTTTTCACTTGGGTTTTGTATAAAGATAAAAGCGGCATTATATCACTAGCATCATCACAACCATAATTAACAAAAAAACCAATAAGATACTCAGTTTTGTTAGTACAACCAACAACCAACCGATTTTCTAAATCAGCAAAAAGATAGATAATTATCATTCTCAAACGATGTTTAAAACGATAATAGGCATTTATTTTTCTCAAAAGTTTATCATTTTTAAAATTGATATTGAAAACTGGTTCATCAGTTATCTTAGCATACAAGCGGGATAATTTTTTCACGACCATTGGTTTCAATCTTTCAGGAATTATTAATTTGTTAAGAAAAAATAAATCGTAGATATTAAAATTTTTTAAATACTTAGTGAGAAAGATAATTTTATATTTAATTCCTAATTCTTCTGCCCAAAAACAGGCATCCTGAAAGTTATTAAAATCACTTTCCTTTTCCGGCATAATTAAAGCTAAAACATTTTCTTTACCTATTGCCTCCTTACAAAGATAAGCAACTACTGAAGAATCAATACCTCCACTTAATCCCAAAACTATGCCGTTCTTTTTAAAATCTTTATAACATTTTTTAATAAAATCTTTTAAACCTAAAAATATCTTTGGACAGTCAATTGCTAAGGCTTCCAAAAGAGTTTCTTTGGTCACCAAAATAATTATAACAAAATTCCTGTTTATTGAAAAGTAATCCTTCTTTTTTATAATTTAAAAATTTATGCTAAAAGATGAAAGTCTTAGGGATCTTAAAAAAATTTTTTTTCAAAGTCTTCAATATTTTACTTCTCTAATTATTGTCCGGTTTATAACCGCTTTAAATAGTATTTATTTAGCTCGATTTTTATTAAGCGAAAAATTTGGCATTTATTCGTTAATCAACCAATTAATAAATCTTTTAACTTTTTTTATGGGCTTTGGCATACCCACAATTATCACCAAATTTATTGCTCAAACAAAAAATGAAAAAAAAATTTTAGAAAAAACCTATGGAACAGCCCAAGTTTTAATTATTTTAATCTCTTCATTTATTATTTTTATCTATTTTTTTATCAGCATTCCCTTAGCTTATAACATTTATCAGAAACCATTTTTATTGAAATATTTTCGTTTAATAATTTTTTTACTTTTTTTCATTACTTTTAATAATTTTTGGACCGGAGTTCTTCAAGGGTTAAAAGCAATAAAACATATTTCTTTAATCACTGTAATTTATAATTTAGTAAGTTTTCCTTTGATCTTCATTTTTGCTCATCGATACGAATTAGTGGGCGCTATTATTGCTCTTACCCTTGCCAATCTCTTAGGGGTGATTCTTTTTTTAATTACCATCAAAAAATTTGATTTATTAAAAACAGCTTTCCAACTACCCATTGTTAAAAATATTATCAACCTTTCTTTCCCTACCTTTTTATCCGGCTTAGTAATGGTTCCGGCTTTATGGTTAATCAATACCAAATTAGCAATTGTAAAAAATTTCTCGGAAGTAGCTTATTTTAATATAACCAACACTTTTTTCCAATTTTTATTATTTATCCCGATTGCTATCGGTATGCCCTTAACACCAACAATTGCTGAAGAAGTTAATAACCTAGAAAAGATTAAATTTTTTTTAAGTAAAATTATTAACTATTTAAATTTTTTATTTTTATTCTTACTTATTTTAATTTTTAGTTTTTCGTCAAAGATTATTTTTTTAATTTTTGGCAAAGATTATCTACCAGCAATAAAAGCATTTCTTTTTGTTATTGGGTCAATTATTCCAGCAAGTATTGGTTATATCTTTGGTTATTATTTAACCGGAACAGGAAAAATGTGGTTAGCAACATTTTTTAATGGTTTGTGGTTCTTTCTGCTTGTTGGAGTTTTTTTTCTTTTTAATTATAAATGGGGAGCCTTAGGTGCGGGAATAAGTTTTTATATCGCTTACTTTTTTCAAGCTTTTTTGATGATAATTTATTTTAGAAATCTTTTAAAAAAACCTCTTTTTATTTTAAAAATCTTGATTTTAAACTTAATTGTAATTATAATCTTCTACAAACTTCTATGAAAAATTTTATTTTTTTCTGTGAATTACCTCCTCAGAATAAAATTGTTGGTCGACCTTGGTTTTTAGCTAAGGAAATTAAAAAAAGAGGTTATAAGGTTTTTTATTTTGCTTTATCACCAATTTTTTATCGTTATTTTGAAGAGAAAAAAAATATCTCCCAAAAATTTTTTGATATTTTAAAAATTACCCATTATCATCTCTCTGGTATTGAAGTATTTTCTTTTCCTGTTTATTTTCCTCGGCGATTTCTCTCCTTTCACCGAATTAACTATACCTTATTCCTTCCTTTAATTTTTAATAGATTTAAAAGTATTTTTAAAAAAAGTATTATCTTTGTAAATAATTTATTATGGTTTTGGACATTAAAAAAAGTGATGGACAACTCCGTTACCATTATTTACGACCGAGCAGATGATTTAGAAGTTTTTTATCCCTATAAAAAAATAAGAATGTATTATGAAAAATTGGAAGAAATGTTTTTAAAAAAAGTAAAACTTAGTTTAGCAGTAAGTAAAGAAATTGAAAACGAGTTAAAAAAGAAATATCCCTTTTTAAAAATTTTATTTCTTCCTAACGGCGTTCCTGAAGAATGGAGTTTAATTTTACCTTTAGAATCAGAAAATTTTCAAGTAGAAAAAAATCTAAAAAAACCTGTTATTGGTTTTATTGGTTCCCTTTTCCAATGGGTTGATTTAGATTTGATTGAAAAATGCTTGCAAAATTTTCCTGATGCTACTTTTATTTTAATTGGTCCTCATAAAGGCAAGGGTGTCCAAAAATTATCTAAATATTCTAATATTTTACTCTTGGGTGCTCAGCCTTATTCTTCCATTCCTTTATGGATAAATATTTTTGATATTTGTATAATACCTTTTAAAAAAGAAAAGGTTTCCTATAAAGCCGACCCAATAAAACTTTATGAATATTTAGCATTAGGGAAGCCTGTCATTTCAACCATTGAATGGCAAAGTGATAATTATTTAAAAGATTTAATTTATGTGGGGAGAGACGAAAAAGAATTTATTGAGAAAATAAAAATTGCTTTAAAAGAAAATAATCCTGTTTTGTGTCAACAAAGAAAAGATTATATATTAAAAAATCATACTTGGCGAAAAAGAGTTGATACTCTTTTAAAATTTATTAAAAATGAAAATTGGCATTGATGGTAGCATTTTTCGTTTCCCTCAAGCAGGTATTTTTCGGTATCTTAAAAATATTTTAATAAATTTAATAAACACGGCTAAAGAAGATGTGTTTTTTCTCTATTCCCCCAAAAAACCTTCTTTTTTACCTAAAAGCGAAAATCTTACCCTAAGATTAGGGAAAAATTTAACAAAAAATTTGGGCTCCTTTTGGTTTCAATTAGAAGGAGAGAAATATCTATTCCAAGATAAAATTGAGATCTTTTGGGGGCAAAACCATATTCTGCCTTTCAGATTAGCCAAAAAAATTCCCACATTATTAACGGTCCACGATTTATCCTTCTATTATATCTATCGAACACTTCCTTTTCGTTCTTTTTTAATTATCCGGACATTATTTTTTAAAGCAATCCGCTTAGCTACTCATATTTTAACCCCTTCAAATTTTGTGCGCCAAAGTTTAATCACTTTGGGAATATCTCCTCAAAAAATAAGTGTCGTTTACGAAGGAGCGGAAGAAATTTTTCGACCTTTAGATAAAGATTTTGCTAAAAAAAAGATAAAAGAAAAATATGGAATAGAAAAAGATTTTATTTTAAGTGTGGGGGCAATCCAGCCAAGAAAAAATTACTCTCTTTTAATAAAAGCTTTTAAAAACATTAAAGAAGATTTTTTATTGATAATTATTGGGCAAAAAGGATGGAAAAATAAGGAAATCTTTCAATTGGTAAAAAAATTAAATTTAGAAAGAAGGGTTATTTTCTTTTTCTCAGTATCAGACGAAGACTTATGCTATTTTTATAATGCTGCTACTTTATTTGTCTACCCCTCTTTATACGAAGGCTTTGGCTTACCGGTATTAGAAGCAATGAGTTGCGGTATACCGGTAATCACCTCTAATACCTCTAGCTTGCCAGAAGTAGGCGGTGATGCAGTTTTGTATTTTTCTCCTTATGATGAAGAAGAATTAGCTAACCAAATTAAAAATATAATCGCTTCTCCTTCTTTACAAAAGGAACTTTCCGAAAAAAGTAAAGAGCGAGCCAAAATCTTCTCTTTTAAAAAATCGGCTGAAAAGATTTTAAATATTATGCATCAATTAGGAAGACGATGAAGAAAGATTCTTTCCAAGAAATAAGAAGGTTCTTTTATTTTATAAATAGAAACTCCGCCTTTTTCATATATTTTTTCTACTTTTTTATTTTCTTTTTCTAAAATCTTTTTAGTAAAAAATATATTTTCCCCCACATTTTTTGAACCGATATAAAGATATTTAAATTCTTCAACAGGAGTATTTTTAATAAATTTTTCATATTCATCAAAAAGATTAAAAACGATATGAGCTAAATAGCTCGGTCTTCCTAAAATTGCTGGCAGCCATACTCCACCATCAGAATAATTTGTCAGAATTATGCCATCAGGACAGTTATTTTTTATCCAAAGAAAAGCTTCTAAATCATTTTTAGTAAGCGAATAATTATCTTTCACAAAAAGATATTTATAAAACTCTTCGGCTAAAAGGCTTCTAATAATTTTTTTTAAAAAAGTTTTTTCTCCCTTCTTTGATAAAAATGGAGAAAGAATAGCTAAATTGAAAAAAAGAAATAAACAAAAATACAACAAATATTTCTTAAAACTTCTTTGATTTAATTGAGAAAGAAATTCGCCAATAAGCAGCCCAAAAGGAAACAAAAAATATAAGGAAGTTCTTTCAGGATAAAAAATCTGTGTCAATTTTATTTTCCAAAAAAGATTAAAGCAAAGAATTGTAATTATTGTGAAAAAAGAAAGAAAAATTTCTTCGTAGAATTTTTTCTTTTTTATTAAGGAAATCATTCCCATCAATGCTAAAATAAATGGCAATATTCCCGTCGTATAAATTATTTTTATAAATACCCAAAGAAATTTTAATTTGTGAGGAATAAATTGAGAAAGAAACTCATATTTCCATAAATAAACATTCCAATCAAAAATTACTTGCCATTCTTTTTCCGAAGTATTAACCTTTTTAAATACTATAAAATAAGGTAAAGAAAAAATAAAAATTAATATCCCCGTAAAAATAATTTTAACTACTAAATTTCTTTTGTTAGCAATAGTAATTAATTTATATAAAGTAATAACAATCAATATTAAAATAAAAACTGCCATTGGAATAAAATGGGTTAAAAATCCCGCAGAAATTAAAAAGGCTAAAAGAAAAATTCTAAAAAAAGATAAGGTGGGGTTTTCGATTTCTTTGATGAAAAAATAATAGCTGAGCAGAGAAAAAAAGAAAGCCAGAATCGTCGGTGTACCTCCCCATAAATAGAAATTCTGGTGCCCCCGGCAAAAAAAGGTAATGATACTAGCTGTTAAAAAAGCAACTTGGCTATCAAACCGAGTCCGTAGTAAAGCATAAAATCCGCCAAGAAGTAAAAAATAAGTAAAACAAGAAAGAAAAAAGGTTGCTTTATAAGGAGGTATCTTGCCTAAAAAAGAAAATATTGCTGAAAGAATACTAAACCCTTGCGGCTGGGCTCCAAAACCCTTCATATTAAAAATCGGTTGATAATCTTCGGGTATTTTTTGCCAGATAGTAATTAAAAGAGTATTATAAGTATGCATTGTGATATCTCCCCCGGGAGCGGCTTCATTTAAAAACATCGGAATAAAACGGAAAAAACCGAAAATTATAAAAAAGAAAAATAAAATATGATCTATTTCAATTTTTAATTTTTTATTTTTATAAAAAAGAAATAAAGCCAAAAAGATTGAAGAGATTATACTTATTAATAGCCAATATTTAAAAATAGAAAAATAAAGAAGCCAAAAAGTAATTATCCAATAACTAAAAGAGAAACTTATTATTAAAATAAATTTTAATAGAAAATCTTCTTCTACTTTTTTTAAAAAAAGTAAAAAGAGGCCGGGAAAAAATAAGCTTAAAATTATTAAGAGGTTTGTTGTGACCATAAATTAAAAAGAGCAAGCAATGAAGCCCAAACAAAATTAAAACGATAAATTAATAAAACTCCGGAAGTAATACTTATTAATAATAAAGAAACAAAAGAGGATAAAACCCCTATGCTAAACCAATATTGAAAATTATCCTTAGGCAATTTTATTACCTTAAAAATATTTTTAAAGAAAAAACAATAGATTAAAAGAAATATTATTAAACCAGTAACACCCATTTTCCATAAAAGGTTTAAGAATAAACAATCCATCCAGGAAAATTCCAATTTCTTTTTCCAAGGAATAACTGTCGGATGAACATCGCCAAAACCGATCCCTAAAATAGGATTTTGCTTAAATTTTTTAAGAATATATTGAGCAGAAAGTAACCTTTCAATAAGCGAAAGATCTCGACTTATTCTTGTGGCCCTTTGAGAAATCCCCCGCACTGCCAAAAATTTTTGAAAACCTTCTTTTTTAAATAAAAAGTTAAAAATCAAAAAATATAGAAAAATTACTGAAAGAATAAAAAAGATTTTTGTCATTGGCTTTTTTTTCTCTTTCCAAAGATAGATAAAAAAAATTATAAAAAGAGAAAAAGGAATGGAAAACCATAAAGCCCGGGTAAGCGAAATTATGACTGCCAAGGTCATTAAAATTAAAGAAAGGAAAGCCAATATTTTATATTTTGTTTTTTTGCCAAGAAGAATGTAAGAAAATAATAAAGGATAACCAAGGTTAAAAAGATGCTGCTGATCAGTAGCATATCTTTTAATTTGAAAAGTAAGCAGAAAGGGAAGAACATATTCCAGAGAGACTAAAACAGAAACAACAATAATCGTAATAACCAAAATCTTTTGCCATTTTTCTTCTTGAAAATAAATTAATACCAAAAAATAAAAGGCATAATAAAAAAGAATCAAAAAATCATCAAAAGCTCGGAAAATCGGATTACCCAGAAGAATTCCGTAAAATAAAGAAAAAAAAGTTAATAAAAGAAAGCTTAACAATAAGTAATCACTTTTTGTCTTCAAATGATACCTCTCTTTTCTTTCAAATGCCAGAATGGTTAAAAAAAGAAGCAAAATAAAGGGAATTTCTTCTAACCTTAAAAAAAATAATTTCCGCGAAGTTGGCCTTGGTAAAATGGAAGCCAATAAGATAGTAAAAATCAAAAGAATTTTTAAACGATTTTGACCTAAAATAAAAAAAAGCAAAATTAAAAAAATGGAAATTATTGGTAAAGAATAAATCAAATCATATTGAAAACAAATTATTAAGGCAAGGGCCTGAAAAATTAGAAAAAAGAAAAATAAAATTTTATTAAAATTAATTTCCGTTAATAAAAGGTTCTGGTTTTTTATCTCGGTAGCCATAATAAAATTTTAAATATTCCACAATCCTTTTGGCAGCTTTTCCATCGCCAAAAGGATTTCTCTTTTTTATCATTTTTTTATATTCTTTATTGTTCCTTATCAATTGGCTAACATTTTTTATTATTTTTTCATAAGAAGTGCCTACTAATTTAGCTGTTCCCCTTATTATTGCTTCTTTTCTTTCAGTTTTATTTCTTAAAATAAGCACCGGTACATTGAAACTAGGGGCTTCTTCACAAATTCCACCCGAATCAGTAAGAATAAGATAACTTTTACTCATCAATTTTAATAATTGAAAATAAGGTAAAGGTGGTAAAAGATTTATCTGCGGGATATTTTTCAAATTTTTATAAACTATTTCTTTCACATTAGGATTGGGATGAACCGGAATATCAAATGTGAGAAAAGGGAAAATCTCAACTATTTTTTTTACTGCTAAACACACTTCTTCTAATGGCCTTCCCCAATTTTCCCGACGGTGAATAGTCAAAAGAATTCTCTTCTCTTTTTTAGAATGATTTTTAATTTTAAATTCTTTTTTAATTTGATAAAGGGCATCAACAATAGTGTTACCGGTGACAAAAATTGTCTCTTTTTTCACATTTTCCTTTAATAAATTTCTTTCAGCAATCTTAGTAGGAGCGAAATTGATATCAGCCAAAGGAGAAATTAGCCGGCGATTTATCTCTTCGGGATAAGGCTGATATTTATCTTCGGTTCGCAACCCCGCTTCCACATGGGCAATTTTAATTTTTTGATAAAAAGCTAACAAAGCACAAGCAAAAGCCGAAGTAGTATCACCTTGAACCACTACCAAATCAGGTTTTATTTTTTCTAAACAAGGTAGGAACTTCTTGAAAATTTTTTCGTTTACTAACCATGGTGTCTGATTATCTTCCATAATATCAAGATCATAATCAATAGGAATTTTAAATAATCTTAAAACTTCATCCAATATTTCTCGATGTTGGGCAGTAATACAAATATAACTTTTAAAAATCTTTTGATTTTTTTCTTTTTTTATTTCTTGAATAATCGGCGCCAATTTTATTGCTTCGGGACGAGTGCCAAAAGCAAACAAAATTTTCGGGTTTTTCATTAATGCTTTTTAAAAGAAAAGTCTTTTTTTAAAGTAGCTATTGCCTCTTTAAGAAAATTGGCAATCTCAGGACGGGAATTTAGATATTCTTTAGTAAATAAAATTAAAATACTAAAAATAAGCGAAAAGAAAAAGCCACTAATAACAAATATTTTCTTTTTAGGAAAAGAAGGACGTTCGGGGATTTTGGCATAATCTAATATGGTAATTGTTGGTGTATCTTTAGCTTCGGTTAGTTTTGCTTGTTCATACTGTTGTTGTAATAAAAGCAAGATTTCGCTTTTTAACTTCCATTCTTGATATCTTTTTATATACTCACTAGCAACCGCTGGCAATTTTTTAAAGGGTGTTCCAAAACCGGGTCCAAAACCACCTAAACCACCACCTTTCTCTATTTCGCCTAATTTTTCCCGAAATTTTTTTACCTCTGCCAATAAATCTTGATAATAAGGATTATTAGGTGAAGAAATATCCTTTATCATCTCCAGCTCAGCCTCTTTTACTATCAATTGGGATTTTAGTTGGGCATAAGCATCCAATACCGATTTAATGCCTTCTTCCAATTCGGGTAATTTATGTCTTTCTTGAAAAACTTTTAATGACTCCCGGGCTATGGCTAATTCGTTTTCTACTTTCTTTAACTGACTTTCTAAAAATATCCTTAAATATTTCCCCCGACTCATCATTGACTCTTTTAGAAAATTATCCAAAGCAGCAATATAAGCATTTACCATCTCAGCCGCCAAATTTTTATTTTTCACTTCTACCGAGATTTTTATAACCATCTCTTCACTTTGGGTAATTTTGGTTATTTTTTCTAAAAAATTTAAAGCATCTTCTGTTTTTTTAAATTTATAAAACTTTGGAAATTGGGTATTATTAAGAACATATTCTTTAATTGTTCGACTTTTTAAAATAGCTATCAAAATATCACTAATATTCCAACTACGTAACATTAATCTTTGGGTTGATGAAGCACCGGGTAAAACTTGGGAAAGGCTATAAATAGTAGGTTCATCGGGTGGTGGTAAAATTTGACCAATCGCTTTATATTTCTTTGGTAAAACAAATGACAAAAATAGTGAAAAAAGGGTTATTATTATAACATTCCCAAAAATAAATTTTCTACCTTTAAATAAAATTAAAAGATAATTCATGGTTGGATTATTTTAATAAAATATATTTAAAAAATCAATATCTTTATTATTGACTTTTTCAAATTTATTTTTAAAATAATTTCACAATAAATTAATAAGGAGGTGAATATGCTAAAAAAAATCTTTATGATTTTTTTCTTTATACCTATTTTCCTTTTTTCTTATCATTTAAATCCTGATTATGCTCCCTTCACCAATTTAAAAGAGATCAAAAAGCCTTTTACCGATTATAATGAATGGCTCACTTTTGCCTCTTTACCAACTACCCGTGCCCATCAAATGACCGCTTTCTGCGTGGTAAATGGTGAAAAAAAATGGTATTCCTTTGGTGGTTTTCAGGTTCCCGGTGGTGCAGCTCAAAATATCACATTGGAATATGATGTGAGAACTAATGCTTGGCAAGAAAAGGCACCAATGCCTACTGCTCGAGCAATCGGTCGGGCTGCCTATGTAGGAAAAACGGGAAAAATCTATGTAATTGGTGGTTGCCAAACTTTTGGTACCGGTTTGAATGTGGTGGAAATCTACGACCCAGCAAATGATAGCTGGTCCACAGGTGCTCCGATGCCTATTGGTAACCATGATTTTGGTATCGGTGTTTGGCGAGATTCTTTAATCTATGTTATTGGTGGTGGAAATTGGCACACCAATTCGCCACCAATTTCTTCAGTTTATCTTTATAATCCGTTCACTAACAGTTGGTCAACCTGCACACCGATGCCCCAACCAATGGGAACACCGGGAGCAGGAATTATCGGCGATACCATTGTTGTCTCTACTGGCTATCAATCAGCTGGCGCAACCAATATTACCCTTATTGGCACAATTAATCCAGAAAATCCAACCCAGATTACCTGGACAACCGGTCCTTCTTGCCCGGGAGAAATAAGATATCGGACAATTTGTGGTGTTTATGGTGACGAACTTTTCTTAGTGGGTGGAAATGGTTCAACTGGAGTGCTTGCGGAAACCCGTTCTTATAATCCAAGAACAAATACTTGGTCACAATGGGCAAATAAACCAACAGCAGTTTCCAATGTTTATGGAATTGCTGTTGACCCCCAAGGAATTCTTTATGTTGCCGGTGGTTATACTGGTAGTGCTTATACAAATGTCCACGAAGGCTTAGATTTAAGACAATATAACCACGATGTTGGTATTGTTAGAGTATCCCCCGCTTTAAGAACTCCACCAAATCGGGAAACACCTTTTATTGGTGTTGTTAAAAATTTTGGTCTTAATCCAGAAACTTTCACAACTACTTGTTTAGTTTACGATTCTATTGGTGATACCCTTTTAATCCAAAAAGATACTACTATCACCTTGGCTGTTCGAGAGACATTAGCAATTGAATTTGGTAGAATTATCCCAACTGCTGGAAAAATATATAAATTTACCGTTTATACTTATTTACCTGAGGATGAAAATCCGGCTAACGATACAATCAGAACAAGGGTAGTGGCAAGAACTGGTAGTGACCCAGATGGTTTTGGTTATATCTATGAATCAACTCAAGAAGAAGGTGATACTGTTTCTTTTATTTGGATTGACCCAACTTCCGGAACACCACTAACCGGCTGGTATCCTAATGCTGATGATGGCTATGTCCAAGTAACTTTACCTTTTACTTTTAGATACTATGACCAGAATTTGACCAATTTGTATGTGTGTACCAATGGCTTTTTATCTGATTCCGCCTCAACTAGTTTCTCCAATACCCAATTTCCAACAACAATTAGAAATCATATTGCTGGTTGGTGGGATGATTTAGATTTAAGGACAACGGGTACAGTTTATCAATATAATGACCCAAATGGAAACTTTGTTGTCTTTGCTTGGGTAAATGTTCCCAGGTATAATGCTCCTAACGAATTAGAAACTTTTGAAATAATTCTTTATCGTAATTCAGTAATCAGATACAGTTATCTTACGATGACCGGAACATTAAACTCAAGCACCGTAGGTATCCAAGGAAGATACGGTGCAAACCGTTGGTATCATCAATATCTTTATAATGGTCAACCACCACATCATATTGTTGATGATTCAGTCTCTATCATCTTTTATTATCCACCATATTTAAATATTGCGGAAGAAAAATACCACTATATTAAAAAGACCCTCTATAACTTACCGACTGGCGAAGGACTTTGTGAGATTTATAACCTCAATGGCCAATTAATAAAGAAATTTTTCATTAAAGATAAAGAAAATAAAAATATAAAAAAGGATTTAAAAGCTGGCATCTACTTTATCAAATTCTTAAACGAAAAAGAAAAGAAGAATTACAAACTAATAATCACTAAATAAAATAAAAGGAAGCCCGCCCTCAACCTTTTCTTTTTAAAGAGGGCGGGCTAAAATTTTTAATTAAGTTCTTTAATCTTTCTTTTTTTATCTTTCCTTTTTTATTTATTAAAATTATCTCTAAATCTTTATTAAACTCTTTTAAAACCTGAAGACAGGCACCACAAGGGTAGGTAAAATTTAGGGTAGGAGTATAAATAAATAAAATTTTAAAATCTTTTTCGCCTTCGCTTATCGCTTTAAAGATAGCCACCCTTTCGGCACAGATTGTTAAAGAGAAAGAAACATTTTCAATATTCACACCGGAATAAACTTTATTATTCTTAGTCACCAAAAGGGTAGCGACTTTAAAATGGGAATAAGGAGAATAACTATTTTTAATTATTGCTTTTAAATAATTAAAATATTCTTTAAACTTTTTCATAATTCTTTAAAATCTTATAAAATAATTGGGCATTTTTTAACATCGCGTGGTTATTGTTAAAAAAGGCATAAACTTTCTTTGGCTTTTTCTCTATCACTTTTTCCGCAATAGTTTCTAACTCCCTTTTTGAATAATCATAGGAATACCAAACAATTTTCCCGTGAAATCTTAAATAAATATATTCATTTGTTTTTACAATTATCTCTCCAAAATCTGGCGCATCAATAGAAACCCATGTGATTTTTTTATTTTTTGCCCACCCGTAATATTCTTCTTTAAACCACTTCTCATTTCTTACTTCTAAGGCAAACCTTTCTTTTAAATTAGTATAATCAACAAATCTATTCAATTTGCCAATCATCTTTGGCGAAAAATTGGGCGGTAATTGAAAGAGATAAAAATCAATATAATTGTCCATAATTTCAAAAAGTTTGATAAAGCGTTCATAATAAGGGTAAGCTTTTTCATTCAATTTAAAACGATGGGTAATAATGCGGTTAACTTTTATTGCCCATCTTAAACTTTTTCCCTTTGCTGCCCAACTTTTTACTTGGTTAGGAAAAGGGAAACGATAAAAGGAAGCATTTAACTCAATAGCATTTAACTTAGAATTTTTTAGATACCACTCAAAATTACCTTCAAGATTCCAATCATAATACCAACCGGATGTTCCCACATAAATTTCCATACCTAATTTTAATAAATTCTTAAATAAAGTAAATGATATATCATACCCTATACAACTCCCTTATAATTTAAAGCCATAATTATTATTTAACGAAAAAGTACCACCTTATCTTACCCCTAAACTTGATTTAAAAAATGATTTAAATTATAATATTTAGAAGCGAGGATGGCGGAATTGGCAGACGCGCTGGATTTAGGATCCAGTCCCGTAAGGGGTGGGGGTTCGACTCCCCCTCCTCGCATAAAAAGGAGTTAAAAATTGAATATCACAATAACCAATAAAACTGAATATCTCAAAGAGGCCAATATTACGATTGAAAAAGAAATCGTTGAAAAAAAGATTGATGAAATATTAGAAATTTATAAGGATAAAATCGCTATCCCGGGCTTTCGTATCGGTAAGGCACCTAAAGAGCTTATTTATAAAAAATTGAAAAAAGGTATTGATGAATTGGTTATTGAAAAATTAATTAGTGAAACTTATGAAAATTTAATTAAGGAAAATGATTGGCAAGTTGTTGGTAACGCGAAAGTTTCCGAGTACGAACTTACTGAGGAAAAGGAATTGAAATTCACCCTTCTTTTAGAAGTAATTCCTGATTTTCCTTTAAAAGAATATCTTGGTATTCCTGTTAAAAAAATAAATCCCACTGGCTTTGATAAAGAGTTTGAAAAAAGGGTTAAGTTTTTACAAGAAAAATGCGCCACTTATAGCGAATTAGATCGACCCGCAAAAGAAGGTGATTTTTTATTGATTGATTATTCTTTATTTGACCAAGATAATAAACTATTAGAAAAAAAGGAGAACCTTTTAATAAAATTGGGTGACGAAAAAAATCACCCGGAGATTAACAAAAATCTTATCGGTGTTGAAAGGGGCAAGGAATTGGAAATAAAAGTTGATAATTATCTTTATAAAATTTTTGTTCGTTCGGTAAGAGAACAACAGTTACCGGAAATTAACGAAGAATTTGCTAAAGCCTTGGGTTTTGAAAGCTTAAAGGCTTTAAAAGAAGAGATCGAGAATGAAATCCAAGAAGAAAGGGAAAAAATAATTGAAGAAAATAACAAAAAAGAAATCATTGAATATTTAATTAATAATCATGATTTTCAACCACCACCTTCATTAGTATCGGAAAAGTTTCAATCTTTTTTAGAAAATTTAAATAAAAAAGAAGAAGAACTATCGGAAGAGGTAAAAAGGGAATTTTTAAAAGAGGCTGAAAGAAGAGCAAAATTGAGTGCTATTTTATTAAAAATTGCTAAAAAGGAAAATATTGAAATAAAAGAAGAAGAAGTTGAAGAAGAGCTAAAACAATTTGAAAATTTAGAAAAAGAAAAGATAGATTTATTAAAGAGAAGCGATTATTTAAAAAGAATACTTTTAGAAGAAAAGGTTTTAAAATACTTGTTAGAAAAAGCGAATATTATTGAAGATTGAAGGAGGTAAAAAATGTATGTACCTATCGTGATTGAACAAACCGCTCGGGGTGAAAGGGCTTATGATATCTATTCGCGCCTTTTAAAAGAAAGAATTGTTTTTTTAGGTTCACCAGTAGATGATAATGTTGCCAATTTAATTATTGCCCAACTGCTATTTTTAGAAGCTGAAGACCCGGATAAAGATATTTATCTTTATATCAACTCCCCTGGTGGTTACGTCTCTTCCGGGTTAGCAATTTATGATACGATGCAATATATAAAGCCTAATGTGGTGACTATTTGTATGGGTTTAGCCGCCAGTATCGCTGCTTTGTTGTTAGCTGCTGGAACTAAAGGGAAAAGATACGCCCTACCAAATTCCCGAATTATGATTCATCAACCAGAAATCCATGGGCTCTCGGGTCAAGCTACGGATATTATCATCCACGCAAAAGAGATAACCCGATTAAAAGACCGTCTTAATACTATTTTATCTATTCATACGGGACAACCAAAAGAAAAAATTGAAAAAGATTCTGATAGAAATTTCTTTATGTCGCCCGAAGAGGCAAAAGAATACGGAATTATTGATGAAATAATTGTTAAAAGAAAATAATGAAAGAAATCCGTTGCTCCTTTTGTGACCGACCCCAATCAGTATTAAAACAGGTTGTGGCGGGCAGAAAGGGCTATATTTGTGAAGATTGTATTCGTATTTGCTATAATATTTTAAAATCCCAAGAAAAGATTACCAATAGTATTCTTACTTTAAAGCAGTTACCAACACCGGCGGAAATTAAAAGCTTTTTAGACGAATATATCGTTGGGCAAGAACAGGCAAAAAAGATAATTTCGGTAGCGGTTTATAACCATTATAAAAGAATAATTGCCAATAAGACTGATGTCGAAATAGAAAAAAGTAATATTTTATTAATTGGTCCTACCGGTGTTGGTAAAACATTAATCGCGGAAACCTTAGCCAAGTTTCTTAAAGTACCTTTCTCTATTTCCGATGCCACTCCTTTAACAGAAGCTGGTTATGTCGGTGAAGATGTGGAAAATATTCTTTTAAGACTAATCCAAGCAGCTGATTATAATATTCCTTTAGCCGAAATTGGGATTGTCTACATTGATGAAATTGATAAAATAAGTAGAAAAAGCGATTCACCATCAATCACGCGTGATGTCTCTGGTGAAGGGGTACAGCAAGCCTTATTGAAAATTTTAGAAGGAACAATTGCTAACGTACCACCTCAAGGTGGCCGAAAACATCCAGAGCAATCTTATATTCAAATTAACACCCGAAATATTCTTTTTATTGCTGGCGGTGCTTTTTCGGGTTTAGAAAAAATTGTGGAAGCAAGGATTAAACAACAAAGTATTGGTTTTAAAGCCGAAATCTATTCCAAAAAAGAAAAAACGGTAGATGAATTGTTGGCGATGGTTGAACCGGAAGATTTAATAAAATACGGTCTAATTCCCGAATTTATCAGCCGTTTTCCGGTGATTGCATCTTTACATTCCTTAGATAAAAATGCCTTAATTGATATTTTAACTAAACCAAAAAATGCTCTTATTAAACAATACGAAAAAATCTTTGAAATGGAAGGAGTAAAATTAACTTTCACTCAAGAAGCCTTAGAAACTGTTGCTGAACTTGCTTTAAAGAAAAAAACCGGTGCCCGGGCTTTAAGAAGTATTTTAGAAAAAACTATGTTAGATATAATGTTTGACCTGCCTAATATGAAAAATATTTCTGAATGTGTGATTACTCCTGAAGTAATTTTAGAAAAAGAAAAACCTATTCTTATTGAAAAACAATACCGAAGAAAAAAAGCCTAAAAATGTTTTTTCTTATATTATTTTTATTCAATCAATCAAGAGAGTTAGAAATTTGGGCAAGAATTACTACCCAAGGAGTTAAGAAAAAAATTCCCATAGTGATTGCCGACTTCAATATAGAAAAAGAGTTGATCGGTAATTATTCATCTTTTGTTAAAGAGATTAAAGAGATAATTACTAATGACTTAGATTTTTCTTTATATTTTAAAATCTGTTATCCAGAAGAGGGTAAAAATTATTCTACCGATGAAAAGAAAGTTGATTTTAAAAATTGGCGAAAGACCACAGCTGATATTTTAATTTGCGGTGATTTATATTCAAAAAAGAAAAGACCATTTTTGAAAATAAGATTATACGAATTAAATATTCAAAAATTGATCACTAAAAAAGAATATGAATATCTACCAGGAACAAATGTAAGAAGTTTTGCCCACAAAATAAGTGACGATTTAATAAAAATTTTAACTGGTAACGATGGTATCTGCCAAACGAAAATTGTTTTTTTAATAAAAACTGACAAAGGGAAAGAGTTAGCCCTTTGTGATTATGACGGTTATAACTTTCAAAAATTAACAAATGATGGTAAATTAAAACTTTCACCTGAATGGTCAAAAAAAGGTGATAAAATTGTTTATTCAGCTTACGATAATAATAATTTAAAAATTTTCTTTTATGATCTTAATAAAAAAATTACGAAACTTTTTTATAGCGGAAAAGGAATGGCCGCGACACCAACTTTTTCACCCGATGATAAACACCTCTGTTTTTCTTTTTCTACTAATGGTGGAATGAATTTAGCTTTAATTCCTGTTGCCGGTGGTTTGCCTAAAAATATTACTTTTGCTGGTTCTATAGCTATCTCCCCTTCTTTCAGCCCTTCGGGAAGAGAGATTGTTTTTTGCTCCGACCGTTCAGGAACACCTCAAATCTACACCATCAATATTGATGGTACAAACTTAAATAGGCTAACCTACGAAGGAAATTATAACACTTCACCAAATTGGTCACCAAGGGGCGATTTAATTGTTTATGTCTCAAGAACAAAAGATAACAAAAATCAGATTTTTCTAACGGATATTAATGGTTCTTTTACTAAACAATTAACTTTTGAAGGTAATAATGAAGACCCCTATTTCTCTCCTGATGGTCTCCATATTGTCTTTTCCTCTAATAGAACTGGTAATTGGGAAATTTATACTATGCATTATGATGGGAGTAATCAAAGAAAAATAACAAATTTAGGAAATGCTACTTCGCCAGCCTGGTCACCAATATTTAAATAAAATGCCTTCTAATACCCCTACCATTCAGGGGACGCCTTTCTACCTCATTTTTAAAACCTTTTCAAATCTTACAGCTTAAAAACATTAAATTCTAACTCTAAATTAGTCTTTTTAGCTTTATTTATAAATTTATTGTTAGCGTTAATAATGTGAGTTCACTTA
>CAZDHW010000004.1:0-3423 GCA_964505415.1 uncultured bacterium | reverse complement strand
TTAATTTAAAATAATAACCTTTTTAAAGTATTTATCTTTAAAGAAATAAACTCCCTTTTTTATTCTTCTCAAATCTTTTAGCCTTTTTCCGGTTATATCATAAAATTCTTTTGCTTTCTTTTCAGAAGTGAATAAAACTTTGTAAGAAACCTCTTCCTTAATTGCCGGTTGATAAAGAAGTTTCATTAGATAAATATTATAATTCCTTCCGCTATGAAAGGTGCCGGTTATATAAATATAATTAGAATCATTTACCAAAGCCATATCATCTGGCCACATTCCACTATCAGGACTAAAATTAAACAATTGGGAAAAGATAGTATCGCCAAAGGGAGAATATTTTATTAAAAGAGTATAATATATTCCATTTTCTTTTGTAAAACCAGCAACCAAGACGTTTCCCAATTTATCAACAGAAATTGCCGAACTACCGTGATTTTTATAAAATCTTGTCCACAGGGTATCGCCATTTTGATTATATTTAACAACAAAAGAATAAAGAGTATCAACCACCGACCCCCATACATACACATCACCGCATACATAAATATTATTAGATGAATCAATCGCTACATCCTTTCCCCAATCTTCCGGTTGAAAATCTATACGAGATACCCAAATAGTATCTCCATTTTTATCAAACTTCACAGTTAATAGGTCAAAAATTTCGCCATCACCAGTTTCTCCTACACCAATTATATTTCCTTCTTTATCTTGTATTAAAGCAGTCATCTCTTCTTGCAGCCCACCAAAATCATACCTTTTTGTCCATACTAAATCGCCATTTGGTGAATATTTAATTAAAACAATATTATCATCTTCTCCCTCTCCATACACACCGGCAAGAAAGATATTATTGGAATCATCACACACAACACTCCTAAACCAACACCATCTATTTATTGTAAATTCTCTAAACCATAAGATATTACCTTCATTATCACATTTAACTATATAACCCCAAAACTCACCGGGAGGATATCGAAAATACCCAGCCACCATAATGATATTGCCTTCTTTATCAACCGCCAAACTAGGGAGAGAAAGTAGGTCTTCATCATGATGAATAATTCTTGACCAGATGATTTCTCCCGATGGGGAATATTTAATAAGTAGTAAAACATTAAAATTTCTCTCTCCGCAAACAATTATATTCCCAAACGGGTCAATCTCTACTCCCCGAGAAAATCCGGCATCACCCAATCTAAACCATAAAGTATCATAGGCAAAAAGAAAGGAAAAAGAGAAGAAAATTAAAATTAATATCTTTTTTATTTTAGCCTCGTTTTTAAGCATAATATTTTAGCATTATAATTAAAGAATTATTTTAAAACAACTTTCCTTTAAAGTATTTATTCTTGTTATATTTAAAGAAATAAACCCCTTTTTTCACCCTTTTTAAATCTTTTATTCTCTTTCCGGTAATATCATAAACCTCTTTTATTTCCTTTCCCAAAGTGAACAAAATCTTATGAGAAACCTTTTCCTTAATTGTCGGCTGAGAAGTAAGTTTCATTAGATAAATATCCCAATCCCTTCCATTATTAAAGTTACCAGTGATATAAATATAGTTAGAATCGTTTACCAAAACCATTCTCCAAGCCCACATCCCCCTATCAGAGTTAAAATTATACCATTTGGAAAAAATAGTATCACCAAAAGGAGAATATTTTATTAAAAGAGTATTAGATATATTATGAATATCTTTTACATAGCCAGCAACCAAAATATCTCCTAATTTATCAATAGCCACAGCAGTACCATGACTATAATAATCTTCATAAAATCTTTTCCAAAGGGTATCGCCATATGGAGTATATTTAATAATAAAAGAATGGATAAGGGAAAAGTTGCCAGTAAAACCACAAATATAGATATTATTAGCCGAATCAATTGCTACATCCTCTCCCCAATCATTTTCATTAAAATCTATTCGAGATATCCAAACAATCTCTCCATTTTTATTAAACTTTATAGTTAATAAGTCATAGATGGAAGGAATAAGGATGCCAATTGCGCCTGTGCCAATAATATTTCCTTCTCTATCCCGTATTAAACCGGTAATAGCTTCAAATTCCTCACCCAAATCATATCTTTTTACCCATATTGTCTCACCATGTGGCGAATATTTAATTAAAATAATATTAATATTATTCTCTTCTTCGTACCAACCGACAACAAAAATATTATTGGAATCGTCACACACTACGCTATTAAACACACACCCTCCATTTATTGGAAATTTTCTAAACCATAAGATATTACCTTCATTATCACATTTAACTATATAACCGCCAAAATCTTGGGGCCCCCGATAATATTCTCCGACAGCAATAATATTCCCTTCTTTATCAACCGCTAAATCAGGTGCCCAAACTCTATCTTCATCCTCAATAGTTTTTGACCAGATAACTTCACCTGCTGGAGAATATTTTATAAGCAAAATTCCAAAACCTCTTTCCCCACAAATGATTATATTTCCCCACGGGTCAATCCCTATTCCATAAGAATCTTCATACTCTCCAGTATCATAGACTCTAAACCATAAAGTATCATAGGCAAAAAGAAAGGAAAAAGAAAAGAAAATTAACCAAAATTTTTTCATCTTACATAATCCCGAGCATAAGTATTCCTAACAATTGAATCAGGCTCCCCAGCTTTCCAAATATGTGTGCCTATGATTTCTACTTGTAAAAATTCATTATTGTTTTGGAACACTGTATCAATGGCCAGCGTACATCAACTCTACCCGGACCCGTGATTGACTGAGGTCTCGATCTTCTTTCACTCGTTCTTCTCGCAGTTGTCTTTCTTAATATATTTTTTACACGAATTTTTTCCTCTATAGGAGTTTCGGTCAAAGACCCTCCTGTCCCTTGTAATAATCCGTTTTCTCGCCAACAGTGGGCCCAAGAACAACCCCATCTCCCAGAACCCGCCCAAACAGTCTCCGGAAACACACCTTTTTCTGCCAGCCATTGTAGTTCTTCTTCGCCAGTTAAATATCCTTTTGCGTGTAATTCCTCTACAGAAACCTTTATAAATCCTTCTGGAATTGATTCCGGAGGTATTGAATCACCTTCTAATATACAAGCTTCTAAAAGTCCTTCTTCGTTTATCCATTCTTTTAAATAATAATGGGTCTTTTTGGATATTGGTTCTTCTTGGTTAAAAATTAAAAATGGAAATAAAGTAATTAAAGATAAAATAAATAACTTTTTCATTTTTCCTCTTTAATTTTTTATGCATAAAAATATAACAAAATCTAAAAAAAGTCAAGAGTCCATTTTTATTAATAAGTCCTTTATTTTCAATAACTTATAATAGAGAAAAAAGATTAATACCCGTAGGGTCAATAAGAGGGATATTTTTTAGTCAAATAGGCAAAGATAAAATCTTCAATATCACCATCTAAAACTGCTT
>CAZDHW010000003.1:96454-97978 GCA_964505415.1 uncultured bacterium | reverse complement strand
TTATGCTGCAGTAACAGGTGGAGAGTTTAATGAAGCATCCGGCGGGAATGCCTTTGTCGGCGGTGGAGAGGACAATAAAGCCACAGGAAACTATGCCACAATAACAGGTGGATATCGGAACAGAGCAAGTGGAGGTTATGCTTCAGTAGTAGGTGGAGATTCAAATAGCGCAAGTGGTTCTTATGCCTTTGTCGGCGGTGGAGCCTACAATCAAGCAACAGCCCAATATGCTACTGTAGCAGGTGGGAGTAATAATGTAGCATCTGCTGATTACGCAACAGTACCTGGTGGGCATAATAATATTGCTCGCGGATTTTATAGTTTGGCTGCCGGAAGATATGCTCGGGCAAATCATAATGGATGCTTTGTGTGGAGCGACGAAGCTTCTGCTCCTTTTGAATCGGTTTATACTACTGGTGCCAGCCAATTCCGTGTTCGGGCACGAGGCGGAACTTGGTTCTTCTCAAATGCCACAATGACTTCCGGTGTTTATCTGGCACCAAATTCTAATTCTTGGTCAGGCATTGGTAGTAAGGAAAATATAACCAACTTTTCATCAGTTGACAAAAAAGAATTATTAAAGCGAATTGCGGAATTGTCAATAAGATATTACCGAATAAAAGGTCAAAAAGAAAATATAAAACATATCGGACTAACTGCTGAAGAATTCTATAAGGCTTTTGGTGTTGGCGAAAGTGATGAGGCGATAAATATGGCTGATGCGGACGGCGTACTTTTTGCTGCTATTCAGGCACTATACGAAGAAAACCAAAAATTACGCGAAGAAATTGAATTTTTAAAGGCAGAATTAAAGAAAAGAAAATAACCTATGCGGTATTTTACTCTTTTATTAATTTTCATTGTAATTATCTTTGCTCAACAATATCGCTGTGATTGGCAGGTTTTAGCAACTGGAGGCAGCAATATTGAAGGTGCTTATCTGGTTGGCGCCACATTAGGACAAACTGCTATTGGTTGGATGAGGGGGATTAACCTTTTAGCCCACATCGGCTTTTGGCAAACTATCGGCGGTGTTCCGGCTATCAAAGAGAAAGAAGAATTTAAATGGAAAGACCTTGATATCAAAGAAACAAAACTTTTTCCACCTTTCCCCAATCCATTTTATCGTTTAACCCAAATTCCTTATACCTTAGAGGCAGAAAAACGGGTAATAATTGAAATTTATGATATCACCGGAAGGATTGTTAAAACACTTGTCAACCAAACTCAAAAACGAGGACGATACACAGCGAATTGGGACGGAAGAGATAATAATGGCAAAATAGTGGCTAATGGCGTCTACCTTTGTCGATTTATTGCGGGTGATTATCAAAAAACTCACAAACTCATATTTCAACGATAAAAAACCTTGGCCGGGGTAGAATTTCTACCCCGGCCTTTTCTAATTTTTAAAAATTTGGTATATTGGAAATTTATTATTTTAATTTTAATAAAATCCTATCTTCCAAAAAATTCTGGAGTCGGCAAGTTCCTTAACCATTATCGTTTTATCTTTATAACTTT
>CAZDHW010000003.1:0-96354 GCA_964505415.1 uncultured bacterium | reverse complement strand
TTTCTTACTAAAAAGTAGTATAAATAAAAAACTTCCTCAGACCCCAACCATTCAGGTAATGTACCTTCTTCCTATTTAGAAAAAAACCTGCTATCCTGACTAAATTTATTATATATAATATAGCCAATTTTCGAAAAGTCAATGATTTGTTGACAATTAGAAATATTTTGTTATTTTTATTATATGGTTTTGGATATTTTGATTATCATTATTTTAATTTTAGGTTTTTTTCAAGGGTTAAAAATTGGTTTTATTAGAAGTAGCAGTGGTTTTTTGGGTTTTATTTTGGGTATTTTTATTGCCAACCGCTTTTATCCGGAATTATCTAAAAATTTTGGCGATACAAGAATTATTAGGGTTATTGCTTTTATTATCATTTTTCTTTTTGTCTTTTTTATTTTTAAATTTTTTGGGAAAATCCTTTCGGAAATATTTAAGGTACTTTTTTTATCTTGGTTAGATAAATTGGTTGGCGGTTTTTGGGGAATTTTTGCTTCTTTTATCACCATCGCCTTTCTTATCCATATCTCCCTTTTCTTTTTTCCTAACTTGAAAAAATATTATGAGAAATCAAAAATTGCTAAAAGGATTACTTGGTATTGGTTAAGACCAAGAAAGCTACCGGTAAGAACTTCTATTAAAAATTATGAAGAATTATTTTTTGTTAGAAATTTTAAGTGAGGAACTACCAGTAAGTTATATAAAACCAGCAGTTTTATATTTAAAAGAGCGGTTTTGCCAATTTTTAAAAGAGCAAGAGCTGGAATATGAAGATATAAAGATATTTTTCACACCAAGAAGGATTGGTTTTCTTTGTATTGGACTTCCTTTAAAGAGAAAGATAAAATTTATTGAAATCCAAGGACCACCAAAAAATATTGCCTTTGATGAGAATAATAATTTAACCGAACAAGGAAAGGGATTTTTAAAAGCCCATAAGGCAAAGGAAAAAGATATTGTTATTAAAAAAATTGGTGAGAAAGAGTATCTTTTTTTAAAGAAAAAGGTTGGCGGTGAAAAAATTGAAAAAATTCTTTCTTCATTTTTGCCCAATTTATTAAAAGATATCCCTTTTAATAAGAAAATGAGGGTTTCAAAAGAATGGTATTATGCCCGACCAATCCATTCGCTTCTTTGCCTTTTTAATAATAAGGTTATTAAATTTAAAATTGATGGGTTAAAAAGTAGTAATCTCACTTATCCCCATCGGGATAAATCCTTTTTGCCGATAAAGATAAATAATGCCAAAGATTACTTTAAAATTATGAGGAAAAACGGTGTTATTTGCCTTTACGAAGAAAGGGAGAAGATTTTTTATCAAAATTTAAATAGGATTTTAAAAGAGATTAGTGGGGAAATTATAAAAGATGAAGAGTTGATTTATCAGATGTTAAATATCTGTGAATATCCTTCTTTGATTTTATGTGAGTTTGCCAAAGATTACCTTTCTCTGCCGAAAGAAGTTATTATCACCGGTTTAAAAAATTATCTTCACGCTTTGGCGGTTTTTAAAAATAATGAACTGCTTAATTATTTTATCTGCGTAATAAATAAACCATTTTTAAAAAATAAAAAGGCAATAGAAGAGATAAAAATGTGGTTTGAAAAGGCTTGTTCCGCACGATTAGAAGATGCCAAATATTACTTTTTAGAAGATTTGAAAAGACCCTTAGAAAATTTGGTCGAAGAAGAGAAAAGGGTTATCTGGATTGAAGGTTTAGGAACCCTTTATGATAAGACCGAAAGATTAAAAAATTTGATAAGAAAGATTGAAGATAATGAAATCTTAGAAAAGATTGCCTATCTAAGTAAAGCCGATTTATTAACTAATATGGTAAGGGAAAAGGAATTTACTTCCCTGCAAGGGAAGATGGGTGGTATCTATGCCCAATATTTTGGCTATTTAAAAGAAGTTTGTGATGCCTTGTATGAACAATATGAAGATTTGCCAAAAACAAAATATGGTGCCTATTTGACAATCGTTGATAGGATTGATAATATTAATGCCAGTTTTATCAAAGGGGAAGTTCCGAAAGGTTCTTATGACCCCTTCGGTTTAAAAAAACAGGCAGATAATATTATTAATACTATTGTCGTTCATAATTTAGATATTAATATTGAAGAATTAATTACTTATGATTTGGAACTTTTCCAAAGACTACCGGTTAATTTTGATAAAGAAAGTATTGAAGGTGAAGTAAATAATTTCTTTAAAGAAAGATTGGAACTTTATATTGAAGAAAAGGGCTATTCTTATGATTTTGCTCGGGCAATAAGTAAGGTTATCTGGTATAATCCCAAAAGGGCATTAAAAAGATTGGAATATCTAAAAAAGTTAAAAGAAGAAAAGAAGGAAGATTTTGAAAAGATTGTTATTGGTCAGAAAAGGGTAAGAAATATTTTGAGAGGAGTAGATATTGAAGAACTTAGGCTTGAAGATATAGAAGATGCGGCAAAGATAAAAAGAACTCTTTTAATAAAAGAGGAAGAGAAAAAATTATTAGAATATTGTAGCGAAATTTATTTAGACTATTTAGATGCTTTAGAAAGTGAAGATTATAATAAAGCCTTAGATTATCTTTTATCTTTAAGACCTTATATTGATAAGTTTTTTGATAATGTGTTTGTGATGGATAAGGATTTGGAGATAAGAAATAACCGATTAAGGATTTTAAAAATAATAAAAGCGATTTTTGATGAATATTGTGATTTTTCCGAATGCGTTATCTAACTTTATTTGTTGCCATAATTTTTTCTTTATTACTTATCTTTTATTTTTGGTCGCTTTTTAAAGAGAAAAATCTTCCGAAAAATATCTCTTTAGAAAATGAGAAGAAGATGTTGATAATAAAAAATGAAACCTTATATGTAGAAATTGCCGATACGCCATTAAAAAGGATAACCGGACTTTCTTACCGAAGAAATTTGGGTGAAAATGAAGGGATGCTTTTTGTTTTTGAAAAAGAAGGGATTTATCCTTTTTGGATGAGAAATACTTATCTTCCCTTAGATATTGCCTTTATCTCCAAAGATTTTATAATTATTGATATTCAAAGGATGATGCCAATGAATGAGAAAAGGGTTTATCAACCAGAAAGACCCTTTTTATATGCCTTAGAAGTTAATCAGGGATATTTTGAAAGTAAAAAGATTAAAGTTGGCGATACGGTTTATTTAAAATGGTAAGTGTTGAATATAAAGGAGTAACCATTGAGATTATTCAAGGTGACATAACCAAACAGCCAGATATTGAAGCCATTGTCAATGCGGCAAATGCCTATTTAAGAAGGGGTGGTGGGGTTGCCGGTGCTATCCATAAAGCAGCTGGCCCCGAATTAGAAAAAGAATGTGAAAAATACGCACCAATTAAACCGGGAGAAGCAGTTATCACTAAAGGTTATAAACTACCGAATAAATATGTTATCCATTGTTTAGGACCAGTTTACGGAAAGGATAAACCCGAAGATAAAATTCTTTCTTTATGTTATGAGAATGCTCTAAAAATCTGCGAAGAGAAAAATATCTCCTCAATTGCTTTTCCGGCAATCTCCACCGGCTTTTTTGGTTATCCAATAAAAGAGGCAACTGAGGTTGCTTTAAAAACTTGTATAGAATTAATTCCCAAATTAAAGAAAGTAAAAAAGATTAGATTTGTCCTCTTTGATAAAGAAGCCTATAATATCTATAAGGAATTGATAAAAAGATTTTTGGCTAATAATATATAACGGAAAAATGACCCTTTATCTTACCCCTAATTTTTGAGGTAAGAAAGACAATCTTTTTTCGTTATATATAATATAAAAGTGGGGAAAAAAATGGAAAAGAAAAAGATATATGGAATTAAAAAGAAATTGAAAAAGTATCTCTTATGGATAAGAAAAATAGTGGTTGAAAGACATCCGTTCCCCAAAGAGTTTCCTGAACAGTATAGGAGTAGGCTATTTAATTTTCTTTCTTTTATTTGTTTCCAATCTTTAAGGCAAAAATAATTTCAATCACCAACCATTCTTTTATACCAAAGGAAGAAGGGGGTATCAATAAAACCAATTATATTTTTACTAACTATCTGACCAATGATTAAAGGAATTATTGGCTGGACACCTAAAAACGCCAGGGTGATAAAGATAATACTATCTAAGGTTAAATCAATCGCATCCGAAGTGATACTTCTTAATAAGACTTTTTTCTCATATCGCTTTTTTAAAAAGGCAAAAATAGTGGCATCAATATATTGGCAGATTAAAAAAGAAACCCAGGAAGCAACAGTAATTCTTATTCCTAATTTAAAAATCCTTTGCCAGGCATCCTCGTAGAAAAAAAATGGTGCTGGTTTTAAACTATTTACCAAGAGAATAAAGATTACTAATAAAACTTGCGAAAGAAAGGCAATAATAATCGCTAAATAACTTTTTTCTCTTCCGTAAACTTCATTAATCATATCTAAAACTTGGGCAATAAAGGGATAGATAAAAACTGCTGAAGGAGCAAAAAAAGAGACAAAGCCCAAATCAAATTTTATTATCCGAGTGGCAAGAATTTGAGAAGCTCCTAAATAGATAACATAAAAACCAACCAAAAAGGCATAACCAGTTTCTTTAAATCTTTTAACAAAAAAAGCACTAAAATAAGTAGTAATGGTCAAACCTATTAGCCAATAGAGATAGACAATCAATCTTTTTTTTCTTCCCGAATAACGGTGGTCTTTATTCCACCACGAATATTAACATTTAATTCAACTTTTAAGTATTTTGGTGAGATTAAAGAATCAATATCTTCAAAGATAATATTCAATAACGATTCGTGAGTAATTCTTATGTCACGAAATTTTTGTAAATATAGTTTTAAACTTTTAAGTTCAATAAGTTCTTTATTGGGTTGATAGGTAATTTTTATTTGGTAAAAATCAGGATTGGTGGTAAAAGGGCAAAGGGCGGTCAATTCTTGGTTTTCTAAATTTATTAAATAATCTCTTCCCGCAAATTCGTTTTTTATCTTTTTCAATTCCTTTTTGGCTTCCCTTGCCTTTTCTAATTCTTCCATTATTGAGGATAGAGATTAACTGAATTTGCCCATTTATTTAAAAGTTCAATTCTTTTATTTTCTTCTTTTGGTAGATACAAAGGACGACCACGACAATCAATAATTATTCCCACTACTCCACCCTCCGCTTCCGTCTCTAACTTTTTACCTCTACCAGCACCAACATCAAAGCCTTTTTCGGGAATTATTTCTACTTTGGCTTTTTCTCCCTCGCGCAAAGGAATAAGATAAATTTCACTATAATAACAGTCTTTTTCAATAATACTCCCATCTTTTTTGTAGATTTTTATTTTCATAACTTTTACCCCTTCTTTCCCTTCACCAACCGGAGCAATACAGGTGCCTAATCTAATAAGACAGTCTTTATCAAAAACTTGTTTAGCCGCTTCCGGATGAACCGTAGATAAAACACCTAAATGGGGCATCATGAAGATACTATCAACCGCTAAACGAGTAACTCCTTCCGGCAAAAAACCATCAATCATCATCATTGCCGCTTGCACTCTTCTTGGAGCGTGCGAAAGAATACCACCAGAACCAATAATTAAATTTAAACTCATCATATCAACTAAGGTCTCACCGGTCAAAGCTTGGGCAAAGGCATCGGAGATTGTCCTTTCCTGTTGGATACCTTTCAAACCAACTGCCATTGATTTGTGTTGTTCTAATGCTAATCTTAATGCCTCTCTGGCGATTGCCTGTTCAATCTTCAGTTCTTCTAAAGTGTGGGGAATAGTTGTTGGTCTAATCATTTTGTTTCTTATCCGATTTCTCAACTCCCCTTCATCAATTTTAAAAGGAATCCAACGAATAATATTTTTAATGCCGGCTTCTTTCAAAACATTAGAAATACTGTAAGACATTCCCAAATTGGCACTTACCGTTCGATTAAATACCAATTCTTCGCTTTCTGCCCTTTTATCGCGAAAACAAGAAAAGATATCGGTTGTGGCACCGCCAATATCTACTCCTAAAACTTCAATATTTTCACTTCTACCAACCTGTTCAATCAAAAGACCAACTGCTCCCGGTGTCGGCATAATAGGCACATCGGTCCATTCCATCAATTTTTTATAACCAGGTGCATGGGCCATCACATGTTCCATAAATAAGTCGTGGATTTTATGGCGCGCTGGTGCTAAATTCTCTCTTTCTAAAACTGGTCTAATATTTTCCACAATTTCTAAAGCCGTATGTTCTTTTAAGATTTTTAAAATATGCTCCCGGGCATCTTTATTACCAGCATAAATTACTGGTAATTTATAACCAATACCAAATCGGGGTTTTGGGTCAGAAGCCCTTATCAACTCTGCCAATTCTACTACATGGGAAATTGTACCGCCATCAACGCCACCGGAAAGTAAAATCATATCTGGTCTTAAATTTCTTATTCTTTCAATTTTCTCGTGAGGAAGTCGACCGTCATTGGAAGCAATCACATCCATAACAATTGCTCCCGCACCCAAAGCGGCTCTTTGGGCACTTTCCGCAGTCATTGTCAAAACCACCCCGCAAACCATCATCTGCAAACCACCGCCAGCAGAACTGGTGGAAACATAAATATCCACTCCTTCCTTCTCATTTTTATAGGGTTTAATAATTTTTTCTCCTTCTAATATTTTTACGCCTGACAATTCTTCCACCTCCCTTACGGCATTCAAAACCCCCCGCGTAACATCTTCAAAAGGTGCTTCTACCGTTGTTGGTGCTTCGCCCCGAACAATTAGACGATATTCTTCACCCCTTTTTTCAATTAAGATTGCTTTGGTAGTGGTGCTACCACAATCAGTTGCTAAGATTCTTTTTATTTTTTCTTTCTCTACCATATTCTTCCTCTCTTTTTTCAATTTCTTTAATTAATAGTTCAATATTATTTCGGTCTTCAAACAACAGAATTAATTTTTCATAAGGTACGGGGTTAAAAATAGAAGTGACAATTGGCTGAAAAAATACCAAAAGTTGAGTAAAAGCAAAAGATAACGGTTTAGAAGATTCTAATAACACAATTGCTACTGGTGTCAATCTTAAAGAAACTACCCGTTCAGCAATTTTATTTATCAATTCTTCTTTTTCTTCTATTGTTAGCTCCATTTGACAATTAATTCTCTCCCCGCCTTACCTTCGTCTAATCTTCTTACCGGCGTATTATGAGGAGCATTTTTTACTATTTCGGGATTTTCTTCGCACTCTTCTTTGATCTTTTTCATTACCGAAATAAACCGTTCTAATTCTTCTTTCGGCTCGGTTTCTGTTGGTTCAATCATAAAGGCTTCGGCAACAATTAAAGGAAAATAAACAGTTGGCGCATGACAATTATAATCTAATAATCTTTTAGCAATATCTAAAGCCCTAATATCTTTTTTCTTAAAATCTTTTAAAGTCAAAACAAATTCGTGTAAGGTGGGTGTTTGATATTCACAAGAAAAACCAATTTCTTCTAATCGCTTTCTTAAATAATTGGCATTCAAAACCGCAATCTGCGAAACCTTTCTTAAGCCTTTTAAACCGTGCATTTTTATGTAGGTATAAGCTTTAATAAAAACATTAAAATTACCATAGAAACTGGCAGTCTTACCAATAGATTCTTTATCATATTTAAAATAATATTTTTCACCGTTTTTTTCAATCTTCGGATTGGGTAAGTAGGGAACTAAGAAGACTTTCGCCCCTACTGGTCCGGCTCCCGGACCACCACCCCCATGAGGAGTAGAAAAGGTTTTATGGAGATTAAAATGCATGATATCAACACCCGCATCACCCGGACGGTGAATTCCGCAATAGGCGTTAAGATTGGCGCCATCCAAATATAATAAGGCACCATATTTATGTAACTCTTCAGCAATTATTTTGATATTCTTTTCAAAAATTCCCAAGGTATTAGGATTGGTAATCATTAAGCAGGCAACATTTTCATTTAAATTTCTTTTAAAATCCTCCAAATCAATCATTCCTTCACTATTAGATTTTATTGTCTGCGAAGTAAAACCAGCCATCGAAACACTTGCGGGATTAGTACCATGGGCGGAATCAGGAATTAAAACGATTTTCCGCGCTTCTTTTTTATCTAAAAAATATTTTTTTATCACCAGCATGGCAGTTAACTCACCACTAGCGCCAGCCGGTGGTTGAAGACTTATCCCATCCATTCCCGAAATCTCTTTTAAAAAACAGCTAAGCTCATACATTATTTTTAAGGCTCCTTGAACATCGACCTCTTTCTGTAAAGGATGGAGATACAAAAAACCTTCATAACTACTTATTTCTTCGTTTACTTTGGGATTATGTTTCATTGTACAGCTTCCTAAAGGATAGATACCTTTATCCAAGTGGTAATTTAACGAAGAGAGGCGAATAAAATGGCGGATTACTTCTATTTCGGAAACTTCAATAAAAGAAAACTCCTCTCTTCTTAAACTCTTTGGAATCTCCTTTTCTAAATCGCGTTCTTTCACATCACAATCGCCAAAATAATCGTTAAATTTTCCCTTTTTAGAATATTCTTTAATCAATTTTTCCAGCATATTATCTTTTATAATTTTTTATAAAATTTTCAATTGAACGGTCATAGGTCTTCTCAACTTCTGGAGAAAAAAAGCAAGCCGGAACTTCTTTTCTTTTTAAATGATAATGAAGACATTCGCAACATTTGCCTTTTTTTTCGCATCCCGGATAAGAACAATTACAAAAACTTAAATTCCTTTTAATATTACATTCCATTAAAAACTCCTTTTTAGAACTTCAAGAAAATAATCCAATTCCTCTTTTCTTTTCTTTTCCGTAACGGCAATTAAAAGAAGATCTTTAAAGGCTTCCTCTTGATAAATTTCAAAAAGAGAAATTCCCGGATAAATCTTTTCTTTTTCACATTTTTCCAAAATTTCTTTTACTGGTATTTTGCTTTTAATGGTAAATTCCTTAAAAAACGGCTTCTTTGACACCTCTTCAAAAAAACCTAAATTCAATAAATTCTCATAAAGATAATGGCTTTTACAAAAAGAAAGGTAAAAAACCTTCTTAAGACCTTCTTTACCCATTAGCGAAAGATAGATTGCTGCCCTTAAAGCGCAAAGTTGTTGATTGGTGCAAATATTAGAAGTTGCCTTTTCCCTTCTAATATGTTGCTCTCTTGTTTGTAAGACAGTCACATAACCAATTTTTCCGTCTTTATCTACTGTTTGGCCACAAATTCTTCCGGGTAAATCGCGAATATACTCTTTTTTAGCTGTCAAAATTCCTAAAAGCGGTCCACCAAAGGATGGATAAAGCCCCAAAGATTGACCTTCAGCAGTTGCCAAGCAAGCATCATATTCTCCTGGTGGTTTTAAAATTGCTAAAGAAATTGGATCGCAAGAGACGATTATTTTTCCATCGCTTTCTTTAACAATCTTACTAATATCCTCAACTTCTTCTAAAAAACCAAAGAAGTTGGGAGTTTGGAAGACAAAAAAGAAATTACCGGCGAACTCTTTTGCCTTCTTTTCTAAATAATCCAAATCAATAGTAAAGTCTTTTAACGGAATTTCACAAAAATTTAACTCTTGACCTAAAAAATAAGTCGCAATTATTTTTAAATGAAAAGGCGATATTCCCTTAGAAATTAAACAATTTTTGTAACCTTTCTTTTTCATTATATAAATTGCTTCCGCTAAAGCCGTCCCACCATCATAATGAGAAGCAGTAGCTACATCCATTTTAAAAAGGTCACAAATTAGCGATTGGAATTCAAACATTGCTTGTAAAGTCCCTTGGGAAACCTCCGGCTGATAAGGAGTATAAGCAGTATAAAATTCACTTCTTAAAACAATTTGGTCAATGCATGCGGGAATATAATGGTCATAAATCCCACCGCCGAGAAAGGAAATGTATTCGTTAAGATTTTTGTTTTCTTCAGCTATTCTTTTTAATTCCTTTCTTACTTCGGCTTCTTTTAATACTTTAATTTTTTCTTCTTTAACTTCTATCTTCAAATCATCGGGAATTGTCAAAAAAAGTTCAGCCAAACTTTTTTTACCAAGGGTTTCAAGCATTTCCCTTATTTCTTCTTCGCTATGGGGAATAAACATACTTATTCACCAATATGTTTTTTATATTCTTCACTATTTAATAAATCTTTTAATTCCTCTTTATCTTTTATTTTAATCTTAATAAGCCAACCCCGACCATAAGGGTCCTGATTAGCCAGTGCTGGATTGTCAATTACTTCTTTATTTATCTCAATAATCTCGCCCGAAACCGGCAGGTACAAATCACTGGCAGTTTTCACCGCTTCCACATAACCAAACTTCTCATTGGCTTTTAAACTTTTTCCAATAAGATTCTCCTCAATGCCAAAATAGACAATATCTTGTAATTCCTTTTGGGCAAAATCAGTAATTCCAATTATTCCAATATCATCTTCCACTTTTAACCATTCATGAGTTTTGGTATAATATAAACCATCTAAAACTAAACTCATTAAACCTCCTTTTTAAGTTTTTTAATACTACCATTTTGATAAAATGGCAATCTTACAATCTCGCCTATTTTTCCTCCTTCTAAATAAACCTTATTACCTACCTGAGAATAATCGATAGCTAAATACCCTAAAGCAATCCCCCAATTTAAAGTAAAAGAAAAGGTGCCACTCGTGATAAAACCAATCTCCCTTTTTGCTTGGTCATAAATCTTTGTTCTCGGTCGCGGAATTACTTTGCCGTCAAATTTTATTCCGCAAAGTTTTCTTTTTAAGCCGTTTTCTTTTATTTTTAATAAGGCTTCTTTACCAATAAAATCTTTATTAAATTTAACCACAAAAGAAAGATTGGCTTCTAAGGGATTTTTATCCTCATCAATATCTTGACCATAAAGGCAATAACCCATTTCTAATCTTAACATATCCCGAGCACCTAAACCGCAAGGAAGAAGGGAAAATTCTTTTCCTTTTTCAAAAAATTTGTCCCAAACAAAATGGGCGTATTGGCGTTCAAAATAAAGTTCAAAACCGTCTTCACCGGTATAACCCGTTCGGGAGACAAGCATGGGTATTCCTAAAATTTCTATCATTTTTGCATAGTAAAAATTTATTTGGGAAAGGTCAAAATCAGTAAAGCAAGCCAAAAAACTTTCTGCCCTTTTCCCTTGTAAAGCCAATTGACAAATATCCTCGGAAATATTTTTAACTTGACAACCAAATTTGTTATTTTTTACAATGTGAGCAAAATCTTTTTCGATATTAGCACAATTGACAACCAAAAGAATCCGCTCCGGCAGACGGTAACAGACTAGGTCATCGATAATTCCCCCATCCTCAGATAACATACAAGCATAACAGGCTTGATATTCCTTTAAGGAAAAGACATCATTAGTAATTAAGTAATTAACAAATTCTTTATAATTTTTTCCACTTATCTCTATCCTACCCATATGGGAAACATCAAAAAGACCACAATTATTTCTTACGGCAAAGACCTCTTCTTTAATAGAAGAATAAGAGATGGGCATTAAATAAGAAAAAAAATTAATAATCTTTCCATTAAATTCCAAATGTTTTTCATAAAAAGGAGTTTTTTTCATTTTTAAAATTATAACAAAAATCTCTTAGAAGTCAAAAATATTTGATTTTAATTTTTTGATTATTTATAATAGTTTATGTATAAATTTAGTGTTTCTGGCTTACGGGGAAAGGTATTTTCGGAAGTTTTTCCCTTTGATTTTTTTTCTTTTGCTTACATTTTTGCTAAAAAACAAAAAGCCGAAAAAATCTTGGTTGGCCGCGACACCCGCCCAACCTCGGAAGCCTTTTATTTTTCCTCGGTAGCCGGAATTCTTCAAAGCGGCAAGAATGTGGTTGATTGCGGAATTATACCCACACCGACCTTAGTTTTTGCTTCCGGTTATTTAAAGTTACCGGGAATAGTAATTACCGCCTCTCATAATCCAGTTGATGAAAATGGTTTAAAATTTGTGTCGGCTCGGGGCCGGTTTTTATTTGAAAATGAGATAAAATTATTAAAATTAGAAAAAATCGAAAAGGAATTAAAGAAAAAGGAGCCCAAAATTCAAATTTTAAATAAAGAAGAGATTTTCTTTGAGCATGCTCAAAAAATAAAAAAATATCTTGGTGCCAAAATTGAAAATTTCAGCGATTTAAAGGTCGGTATTGATGGCGTCAATGGCTCGGTAAGCTCGGAGATTGATTATTTCTGTAATTTTTTTTCTTTAAACTTTTCCCCTCTTTTTTTAAAAGAAAAGATTGATAAAGACTTTCCCCGAGAACCAGAACCTTCCCCAGGAGCTTTAAAAAGGTTAAGTAATTTGGTAAAAGAAAAAAGGCTTCATTTGGGAATTGGTTTTGACCCGGATGGTGACCGAGTAGCTTTTGTTTGTGAGAATGGAGAAATTTTGAGTGAAGAATATACTCTCCCCTTTTCTCTTTTATATTATTTAGAAAAGAAAAAATCACCGGTAGTATGCAATTTCTCTACCAGTCTTTTGGTAGATGATGTTTGTGAAAAATTTGGCGTTCCTTTATACCGCACAAAAGTTGGTGAAAGCAATGTGGTTTATCAAATGATTAAAAGAAAAAGCTTCATTGGTGGCGAAGGTAACGGTGGAGTTATTGTGAAAGATGTTAATTTAACCCGCGATGGTTTAGTTGCCTTTTATCTTATTCTCTCATTAATAAAAGAAAAGGGAAAGCCTTTATCAATATTGAAAAAGACTTTTAACGACTACATAATTATAAAAAGGAAGCTGGAATTTAAAAAAGATTTTTTTTTAAAAATGAAAGCGAAAATAAAAAAAGAAGTTAAAAGGCTTTTTAGAAAAAATTTAGTAATTAATGAAGAAGATGGCCTTTTCTGCTATCAAAGAAATTTTCTTTTTCACCTTAGACCATCAAATACCGAAAAGCTATTAAGGTTAATTATTAATACTGATGATGAAAAAATTGTTGAAAAACTTTACGAAATTTTATGTGTGGAATAGTTGGCTATATTGGTTCCCGGGATATTATTTCGGTTTTATTAGTAGCCTTGGAGAGATTAGAATACCGGGGTTATGATTCTTGCGGAATTGCGGTTAAAAAGGAAGACGGAATATTTGTTAAAAAAACTGCCGGAAGGTTGCACAAATTAAAGGAAATTTTAAATTCTTCACCGTTATTTTTGGAGAAAGAAGGAGAAACTTTAATTGGCATTGGTCATACCCGTTGGGCAACCCACGGAAAAGTTAGTGACGAAAATGCCCATCCTTTTTTAGATTGTGAGAAAAATTTAGCAATTGTTCATAACGGGATTATTGAGAATTTCCAGGAGTTAAAAAATAGATTATTAAAAAATGGCCACCAATTTGAAAGTGAAACTGATACCGAAGTAATTGTCCATCTATTAGAGGAAAAGATTAAAGAAAAAAAAGAAAGATTGGAAGAAAAGGAATTTCTAAAAATCCTTTTGGAATTATTAAAGGAATTAAAAGGTAGCTTTGCCTTAGCGCTTATCTCCAAAAAATTTGATTTTCTTATTGGGATAAAAAAAGGAAGCCCTCTCCTTTGTGGGGTTGGTAAAAAGGAAGGTATGATTGCTTCCGATATTTTGGCTTTGGTTGGTATTTGCAAAAAGGTCTATGCGTTAGAGGACGGCGAAATTGTCTTTTTAAAAAAAGATGAAGTAATTTTCTATAACGAAGAAGGAAAAGCAATTGAAAAGGAAAGTGTAAAACTGGATTTAAAAATAAAAGAAGTTTCCAAAGGTAGATATCGCCATTTTATGCGCAAAGAGATATTTGAACAACCAAAAATTCTTAAAGAAAACTGTGAAAAAAGACTTTTTGATAATGAAATTTTGTTAGGTGAAGGTTTTCATTTTTATCCTGACGATATTAAAAATATTTCTAATATTGTTATTCAAGCTTGCGGAACTTCTTATCATGCGGGTTTGATTGGTAGAGATTATTTTGAAAGGATAGTGGAAATCCCAACAACTGTGGAAATTGCCTCAGAACTTTTATCCCGACCATTTTTATTCAACAATAATGCTTTAATGATTGCTATTTCCCAATCAGGGGAGACGGCCGATACTTTAATGGCTTTAAGAGAAGCCAAGGCAAGGAAGATTAAAAATTTAGCAATTTTAAATGTAAAAAGGTCTTCAATGGATAGGGAAGCCGAGAATGTAGTTTTTATCAACGCTGGACCAGAAATTGGTGTGGCTTCTACTAAAGCCTATACTGCCCAAATATTTTCCCTTTTTATTTTGGCTTTATATTTTGCCAAGATTAAGGGAAAATTAGACGATGAAAAAATAAATAATTATTTAGAAAATATAAGAAAAATTCCTGAAAAAGTAAAAAAAGCCTTACTTTTAGACCGAGTAATAAAAAAGGTGGCTAAAAAATATTATAACGCTTCCCATTTTGTCTTTTTGGGCAGAGGAATAAATTATCCCAGTGCTTTAGAAGGCGCCTTGAAATTAAAAGAAATTTCTTATATTCACGCTGCCGGATATCCAGCCGGTGAAATGAAGCATGGCCCGATTTCGGTGATTAGTGAAGAAACACCGGTAATCTGTATTTGTGTGAAGGATTCTACTTACGAAAAAATGATTGCCAATATCATGGAAGCCAAGGCCAGAGGAGGCAAAATTATCGCAATTGGCTATGAAAATGATGAAAGATTAAAAGAAATTGCCGATGAACTTTTTTCTATTCCGGAAACCATTGAATTTTTGACTCCAATTGTTGTCGCTATACCCCTTCAACTTTTTGCTTACCATATTGCGGTATTAAGAGGCTGTGATGTTGATAAACCCAGACATTTGGCAAAAAGTGTTACGGTTCTTTAAACTTTTATTTTTTTTCTTTTTTATTCTTTGTTCACCTTTGCCACCCACTTTAGGAGAATTTCGCGAAGTGATTGTTTTTACTGACTACCCAATAGATGAAGTCTTAGAAAAGATTTTAAAAAAGAAAGTTTACACTCCCCAAGAAGAGTTTTATTTTAAAATAAGATATAAAACCCTTTCGGCCTTTCCTTCTTTAAAAAATTTTTCCACTTTGTTTTTAATTGGTGTGATCAATGATGAATTTATTAGTGATTTGATTGGTGATAAATTAGAAATTGTTAAAAGAGATACTTTTGGCCTTTTTCGGTTAAAGGATTTATACCGCAAAAATCAAACAATCTTAATTTTTGTGAGTAGTGATAAAAATCTTTTAAAAGAAGGATTAAAAAGATACGAAAAAAGGATTTTCGCTTCGCTCTTGGAACATATAGAAAATCTTTTATATATCTACACTTATATTCAAGGGATTGACGAAAAAAAGATGAAATATTTAAAAACTAATTACGGTTTTAATTTTAAGATACCAAAAAGATACTATTTAAAAGAAGAATACAAAAAAGATAACTTTATCTATCTCTTTACCCATTATCCTGACCGCTCAATATTTGTCTATTGGGAAAACAACAACCGTCCGCTTATTCCCAAAGAAATTGCCGATTTAAGAGATAGCTTAACGATAAAATTTTATAATGGCGACTACATTTTAAGAGAATATACTTCTGCCGAAAGCACCAATTTTTTAGGAAATCCAGCAATAAAAATTATGGGTGTTTGGCAGAATGATAAAGATATTATCGGCGGCCCCTTCATTTCTTATGCCTTTAATTATCAAAATAAATTCTTTTTAATTGACGGCACCCTTTTTAATCCTGGAGAAAAGAAACTATCTAATTTGCTTCAACTGGATGTTATTTTAAAAACCTTTTCAATTTATTAAGGGAGTAAAGATAACGGCACGAGGTTATAGACATCTATCTCTTTGTTTTTATTGAGTTATATAATAAAGAAAAATTCCTATTAAAAGTAATAACCTTTTACGATGGGAAAGTAAAAGTAGAACAAGGGATGCTTTTCTATTTTTAGCAAATGTTGATATAATCTTACTTTAAATAGGTAGTTTTATTAAAAAATTTATTTTGTTAAACCCCTAAATTTGCTATTTTGAGCTCTTAGAGAACTATTCCCTAAGCTGTTTGGGCGACGAGGGTTTTCAAAGTTGGGATAAAAATTATTAATAATTTATCTTTAAAATTTTTTATCCTTTTTATTTTCCATTATATCTTTTAACGAAAAAAGTCTTTATCTTACCCCAAATTTTTATTGAGAAAGAGATTTAAAAAGTCTTACCAAATTGAAAATGGGGTTCAATTTTACTACCTTCTCTATCTATGCCGTAACCCAAATCAAAACCAAGAAGCCCTAAAATGGGAACCTCCACTCTCACACCGATACCTATCCCTCTCTTTAAATCACTTAAATTTATTTTTCCCATATCGGCAAAACAATTGCCACAATCAAAAAAGGCAATGAAAGAAAGGTAATAAGCTAATTTTAGTTTATATTCTAAATTAAAAATAGTCATCGCCTTACCACCGATTAAATAGTCGTCTTTCATTGGTGAAATTGACCTATCCGGATAACCCCTTATCCCTTCTTCACCGACACCGCCTAAATAAAATTTTTCATAAAGAGGAACGGTATCATTTTTCTTTAATTCGGTTAAATAACCAATCCTTGTCCTTACCATTAAAGAAAATTTCCAAAAAAGAGGGAAATAAACCCGAACATCTAAAATCTGCCTTAAGAAATTTATCTTTAAAGTGGAGATATCTAAGGAATACAAATAATAAGAACCAGCACTGGGATTAAAAATATAATCCCGAGCATCCCGCACAATTGAAAAATTGGGAGCTAAATAGATTTTATTAATTGTATCCCGATAAAGTTCTTGCGGTACTTTTTTATCTTTAATGCTTTTTGGTGGAATAAAACTACTGCCCAGTTTTAAACCCCAATAAATTCTTGTGTAGTCAAGAATAAGGGGATAAGAAAAATTAAAAGCAAGGTTTCTATCAAGCTTATCGTAATAATCATAACCGTAAGAATAGTATAACATGTTAAAACCAAAAGAAAAAGGAATATTAAAAAGATAAGGTTCCTCAAAACCCAAATTTAAATTAGTAACCGTGCCGCCTTTTTCAATTTTTAAATATATTTTTTGGCCATTACCTAAAAAATTCGGCTGAGAGATTTCAATCCCACCAACAATTTTTTCTTTTTGCGAATAAGAGATACTGGCACTAAATTGACCAAAGGTTGGTTTCTCTTTCACGCGATAAATTAAATCTACTTGTTCACTATCAACAATATTGAAATCAACACTAATATCTTCAAAGAAACCAAGATTAAAAATATTTCTTTGACTTCTTAATAATAAAGACTTCTTAAAAAAATCGCCCGGAAGAGTAACGATTTCCCTTCTTATTACTTTATCTTTTGTCCGTTCATTCCCCTCAATATTGACTAATCTAATTTTTACCGGATTCCTTTCAATTATCTCATAAACAACATCAACAGTATCTTCTCTTATATCTTCAATCGGTTGAATTTGACAGAAAAGATAACCTTCTTCTTGGTAACGGTCATATAAACTTTGTAAACTGAAATTCATTTTTTTGGCATTGTAATAATCACCTTTTTTTAATTTTATCAATTTTCTTAAATCTTCTTCTTGCAACAACTCATTACCCCGAAAACTTACATTTCCTAAATAAAATCGCTTCCCCTCTTCCAAAAAGATATCAATATAAAGCCAATCATTTTGAGGCGTTAATTGGTAATCAATAATTTTGGCTGCCAAAAAGCCTTTTTCTTTATAATAATCAATTATTCTTTCCAAATCTTTTTTAAATTCCTCCTCTTTGAAAATCCCTTTTCTAAACCATCTTTTTTCCCGATTAACCAATTTTTGTTTTATTTGCCGTTCTTTTAAATTTTTAATTCCCAAGATATTTATTTTTTTTATCTTATACTTCTTTCCTTCATCAATATGAAAAGTAAGAACCACCATATTTTGGGAATCCCTTTCCGATTTTGTATAAATTACTTTGGGCGAGATAAAACCTTTTTCTTTATAGAGTTTCAAAATTTCTCTTTGGAAGGTAAAAATCTTATATTCACTAAGGATTTCTCCTTTTTTATATTTTATCTTTTCCAAAAGTTCCTTAGTCTTTATCTTTTGATTGCCAAAAAATTTAATTTCTTTTAAAAGTGGGTTATCTTTGGTAACAAAAGTTAAAATTATTCCTTTATCAGTAGAAAGAGTTTCCACTCGGATGTCACCAAAAAGACCACTTTTATAAAGTCTTTTAATAGCTTCCGCGATTTTTTCAGAAAAAAGTTTCTCACCGGCTTTTATGCCGCAGAGGTTTAAAAGTGTTAAAGTATCAACGAACTCGGTCTTGGCTTTAACTTGATAAATAATTTGTGAAAAGAGAAAACTAGTAAAGAAAAAAAAGACAAAAAATTTTTTAGTCACTGAAATTAAACTTTTAACTCTTCAGGTCTTTTAGCCACAAATCGCAGGGCGTGGCCTTCTCTTTCAATATAGACAATTGAACTTTCTTTAAACTTTCCTTTTAAAATCTCTTCGGCTAAAGGATCTTCAATCAATCTTCTTATTGCTCTTTTTAATGGTCGGGCACCATATTCGGGGTCAAAACCTTGCTCCACTAACAATTCCTTAGCCTCTGGTGATAGTACCAATCTTAATCCTTTCTCTTTTAACCGTTCATTAATATCTTCAATCTGAATATCAACAATCTTTTCCATCTCTTCTTTACCTAAGGATTTAAAAACAATTATCTCATCAACCCGATTGATAAATTCTGGACGAAAAACCTTTTTCACTTCCATTAAAATTTTTTCTTTCATTTTTTCATAACTTTCTTCCGGTTTTTCGGAGGTGAAACCGAATGCCGAAGATTTTTTAATTTCCGCAGTGCCAATATTAGAAGTCATAATTATTACACAATTTCTAAAATTAACTCGGCGACCAAAAGCATCAGTCAATTGACCATCTTCCAAAATCTGTAAAAGAATGTTGAAAACATCCGGATGAGCTTTCTCAATCTCATCAAATAAAACAACTGAATAAGGTTTTCTTCTCACTTTTTCCGTTAATTGGCCACCTTCTTCATAACCGACATAGCCGGGAGGCGCGCCGATAAGACGGGAAACATTAAATTTTTCCATATATTCAGACATATCTAATCTAATTAAGGCATCTTCGTGACCAAAAAGAAATCGGGCTAACACCCTTGCTAATTCAGTTTTACCAACACCAGTTGGCCCCAAGAAGATAAAAGAACCTATTGGTCTTCTGGGGTCCTTAATTCCTGCCCGACTTCTCCTTACTGCTTGGGCAACAGCTTCAATTGCGTGATCTTGCCCAACGATTCTTTTCTTTAACTCTTCCTCCATTTTTAAAAGTTTTTTCTGCTCACTCTCTTCAATTCTTTGTAAGGGAATTCCTGACCACATAGAAACAACTTGAGCAATATCTTCCGGAGTAACCACCGGAAAACCACCTTTCTTTTCCATTTCTTTTCGCTTTTTCTTCAATAGTTCAGTCAGTCTTCTTTGCTCATCTCTTATTTCTGCTGCTTTCTCAAATTCTTGCCTTTTTACTGCTTCTTCTTTCAACTTTTTTATCCTTTCTATTTTTCTTTCTAACTCTTCAATTTCGGGATTAAAAACTGGTCTTAACAACTTCACCCGAGCGCCAGCTTCATCCATAACATCAATTGCTTTATCCGGCAAATAACGATCGGTAATATACCTATCAGCTAAATAGGCACAGGCTTCTAAGGCTTCATCAGTATAAATGACACCATGATGCAGTTCGTATTTTTCTTTCAAACCCTGTAAAATTTTAATGGTTTCCTCCACCGAAGGTGGTTCCACAATTATCGGTTGGAATCTTCTTTCTAAAGCTGAATGTTTTTCAATATATTTCCGATATTCTTCAAAAGTAGTAGCACCAATACATTGAATCTCACCCCGAGCTAACGCTGGCTTTAAAATATTAGAAGCGTCAATAGCTCCTTCCGCGGCTCCAGCACCAACAATGGTATGAAGTTCATCAATAAAAAGGATAACATCGCCGGACTTAGTTATCTCATTAAGAACAGTTTTCATCCGCTCTTCAAACTGTCCTCGATATTTTGTACCGGCAATTAAGGCGGGCAAATCCAATGCCAAAACTCTTTTATTCTTTAATAAAGAAGGTACCCGCCCCTCCACAATTCGCTGAGCTAAACCTTCAACAATAGCAGTTTTACCAACACCGGCTTCACCAATAAGAACCGGATTATTTTTCTTTCTTCTGACCAAAATCTGAATAACTCTTTCGATCTCTTTCTCTCGCCCAATAATTGGGTCAAGTTTATCTTCTCTAGCTAATTGTGTCAAATCTCGGGAAAAATAATCCAAAGCTGGCGTCTTTGACTTACTTTTGGGAATTGTGTGCCCCAAAGACTCACCTTCTAAAACCTTCATTATTTCACTCCTCACAATGTCGATATCAATTCCTAAAGAAAAAAGTACTTGAGCAGCAACCGATTGTTCTTCCTTCAAAATTCCTAAAAGGAGGTGTTCAGTACCAATATAAGAATGATTCATCCTCCGGGCTTCTTCCATTGCGTAATTCAAAATTCTTCGTGCCTCTTGATTCAAAGGAATTTCCCCAAGCACAAGCGGTGTTGAACCATAACTTACCGCATTTTCAATAGCCGAAATTAATTCATCTTTTTCGATTCCTAAATTAGATAAAACTAATGCTGCGACCCCTTCCCCCTCTTTTACAATTCCTAAAAGCAAATGCTCCGAACCGATATAATCGTGACGCATTCTTATTGCCTCTTGGCGAGCAATGTTGATTACTTTTTTTAAACGGTTGGTAAATCTATCCTGCATACTTTATTTTAACCAAAATTTATAAAAAAGTCAATTTTTAATTATCTTTTTTTTAATTTTAATTTTAAATTACATAAAGCACATATTTTTTTGTCAGTAACTTCCCCGCAAATTTCACATTCTTTTAATTCCTTTTCTTTTTGATTCTTTCCTTTAATCTCGGCTTCCGCAAGATTTCTCACAAAATTTAGTTTAAATTGTGGCCGTTTTTCATCAATAAACCGAAAAATCTCATCCCATTTATCTTTTCGAGTAAAATAGGAACATAATACACAAGCAGCTATTTCAATGTTTTTAAATTTAATATAAGCATAATTTTCTACCTCTAAACAAAGATATAATGGCCGGATGCGAGCAACTATTTTTGGATGGAAAGAAGGGGTTAAAGGTTTTAATTTATCAGTCCAATCAAAATAGCCGCTTTCAAAATTTTTAAAAAAGAATTTAATAATATCATCGGCGCAGTGGCCGGTGGCAATTTTATCAAAATTATTTTCTCGAGCAAATTTGTTAAAAATATATCTTTTCAAAAGTCCGCAGGTGCCACATCGGGGTCTTTGGGAAACTTCAAAAATTCTTTCAATTTTTTCTATATTTAGATATTCTTTAAAAGAAGTAAAATAAAAAGGAATATTTCTTTCCGCACAAAATTTTTCAACCACGTTTTTTGTCCGTTCGTTGGAACATTGAAAAAAATTAACATCCAGATGTAATACTGCTAATTCAAATTGAAGCTCATCTTTTAACCGATAAAGAGCCTCGGCACAACTTAAAGAATCTTTGCCGCCCGAAACACAAACTAATATTCGCTCATTTTTTTTAATAAGTTTCCATTTTTTTATTAATCTTTTGACCCGCCTTTCGTAATGGATAATAAAACATTGGGAACAAAAGGGGGCAAGAATTTTAATTTCTGCTTCCTTTTTGCAAATAATACATCTCATCAAATAGAAGTGTTATGCGCCATTATCACTTTCTCCACAAAACTGTCTTCCGGCAAAGCACCTTCAAATTGAATTACTTCATTTATCACAATTTTCGGCACTGCAAAAACATTATATTTTTGAGCCAGTTGAGGAAACTCACCCGCATTTATAACATCAGCTTTTATCAAATCAGAAGCTATTGCTAACTGATAAGCCAAATAACCGGCTTGGGGACAATAAGGACAGGTTAAAGTAACAAAAACTTGAATATGAATAGGTTTAGTAAAAGTATTTAATTTGGCTTTATTTATCTCACTTATTCCGCTTTCTCCTTCAGAGACCAATTTAATTGCGTGAATGAGTGTGGAAAATTCGTAACCAGCCGGTAAGCCGTAAAATCTAATTCCGTAGTCTTTTTCTCCCACAATTGCCGTCGCTGGAATTTTATCAATCTGATAGGCTTTCACCTTTTCTTTATCTTTTAAAAAATCGTAAACTTCAATTTTTATTTTATTGGAAAGGGAAGCTAATTCTTCCATTAAAAGCCGATTATCTCGACAGGTTTCGCATTCAAAAGCTGGAAGCGTTACCAAGCTCTCTTGGGTAAAAACTACTAATTTAACTTCATTTTTTAAATCCTTAAATAACTCTTTTACTTGGACTTTAACATTTTCTTGGAGAATACCCATCTTTTACTCCTTTTTATCTTTATACAACGTTGCGATTTTAATCCCTTCTTCAATAATTTGTTCTTTTTTTACCCCGCCGGTTCTTATTGAAAATGAACCAATAACTTCTCCACCTTTCGACTCAATCGCTTCTTTCATTAGGTTAACTGCTTTTTCAACTTTGGTTCCAGCCATAGTAACAAAAAGAACTATTTTTTTATTTTTAAAATCGGTTTGAGAAATAAAAGTATTAATTGCTGGTGTCGGACGAAAAGCCCAAACCGGTGTACCGATAAAAATAAATTCGTAGTTATTAATATCCACATCAAGAGGTTTTATCACACTGCCTTTTCCTTTTGCTGCTTGGATTGCTCCGCTAATACAGCGGAAAAGAATATTTTCTCTTTTTGTTTCTTCAATCTTCTCCGTCTCGGCGCCTAAAGTTTTGGCAATTGCTTTTCCCACTAACTCAGTCTTCCCAGTTAAAGAATAATAAATAACCAATGCCTTCATTTAGTTTTGAAGTTAGAATAATTTATTTAAAATTTTGACAGTTTTTATTTATTATTTATTTAATTTCTTATGGCAAAACCACCAGTCAAAACATTCAAACTCACCAGCTTTTGCTTTTTCCACGCGATCTTTAACAGCTTTTATATAACTTGCCGGTGGAATTATTACATGGTCTTTAATAATATCATTATTAGGCCAATTGGCGGGCATTGCAACACCGTATTTATCCGATATCTGCATTCCCTCTAATGCCCGAAGAATTTCATCAATGTTTCTACCTAATTCTTGAGGATAATATAAAATTATTCGGATTTTCCCTTCTGGGTCAACAATAAAAACTGCTCTTACCGTATTAGTTCCTTTTTTCGGATGGATAAGACCCAACGCCTCGGCAACCTTTCCCGTATCAGCAATGATCGGAAATTCGATTTCAATATTAAGTTTCTCTTTTATCCACTCTATCCATTTGATGTGAGAAAATACCTGGTCCACACTTAAACCAATCAATTCGCAGTTAAGTTTCCGAAATTCCGGATATCTTTTCTGAAAAGCATAAAACTCAGTGGTACATACCGGTGTAAAATCTGCTGGATGACTAAAAAGCACAAACCATTTTCCTTTATAGGCGTGAGGAAGAGAAATTAAACCGTGGGTGGTTAATACTTCCATTTCGGGGAAATCTTCCCCTAATAAAGGAATTCCTTTTCTTTCATTGCTTACCATGTTAACCTCCTTTTTAATTAATTGATATTTTAAAATGAATTTATTATTTTCTTTTTTTATTTCTTTAATTAATGACCCCAAATTGGCAAAATCTTTTAAATAATATTGATAATCATAAAAATTTTCATCAAAACAACAAGCAAAATTAATTTTTGTCCCCAAAAATTCAACTATTAAATAATCCTCACCAATTTCTTTTATTATTGCCCAACATTCCGGATACCGTAAATTATTGAATTCTTTAGTAGCTTTTTTAATTAAATCCTGAGGCATCATTTTTGACAATCTTTACAAATTCCTAAAAAATATCCATCCCAATCAATAATTAAATGACCAAAAATCTTTTTTTTCTTAACCAAATCACAATCAATTGGCAAATCAATAATTTTGCCACATTTCTCACAGAGAAAATGGTGATGTCCCTTTTTCCCATCAAATCTAATTTCTTTGGGATCTAATAAAACCATTTTTATTAATCCTTTACGACAAAAAAGTTCCAAATTGTTGTATATGGTGGTTAAAGAAATAGTTGGTAAAAATTTTTTTAATGCCTGGTAAATCATCTTTCCAGTAGGATGGTCTTTACTTTCTAAAAGAAATTGGTAAATTTTTATCCGTAAATAAGTTGGTTTTATTCCTACCGAAAGCAAATTATTTTTAATTTTTTCCAAATTTGAAATCATTACAATATTATAACCAAAAAAATTTTAAAGTCAATAAAATATTAAGGGATCGTAATATCTTCTTCTTCGTCTTTAAAGACTAAAGAGTATTTTTTATCGGGATCAATTAAATTTTTGGGTTCTCCCAGAATTTCAAACCTGATCATTGTCGATTTATACCAAGGAATATCCTTTTGCGAATAAGCCAAATTTAATTTTAATCTTTTTAACAACACTTCTTCACAGTTAAAACTTTTATAGCTATTTACCGGATAAGAAGAAAAACCTTTAATCACATCCGTTATCACACCATTCGCTTTAAGAATCAATTTCTGGATATATTGCCATTTGGGATAAGAAGCTTCCTGAACAGTTAAACCAAAATAACCAACACCGTTTTTCTTTAAAGCATTTATTCCGCGACCAATAAATAATTTTAAACCACTATAAGTCTCTAAAGGTTCACAAGAAAAAAGATCAAATTTTCTTTTCAGTTTTTTCGGAAAAGGTTCTTTTATATTATATTCCCAAACTTCAATATTTAGATTTTCTTTTTTATTTATCTCTTTTAAAAAATCAACTAACCGCTTATCAATATCTAAAACAACAATTCTTTTTGGTAATTTAGTCAACGCCAAAGCAATACTTAATAAATCATCGTCACCAATAATAATAATATTTTTATCTTTCAAATCATTATAATAATGCATAAATATTACTCGTCGAATAACATCCTCTTCTCTCATATAACCTTGAATATATTCCACAATTGGTGCTGGTCTTTCTTTAACAATAACCGAAAATTTTTCTAATATTGATCTAAATTCTTCACTAATTGCTATTCGCTTACCTAAACAATATTCACAAAGCTTTGCTTTAAAGAGAGTTTTATTTTTAAGATAAATATCTTTTCCTTTTTCCGTCAAAATCAAATAAGAATCCTCATTAGCAATGAGTTTATTTTTAGTCAACTTGTTAAGAGCTTTTACCACTTCTTTTAAAGGATAATAATCAGCCAAATTTTCTAAAATTTCTGGAAATAAAATTTTCTCTCTCTCACCAATTAAATTTATTATTTGAAAAATTATTTTTTCCATATTTCCCTAATCATTATCCTTTTTTTAACTTTTTTAGGGTTTAATTTTTTCAATAGATAATCATAAGCAACTAAGGCACTTTTATCATCTTTACAAGTGAAAATATCTATTGCACAATATCCATATTCAGGCCAAGTGTGAATACTAATATGAGACTCCTTTAATAAAAATATCCCCGTCACACCGTGAGGATTAAACTGAAAAAACCGACTTCCGACAATTGAAAGTTTGGCTTTTTCTATTGCTTCTCTCAAAATTTTTTTCACTTTCTTCACTTCGGAAATAATATCCCTCTTTACTCCATAAAAATCGGCCACAATATGGACCGTCTTTTTTGGTCTTATATACACATCGGCCATCTTCTTTATCCATAATTTTCCCCATTAATAACTATATAAATATAGTCAAAAATTACCTTTTTGTCAAGAGGAATTTATCAAACTAAATAAAATTTAACTTCTTTAATAATTGGGTTATTTTTTAATCTTTTTAATAATTCTAAATTAGGTTTTACTTTTATGGTAGTTAATCTGCCCATTTTTTTCTTTTTTTCTTCTGGGTCGTAATAAGTTATAATCACTTCGCTTTCTCCTAAAAATTCTTGCAAAATTTCTTTTAAAATTGGAATATTCTTCAATTCAATATTTTCTTTTAATTCAATATTAATCCTTTTTATCTTTTCCCATAATTTATCGATCGGCAAAATATCTTTTACCACAATGTCTTTATTATTTCTTACCCTTGCCTTTAAAAAGTATACTTGCTCTTTCTTCAATTGGTTATACTTTTCTTGGTAAATCTCATTAAAAAGATAACCTACTGTTTTAGCGGTTAAATCTTCTAAACCCAAAATTGCGTAATTTTTTCCATTGCGGTCGTATTTAGTTTTCCTTTCGGTTAAAACGGCCAAAAAAAGGTAATCCCTTTGGTTATCTAATATTTCTATGTGATCAAAAGTTTCCAAATCGATTATCTTATAAAGCTCTTGATATTCTTTTAAAGGATGGTCAGAAAAATAAAATCCAAAAACTTCTTTTTCATATTCAAAGTTAGATTTTTCTTTTTGGATAAATTTTTCCAATATTTTCTTTTTATTTTCCTGACCTTCTTCAAATAAAGAAAATTGCAAACCGCTGCTCCCTTCTTTTGTTCCTTTTTGATATTCTAGTAATTTTTTTAATAAATACTCCCGATTGTTATTAAAACAATCAAAACAACCAGCTTTAATTAATACTTCATAAGCTTTTTTGTTACCAAAAGCTTTTGTTCGAAAAAGAAAATCTTCAAAAGAAGTAAATTCTCGTCGCTGCCGTTCTTTTACTAAAGAATCGGAAAAACTTTTACCAATGCCCTTCAAGGCTCCTAAACCGTAACGAATTCCTTCGGCCTCGATTACAAATTGATAATAACTCTTATTAATTTCGGGTGGTAAAATTTCAATTCCTAATAACTTTGCTTCTTTTATCAACTCCTCAATTTTTTCAGCATCATTCATTTCACTGGTTAAGGTAGCGCAAAGAAACTCTTTTGGATAATTGGCTTTCAGATAGGCAGTTAAATAACTTAAATAAGCATAACCAGCAGCATGAGACTTATTAAACCCATAACCAGCAAAGGGAATTAAAAGTTCAAATATCTGACTAGCTTCTTCTTCCTTAATTCCTTTATTCTTTGCTTTAAGAATAAATTTTTCTTTCATTTCCGTCATTAATTCCGGAATTTTCTTACTCATTGCCCTTCTTAAAATATCGGCTTCTCCCAAGGTAAAATCAGCAATTTTAGCTGCAATTTGCATTACCTGTTCTTGATACAAAATCATTCCGTAGGTTTCTTGTAAAATATCGGCTAATAATGGATGGGGATAGGTAATTTTTTCTTTTCCTTTTTTTCTTTTTATAAATCGATCGACATCACCACTGAGAAGGGGGCCAGGACGATAAAGCGCCAGAACGGCAATCAAATCTTCAATAACTGTGGGATTTAACTTTTTTAAAATCTCTCTCATCCCTTCACTTTCTAATTGAAATACTCCCAATGTTTTGCCTTCGCTCAATAAGTGATAGGTTTTTTTATCATTTAATGGAATTTCTTGGGGAATTTTTTTACCACTTTCGATAGCTAAGCGATATGTTTCTTCAATAACCCTTAAAGTTTTTAAACCCAAAATATCCATTTTTAAAAGACCAACAGCGGCTAAGGAATCCATGTCATATTGGGTACAGATATCGTTTTCGGTGGTTTTGTATAAAGGTACGTAATCCATCAAATTCCCGGGAGCAATAACAATTCCTGAAGCATGGATAGAAGCATGACGCGCTACTCCTTCTAAACGTAAAGCATTTTCGTAAAGTTTTTTATATTCCGGTTTACTATCAATTAATTCTCGGAATTCGCTAATTTTCTCATAAGCTTCGGCTAAAGGAATATTTATTGTTAAGGTTTTAGCGATAGTATCAACTTCCGCCAAAGGAATACCCATTACCCGACCAATATCACGAATTGCTGCTCGAGCCATCATTCGACCAAAAGTAATTATTTGAGCCACATTTTCTTCACCGTATTTCTTTTTTATATAATCAATTACCTTATCCCGCTCTTCATCGGAAAAATCAATATCAATATCAGGCATAGTAACTCTTTCGGGATTAATAAATCTTTCAAACATTAGTCCGTATTTTAAAGGATCAATATTGGTAATTCCTAAACTGTATAAAACCAAACTACCAACCGCACTTCCACGGCCAGGACCGACCGGAATTTTTTCTTTTTTAGCGAAATCAATAATATCTTTGACAATTAAAAAATAATCAGTAAAACCTATTTTTTCAATTAAAGAAAGTTCATATTCTAAACGTGTTAGATAATTTTCCCATTTATTTTTAATTTCCCAATTTTTTTCTTTTAAATTTTTTAAACCTTCTTTAGCTAAGTATACTAAATATTGATGATTAGAATCAAATTCTTTGGGCTTCTGAAACTTTGGCAAATGAAAATTTTTCCCTGAGGTATCCAAATAGAGAGTAGCCCTTTCAGCTATTTCCCAAGTATTTTTAAGCGCTTCTTTTATTTCTCTAAAAAGACTAAACATTTCTTCCTTAGATTTAAAATAAAGCTCTTTAGATTCGAACTTTAATCTTTTAGGATCGGTAATCTTTTTGTTAGTCTGGATACATAATAATATGTCATGAAGGTAATAATCTTCTTTTGATAGATAATGGCAATCATTAGTAGCCACTAATTTTATTCCGTTATCTTTTGCCAATTTAATAATTTGCGAATTTATTTTGTCTTCATTTTCTAAACCAATTTTCATTATTTCTAAAAAAAAATTTTCTTTACCAAGGATATCTAAATATTCAAACAAAGCCTTTTTAGCACTTTCGAAATCACCAATTTTTAAATAATAATTTATTTCGCCTTTTTGGCATCCAGAAAGAACAACTAAACCTTTATTATATTTATCGAGAAGTTCTTTATCAATTCTAGGTCGGTAATAAAAGCCTTCCAAATAGGCATAAGAAGCTAATTTTAAAAGATTGTGATAACCGGTTAAATCCATTGCCAATAAAGTAAGATGGAAACTTGATTCCGATATAGTAGGATGAGGCTTTCGTTCATTTCTTTTACCCACCGCAATGTAAGTTTCCATGCCAATAATTGGTTTTATTCCCTCCTTTAAACATTCATTGTAAAACTCAATAGCACCAAAAAGATTGCCGTGATCAGTAATCGCTAAAGCTTTCATGTTTTCTTTTTTCGCTTTCAAAACTAAGTGGGGTATTTTATTGACACCATCTAACAAACTATATTCAGTATGATTATGAAGATGAACAAATTCCATAAATTTTAAGGTTGATATTCAAATTCTAAATGGATTTTTAAAGCATCTGCCTGAAAATCATCGGGTAAGGGCGGTAGATTTTTAGTCAATAAAACTGCTCTTTTACAATATTCATCATAATCATCTTTTCCTGAAGTTTTTTCAATTTTTACTTCTTCAATCTTTCCGTCACGGGTAATTTTAAAATAGATAGTAGCCTTTAGATTTAAATTAGTATTTTGATAAGGGTTATACCAATTTTCTGCAATCTTATTTAACACAATGTTTAAATAAAAAGAAGAGACAATACCGCCTTCGGCTTGCAAACTAAAACCTTTTGACTTCAATATGGTCTCTTTGGTACTTTTTCTTTCTTTTAAACTATCTTTTTTTATTTCCTTTCTTTTTTCTCTTATCCCTTCCTTTTGAATAGCTACATCGCTCTTTTTTTCTTCCCTTTCTTCCCTAATATTAGGAGCAATGCTAACTTCCAAAACCACTGGATATTCAATATTTTTTGCTTTTTTAAATAAGGGTAAAAAACTAAAAAACAAGAAAAAGAAGAGATGGAAAAGAATTGATTTAGGAATATCCATTTTTATTTTTTCTTTATTGAAGTTGCCAAAAGCCCAACATCAATAATGCCAGCATTTTTAATCTCACCTAAAATTTCAATTATTTTTCCGTAAGGTAAATTTTTATCGGCTTGCAAATAGACTTTATTGCTTCCCTTTTTTTCTAGATATTTATAAATGTTTTTAATCAAATCTTTTTTACTAACTTCTTCTTCTTCCACAAAAATTTTTTCTTTTTCGTCAATAGTTATTAGAATCCCCTCTTCTACCTGGGGTCGCAAATAAGCACTCTGGGGTAATTTTACCGAAAGTCCTGCCCGAGAAAAAGCCGCTGTTATTCCCGCAATAAGAAAAATTACCATTAGCGTAATTGAGATGTCCGCTAAAGAAGTAATATTAATAAAAGCAATCAACCTCTGGTAAACATTTTTCATTTTTTGTTTTTCAAAACTAATAAATGATTTACTAATTTTTCCATATCTTTTCTAAATTCTTCTAATTTTATTATAAAATAATTATAGGCAATAACCGCAGGGATGGCAACTAAAAGACCAGCAATCGTAGTAATTAAAGCATCCGCCATTCCCGGGGCGATCGCCTGAAGAGTAATCATCGGTAAATCTTTTACATCAAAAAAAACTTTAGTAATTCCCCACACGGTACCTAATAAACCTAAAAAGGGAGAAACGCTGCTGGCGGTTGCTAAAAAAGGTAGATTTTTACCTGTTTTATCCACCAGATCATCAACAACTTCTTTCAAAGATAAATCCTTTTCATCTTTAATAACTGAGAATAAAGATGAAAAGTAATTTTTCTCTTTAAAATTATAATATTCTTTCAATTCTTCAAAATTGCGAAAATAATACAATCTTCTTTTTAACTGTTCGTTCTCTTTCTTTAACCTCCTAAAAAGCCGCCATTTAGCAAAGATTATTCCCCAGGAAATAATGGAAAAAAAGAGAAGAATAACGATAATAATTTTGGCAAAAAGTCCTAAATTTAAAAAAATATTAATCACCAATTATTATATTATTTCTTTTGGGATAAGTCAAATATAAGAATTAAAATTCCTCTTTTATAATCTTTTTCTTTATTAATGCCTCCTTTATTAAAGTATTTTCATTTTCTAAAGCTTTCACTCGATAATTAAGTTCCTTAATCTCTTTTTTCAATTTTAAAATTTCGTCCATTAATGGCAAAAGATGTTTATTTTCCTCTAAAGTAAAATTAATTTCGTTTAGCCACCGATTAATTATCTCAGTAATCTCTTTTTCGGAAATTTCTTGGGTATCAACCGAAAATTTCAATTGGGCTTGATTTTCATTAGTTATTATTTCTAAAGAGCCGTTTTTCGCAATCTTCTCCGGTAAATTCTTCAAGGCTTCCTGGATAATCAATTGTTCCGCTGGTGAATACTCTAATTTAATAACCATATCTAACCAAATTTTATCACCAATTTCACTAATTGTTTTTACTTTACTAATATGCATCTCTCCTCCTTTCCCAGCTCTTTCACTGGGATAAAAAAATTTAAATAAAAATTTTTATTTTGTCAATAAATCAAATATTGGCTTGAAATTGGAAAATGGATTTTAAAAGATGACGGTCCTTACCATAGTAATAGTAACCAAAATTGGGTGTTATTTTAAACCTTTTATTTTTTAAAAAATAATTTAAGGAAAAAGAAAAACCAAATTCTTTATTTATTTCTTTTATTTCTTTTTTTTCTTCTTTAAACTCAAAACGCAAAAAGGGATAAAGCTTTTCCAACTGCCAGCCTAAAATAAAACAAAAACCATGTTTTTTGTAATTATAATAAGCAATGTCTTTTTCGCTTCGATAAAGATATTCAAAAATAATAATATTAAAAGAATCTTTATAATTAAACTCAAAACCGCAGGAAAGAAAGGGTAATAAATCTTTTATTTTCCCGTAGCCAATTTTTCCATAATAGAAAGAAGTACCAAAAGATAGATTATTAAAGGGAGTGAATAAAAATCTCCCCGAAATATCTTTCCATTCATTATTATCAAAAACAGCTGTCCAACCACTACCGTTTACTAAATTAATATTTGCTTCTCCTTTTTTAAAGCTATAAAAAACCCCAATTCCCATATCCCAAATAGAGGGTGCTTTTAAATAATAAAGCAGTGAAGGTTCAACAAAATAAGCGGCTAAAGGATAAATAATTAATTCGTAACTCAGCAATTGTTTAAATCTTCCAAAAATGATTTCCAGCTCTTTTTTAGGTTTTATTCCTCCGTATAATTCATAGATCGAAATATTGCCTCTATCAGCAAGATCTAAATAAAACTTCAAAAAAAACATATCTTGATATTGATTTTTCACATCCAAAATTACCCGGGGAAAATAAAAGGAGTTGGTAGTTAAAAGAATATTGCCCATTTTTTTCTGGGCATAATCATAAGTGAAAAAAAATGATGAGTTTAGAATAAATTTGCCTTTATCATTTTGAAAATCAATTGCCAATAAAAGATTAATCAAAAGAAAATAAAAGATAATCTTCCGCATTACCCCTCCTTTTACCAAAAAGTCGCATTTTAAAAGAAATTTTTATTTTTCATAAACTTAAACAAAAGGTATAAATTTTTGTCGCAATTACGATTCTATTTTTACCAAAGATTTTAAAATTTTCTTTTTTTAACTCTTTGAAAATAAAAAACTTTATTAAGTAATTTTTCTTATATTTTGGCATAAAAAATTTTTAATTATATTAAATACCTGGACTTGCGGAAGGGCGGTGGGTAAAAGAAGAAGTAGATGAATTTTTAATAAATCACCTAAAATAAATGGATATAAACCAACTTTTAATAATTGCTCTTTAGGAAGAAAATTGGCAAGATAGATTAAGCCAAAAAGATAAATAGTGATATTAGCAAAAATGAGAATTAAAAGACTTTTCAAATAACTATAATTTTTTTCTTTCAAAAAACCACTTATAAAACCGGCAAAAATAAACCCAATAATATAACCAAAGGTTGGTGAAAAAATATAAAAAAGACCGCCACCGCGAGCAAAAAAGGGAAAACCTAAAAGACCTAAAAAGAGATAAACAATTTGTGATAATGCTCCTTTTTTACTTCCTAAAACTATTCCCGAAAGGAAAACAAAAAATGTTTGGAAGGTAATTGGCACAATCCCTATTTCAATTTTTATCTTACTACCAATAGCGGTTAAGTAAGCAAAAACAAAAATTAAAATTAAATCTTTTACTTTTTCGTTAGTTTTCTTAAATACCAAAACCTTAGAAACCATAATTCAAAGTTAATTTTGTTTCTTCTTTAAATTTATAAAAATGGGCAGAAGCATAAGCATCAGCCATATTGAAAATATGAAAACCGGCTAAAATCCAAAGTAAATCAGAAACCTTTTCTTTTTTATTTTCTTTATAAGATTTGATAATAAAATAGGTTAATGTTGCTTCCCCTAAAAAAAAGATAGTTCCTTTTAAATAATTCTCAGTATAAAACTGCCCTAAACCAGGGAAAAATGTGGAACACCATAATGCTTTGCTGGGCGATTTGTAATTTTTTTTATCCTCAGCAATTAAAAAAGAAAAAATAAAAAAACTAATAATTAAGAACCTGAATTTCCAAAACATTTTTCTTATTTTTCTTCTCGCAATCATTAACTATTAAAAGTCTTTCTTTGGGAAAACCCATTTTTATTAAATAATTAAAAACGATTAATGCCCGATCTAAACCAAAATGATAAGGAGTAGAAAACTTCTTTTTTAAATTTGTTGGTAGTTCTAAATCTTCACCATAAAAAATAATTGCCACTTTATTATTATCCTCTTTTAAAGAAGGAATTATTGATTTCAATCTTGCTTCGCCAACCGGATTCAGGGTATCAGAATATTCGTTTAAAAAAAGTTCTTTAAATTCAAAAGTATAGGTGAAGTTCCCTTTATTTTTATTTTCGTATTCACTTAATTTTTGTCTTAACTCCACCACTTCTTTCTGCCATAAAAGATTTTCATCACTAATTTTTATAATTTTCTCTTCTAAGGGAAGATATTTAAAATTGTAAAAAAGAAAAAAACCACCTAACGTGATTAAAAAAAGAATAAGGAATAGATATTTCATCAAAAAATTATATAAATAAAAACAAAATTTTCAAGGGTAATATATTTCTAAATCTTATATCAACTCTTTTAATCTTTTTAATCGGTTTTCAATCTCCTCTTTCTTTTTCAATTCCTCTTCAATAATTTCCTTCCGGGCTTTCATTAAAAACTCTTCGTTATTAAGATTTTCTAAGGTTTCCTTCCAGATCTTTTCTAATTCGGCGATTTCTTTTTCTAATCTTTTTTTCTCTTTTGATAAATCAAAAAATTTATCAACTACTAAATATAAATCGCCAGTCTTTAAAATAATGGTTGCGAAATTTTTTAACTCTTCTTTATCTAAAGGCAAAATCTCAGTATTAACCATTTTTTTTAGAATCTCTTTTTCTTCTTTTAAAAACAAATAAAGTTGCTCGTTAGCGGTTTTTAAATAACCTTTTAACCCGATGTTTTTCGGAATACCAAAATTTGCCCGAATATTTCTAATATTTTTTATTAAAGCGATTAATTCTTCACAAAGATAAATTTCTTTCTTTTTATCACTGGGAATAATAAATAATTCCGGAAGACCTTTTTCCATTAGGGAAACATCTTCTTTATTAAAAAGATGCCACAGTTCTTCAGTAATAAAAGGCATTATTGGATGTAAGATTTTTAAGAAATTATAAAAGACCTCCAAACTTGTCTCCAGAGCAACCAGTTCTTTATTTTTAAATCTTTCTTTGTTAAACTCTAAGTACCAATCACAGTAATTGTTCCAGAAAAATGTGTAAAGCGTCTGGGCGATTAAAGAAAAATAATAGTTTTTCATAAAGAAGTCGTATTTGCTTAAAAGCTGATTAAAAAGTTCGCAAATCCAATAATCGTATATCTTTTTTTCTGTTAGGTTATTAAACTCGCTTTTTTCTTGATAATAAGAAAAAAGTAAACGCCCCGCATTCCAGACTTTATTAGCAAAATTTCTGCCGATTATAAAACGCTCACGACTCAAACGGAAAGATTGGGATTGGGTTTCCAAATAGGTTAAAGTAAATCTTAAAGCATCGGCGCCGTATTCATCAATAATTTCTTGGGGGTCAATACCAATCCCTTTTGTTCTTGACATTCTTTCGCCTTTTTCGTTGAGCACGGTTGAATGGATATAGACATATTTAAAAGGAATTTTGCCAACAAATTCTAAACTGGAAAAGACCATTCGGGCAACCCAAAGAAAAATGATATCCGGGTCAGTAACCAACACATCAGTGGGATAAAAAACTTCCAACTCCTTTGTGTTTTTGGGAAATCCCATAGTGGCAAAGGGCCATAAAGCTGAAGAAAACCAGGTATCTAAAACATCTTCATCGGCTTTGATATTTTGGCTATTACATTTCTGGCAAGTTTTGGGTTTTTCCATCGTTACCATTATCTCATCACAATCTAAACAATAATAAACCGGAAGGGGATGTCCCCACCATAATTGTCTTGATAAACACCAATCTTTCACATTGGATAACCAATCCAGATAGACCTTTTTCCAGCGCAGAGGCACAAACTTAACTTCTCCTTTCTCAACGACTTCAATTGCTGGTTTGGCCAGTTCTTTCATTTTTAAAAACCATTGTTTAGAAATTAACGGTTCAATAATCGTCTCGCAACGGGCACAAACACCAACTGGTACTTGATAATTTTCTACTTTTGCTAATAAACCAAGGGCTTTTAAATCTTCCAAAATTTTCTTTCGGGCAGTAAACCGGTCAAGACCAACATATTTTTCCTTTGCTGGTGGTATTATCTTACCATCTTCATCAATTACTTTTACAAACTCCAAATTATATTTTTTACCAATAATAAAATCATTAGGGTCGTGAGCGGGAGTGACTTTAACCACACCAGTACCAAAATTGGTATCAACCATTTCATCAGCAATTACGGGAATTTCTCTTTCCTGTAATGGTAAAATCACTTTTTTCCCAATGAAATCTTTATATCTTTCATCCGTAGGATTAACCATCACCGCCGTATCACCAAGCATTGTTTCTGGTCGGGTAGTGGCCACCACCAAGTAACGGGGATCATTTTTTAACGGATACTTTATATACCATAAAAAACCATCAATCTCTTTATGTTTCACTTCTAAATCAGAAATTGCGGTGTGGCAATTAGGACACCAGTTAATAATCCTTAAATCCCGATAAATCCAACCCTTTTTATAATAATAGACAAAGGCATACCTTACCACATAAGAATAATCATCATCCATGGTAAAACGAAACCGTGACCAATCACAAAGGCAACCAAGACTTTTCAATTGGGAAACAATTAAGTGGTGATATTTCTCTTTCCATAGCCAAGCCCTTTTTAAAAATTCTTCTTTACCAATATCAAATCGGCTCTTACCTTCTTTTCTTAATTCTTTTTCAATCTGACTATGGGTAGCAATACTTGCGTGATCAATACCGGGAAGCCAAAGAACTTCATAACCGGCAAGTCTTTTATAACGGCAGAGGATATCTTGGATAGTATTATTTAAAGCGTGGCCAATATGAAGGGGTCCGGTAATATTTGGTGGGGGAATAACAATAGAAAATTTTGGTTTCAAAGAAAAAGGATTAGCCTTATAATATTCCTTTTCTTCCCAAAAGTTATACCATTTCTTTTCGATCTCTTTTGGTTCATAAATCTTTTTAAACTCCATCTTTTAGTATAAAAAAATAACTTGAAAAGTCAAAAATTTTAAAAGCCTTTTCATAATTTTAATATTAAATAAGTAAGAAAGATAATAAATAGCGCGGTAAAGGCAGTAATCGCTAAGGAAAAACCAAAGGTCAGTTCTAAAAAACCTAAATTTATGGTAAAATGAGGAATACCAAATTTTATCGCTTCAAAAAAGAATTTCTTTACCTGTCCTTCAGGAAAAAGCCCGGAAAGATACAAAGAAAAGGCACTACCTAAAACGCCGCCAACCAAGAGTAAAATAATTATAAAAGGAATTGTCTTTTTTTGCATCTTACCTCCTTTATAAAATTATCTCAATTTCCCTTTTACATTTATTACAATTTTTACCATCCAAACCAATAATTTTAACATGATAATAATCTCTTTTAATTAACAAATTATTACAATCGGGACAAAAGGTATCTTGGAAACCCAAAAGACCAAAAACATTACCTAAATAGACATAATAAAGTTTTTCCCTACCAATCTCGTAAGCTTTAAGCAAGGTTTCCACTGGCGTGGCGGGCAAAGAAAGTTTATAATGGGGAAAATAACGAGAAAAATGAAGGGGAATACTTCTTTTTAAGCGAAAAAGAAAGTCAACCAATTCCTTTATCTCCTCTTCACTATCATTCTTTTTTGGGATTAACAAATTGGTTATTTCAATATGGCAAAAATCTTTACTAATCTCAATTGTTCTTAATACGGTCTTTAAAGAACCTTTAATAAAATCTTTATAAAATTCTTCTTTTATTGATTTCAGGTCAATATTCATCGCCGAAACATAGGGCAAAAGTTCTTTTAAGGGCTCTTCGTTAATCATCCCGTTAGTAACCAAAACATTTTTGATATTCTTCTCTTTTGCTTTTTTCATCACATCCAAAAGATATTCAAACCAGATAAGGGGCTCAGTATAAGTATAGGCAATAAATTGGCATCCTTTTTTTAAAACAATATTTATCAATTCTTCGGGCTCTAAATGAATAGCAGAAACCCGATTTTGAGAAATCTCCCAATTCTGACAAAAGGGACACAAAAGATTACAACCATAGGTAGCCACTGAAAAAATTTCCCTTCCGGGATAAAAATGGTAGAGAGGTTTTTTTTCCATGGGATCAATAGCATAAGAAACAACCTCACCATAATTAATAGCAAAAAGTTGGCCGCCAATATTCTTTCTTCCCAAACAACGACCGTATTTATTTTCACCAATAACACAATAATTGGGACACAACTCACATTTCACCTTATTTTCTCCTAATCTTTGATAATAACGGGCCTCAACCATCTAATAAAAAATCACCTGATAATCTTTAAAATTTTCTAAAACTTTATCTTTTAAAGAATCGGGAATAATAAGCAAAGCCGTAGAAAGAGCATCACAAATAACCGCCTTTTTTCCAATCACTGTTACCTGTCGGTGTTTATTAATTGTCTTTTCCGGATAACCAGTCAAAGGATTGATAATATGAGAATAAATAGTATCACCAATTTGGAAATAATTATAATAATCACCGGAGGTCGAACAAGCATTATCTTTCAACTCAATTATTTTCTTTATTGCTTCTTTATTAGGGTCCTTAATACCAATCTTGGCTTTCAAATTACCAAAAACAATAATATCACCACCAGCATCAATTATTCCCTTCTTAATACCTCGGCTTTTTAAATAAGAAACCAACTTATCCAAAATATAACCACAAGCAATACCGCCCAAATCAATTTTTGACAACTCCTTTAAAAAAAGCGAATCCTTTTTCAAAAAATAAGCATTATTGCCGACAAACTTCTTCATCTTGGCAATTTCTATTTCCTTTGGTCTTTGATAATTCTTATCATAAAATCCCCAAAGTTCCATTAAAGGGGCAATGGTGATATCAAAATAACCGTAAGTTTTCCTATTTATTTCTGAGGCGAAAAGAATAACCTCCTTCAATTCCGAAGAAATTTGGCCAACCTTCTTCTTATTAATAAGACTAAGCTCACTATTTTCATTAAAATAAGAAAACAAAGAATCGTAATACCTAATTAAATTAAAAACGGAATCAAGATAAATTTTACCTTGCTCTTTATTTTCGGTAAAGATCTTTATTTTAAAATAACTACCAAAAGCAATTATTGTTTTCTCCGTAGGAATTTCTCTTTGACAAAAGAAAAAAATCAAAGAAAAAAATATTAAGCGATAGTAAGCCATTCTAATTTTGCTCGGTTCCATTCATAAATTGGATGACCTAATTGGGCATAAAAATCCTTTATCTCCTCTTCGGTATAATTAAACAAATCTTCCAAAATTGGACACAAAACGGCTAAGGCATTTTCCGACAGCACAGTTCTTTTAGAAATATGACCCAAATAAGGCGAAGGGGAAACGGCAATGGTAAAACCGCCATAAATATTCACATGAAGCATTACATGAATATCCGAAGAACCATCACCAATATAGATAACATTTTCCCTGGGGATATGCTCCTTTTCTACCAAATAATCAATGATACTGGCTTTTCCGTGACCAGCGGCCGTTTTCAAAATATCAACAATCTTTCCCTCTTCATCATATTTAAATTCCGTGCCAAAAATATTTTCTTCGGATAAAATTTTACTCAAACTTCTTTTAATTACTAGATCAGGACAGGCAGAAATTACATAACAAACAAATTCACAACCATTTATTCCTTCTTGTAATACCTTAAACAAAAGATCCACATTAGCCTTTAACCTTACTTTTTCGCCAATTTTTAAAAGCAAAGACTTGGAGACTTTATTTTTATATTCGGGGTCATAGGCCAAAAGATAGGCAAGTTCGCCACCTAATTGAGTAATATTTCTTTCCCTAATCTCTTTTACCTTATTCAAAAACTTTTCCGGCGGAATTCCTAATTCCAAAGAAATAAGAATACCGGTATCATCATAAGAAAGAGTTTGGTCAAAATCAGAGGCAAAAAGAAGCTTTTTTCTTATCTTTTTTTTCTCAATCCTCTTCACAAGAAATTTTATAAAAAATATTGATTTTTTTCAAGGTTTAACTTATAATTTTTTTTCTAATTAAATTAAAAAAGGAGGAAAAATGAAAGTAAGAATCGATAAAGAGCTATGCACCGGTTGTGAACTTTGTGTTAATACTTGTCCTGATATATTTGAAATGCAGGGTGATACTGCGGGAACAAAGGTAGAAATTGTTCCCGAAGCAGCCGAAGATTGTGTCCGGCAGGCAGCCGAAGATTGTCCAGTGAGTGCGATAATTATTGAAGAGGAATAAAAAGTGATTTCGGATTTAGAGATTGCCCGGTCTGTTCCTCTTTATCCTATTTACGAGATTGCTGAAAAAATTGGAATTTCTAATGAATTTCTTTTACCCTCTGGCAATTTTAAAGCCAAGATATCTTTAAAATTTTATGAAAAAATTAAGAATAATCCTAATGGTAAATTAATTTTAATTACCGCTATTAACCCCACACCTTACGGAGAAGGAAAAACGACAACGGCTATTGGTCTTTCTATGGCTTTTTGGCGAATTGGTAAAAAATCAATTGTTGCCTTAAGAGAACCTTCCTTAGGCCCGGTTTTTGGAATTAAAGGCGGAGCTACCGGCGGTGGTTATAGCCAAGTTTTGCCGATGGAAGATATTAATTTACATTTTACTGGCGATATTCACGCAGTAACAAGTGCTCATAATCTTTTAGCCACTCTTTTAGACAACCACATCCATTTCGGTAATGAGCCGATTATTGACGAAAGAGATATCCTTTTTAAAAGAGCAATAGACATGAATGACCGAACATTAAGGACAATTGTTATCGGTCTTGGAGGTAAGGCTAACGGGCCCGCTAGAGAAGATGGTTTCATTATCACCGCTGCTTCCGAAGTAATGGCTATTTTATCTTTAGCAACTTCTTTAAAAGACCTCAAAAAAAGATTAGCGAATATTTTAGTTGCTTTTCGAAAAGATGGAAAACCTTTTACCGCTGGTGAGTTGGGAGCAGCTGGGCCAATGGCGGTGTTATTAAGAGACGCTTTAAAGCCAAATATTGTTCAAACAATTGAGCACACACCAGCTTTTATCCATACTGGACCTTTTGCTAATATTGCTACCGGTACCTGCAGTATTATCTCAATGAAAATCGGTTTAAAAATTTGTGATTATTTAATTGTGGAATCCGGTTTCGGCGCCGATTTGGGTGCAGAAAAATTTGTAAACATCGTCTCCCGGGTTGGTGATTTATCTGTGGATGGAGCGGTACTAGTCTGTACTCTTCGAGCATTAAAACACCACGGTTTAGGTGAAGACATCCGAGCATTAAGAAAGGGTCTAAGTAATCTTGGACGTCACATTGAAATATTAAGAAAATTCGGAATTCCCTTTGTTGTCGTTTTAAATAAATTTAGTAACGACAAAAAGGAAGAGATAAAGGTTATTCGTGGTTATTGTGAATTTCAACAGGTTCCTTTCTGCGTAATTGATGTATTTGAAAAAGGTGGCGAAGGAGCCGTTGAGCTCGCTGAAACATTGATAAAAATTACCGAGAAGAAAGAAAATCTTAATTATACTTATAATTTTAATGATCCGGTAGAAGAAAAAATAAAAAAAGTAGCTACGGAAATCTATGGAGCAAAACAGGTTATTTTTACTTCCCGAGCGAAAAGGGATATTGAAAGAATAAATAGCTTAGGCTTTAATAATTTACCCATCTGCATCGCCAAAACTCAATATTCCCTTTCGGATAATCCCACTCTTTTAGGTTCCCCAATTAACTTTGATATTACTATTAATCAAATTAATATTAATGCTGGCGCCGGCTTCCTTGTTCCGATTGCTGGGGAAATATCTTTGATGCCTGGTTTGCCCAAAAATCCTAACGCTTTAAATATTGATTTAGACGAAAATGATTATATCATTGGTCTTAAATAAATGTTTTCTTTATTAAATTTCAATTTTAAACAACCGAATATAAATATTTTATATGATTTTATTATTGTCGGCGGTGGACCTGCGGGAATTACTGCTGCTATTTATGCGGCGAGAAAAAATTTAGAAATTTTACTTTTAACCAAAGATTTAGGGGGGCAAGTTTTATGGACCAGTGAAATTGAAAATTATCCAGGCTTTAAATCTATTACCGCTAAAGAACTGATTGAAAAATTCACCAACCACTTGAGTTATTTTCCCATTGCCTTAGGTTTAGGGACGGAAGTAAACGGAATTAGAAAAGAGCAAAATATTTTTTATGTAAAAACGACTGATGATAAAGAATATAAAAGCAGAGTAGTAATTATTGCTACCGGCCGGAGTCCAAAGCCTTTAAATATTAAAAATGAAAAGGAGCTCTTAGGAAAAGGAGTTAGTTATTGTGCTACTTGCGATGCTCCTTTATTTAAAAATAAAGATACGGCAGTGATTGGCGGTGCCAACAGCGCAATAACTAGTGCTATTGAATTAGCAAAAGTTTGTCAAAGAGTTTATCTTCTTGTAAAAAGTGAAATAAAAGCTGAGCCGATTTTAGTGGAAAGATTAAAAAAGTTTAATAACGTTATTATTCTGTTAAAACATTTACCAAAAAGTATTTTGGGAAAAGAAAAGGTTGAAGGAATTTTAGTTTATGATCTATTAAATAACAATGAATACGAAATAAAAGTTAGCGGAGTGTTTATTGAAGCTGGAACGAAACCTAATACTGATTTTTTAAAAGGATTTTTAAATTTAAACGAAAAAGGAGAAATAATCATTAACTGTAATTGTGAGACAAATATCCCTGGGATTTTTGCCTGTGGTGATTGTACCGCTATTGAAGATAAACAGATAATTATTGCTTGTGGGGAAGGGGCAAAGGCAAGTTTAAAAGGTTTTAAATATCTTATAAGCCAGAAGTAAAAAATTTATCAAAAAGAAAAGTTCCAATTGGATCGGAAATACTTATGAGGAGTAAAGTTATTCCCCATTCTTTTTTAGTAAAATCTTTTGCCACTAAAATCGTAGTCCCTAATATCATTCCTTCAATAATTCGAGGAGCAAAATTTATAAGAAGAGCCTGCCCAAAAGTTAAGTCTCTTTTTTTACTTAATTGATGGCCAAAATAAATACCTAACAAACTTCCAGTAAAAGAAGAGAAAGCATAAATTTTTTCACTTATTGATTTTTCTTTTAACAATTGAATTCCCTTTAAAAAACTTAAAGGTGTGGTAATTCCCAATCTCATATATTCCAGTTCGGTAAAGGCATCGCCAAAAGTGACATCATTTTCTTTATGTAAAAAAATACTACCGCCATAACCTTCAATTACTGATAATAAAGGATAAACATAACGGAAATCCTCCCATCTTTTTTGGGTTAAAATATTAAACATTGCCGCGTGGGAATATCCTAAAAGATTAAAATTAAAAAAACGCCAAGGAGCTGCTAAACCAAATTTCATTTTCTCACTTAAAAAATACCCACCAATATTTTCGCCTAAACTTAAAAAGAGAGGAATAGTATTAGGATTACCGTCTTTGGGATAAAGGAAAAAACCCCTCGCCATCCCGCCTATTCCACCAAAAAAACATTGTAAAGGAGTTCCTTCGCTTTTTACATATTTTGTTGAATAACTGCCTATAAAAAAAATTGCGGGCGCCCATAACCCTAAGGCAACTGCTCCTTTACCTTTTAATCCCAATCCGAAAGGTAATAACCAAGAATAAACCGTTATCCCTTGAGCAACTTCGCTAACAATAAAATAAGTCCGATAATTTTTCTCCTTAGGAATAGTGTCAGAAAATCCATAGGTGAAAATTAAAAAAGATATTAAAAAAGGAAAATTTTTCATTATTCTTTCTGCCATTTTGATAGGTAAGAAGTAGGTTTTTAATCGCAAAGCGATAAATTAAAAAGGAAAAATTTATAAAATTTCTAAAAGTCTCTTATTTACTGCTTCCCAATTAATAATTTTGAAGAAGTTTTCTAAATATTTTGCTCGGTCGTTTTTGTAATCAAGATAATAGGCATGTTCAAAGACATCGCAGACAAGAAGAATCCTAAACATGGGATAGACATTGGTATTATGTTTTTCTACCTGCATAATAATTGGTCGGTCAGTCTGTTTACAATAGGTTAAACAGGCCCAACCTGAGCCTTCAACGGTTAGTGCTGCTTTGATAAATTCTTTTTTAAACCTTTCAAAATTGCCAAATTCTTTGTCTATTTTTTCTTTGATTATCCCTTCAGGAATTTCGGTAGTTTTACTGGCCGGTGAAAGGTTATACCAATATAAAGAATGGAGTAAATGGCCACCAATATTGAAAGAAAGTTCTTTTAGGAATGCCTTAATGTCTATCTCACTTCCTTCATCCCGACTTTTATCCAGTTTTTCTAAAATGGCATTAGCACCATTCACATAAGCCTGATGATGTTTTTCGTAATGGATTTTTAGCTGTTCTTCGGAAAGATAAGGTTCTAAATCTTTAAAATAATAAGGTAAAGGTGGTAAAGAGTAAAATTTTTTCATTTTTTAACCTCCTTTAAGTTTTAAATTTCTTCTAAAAGGGAAGTAAATATATCGTGATGTTCTTCTTCATCGGCTAAGATGCTTTCAAACAGTCTTTTTGTGGTCTCATCGTTTTCCGCCCGGGCTTTTTCGATTATCTTTTTGTAAAGAATAATGGCGTTCTCCTCATCTTTCTTATCTTGTTCTAACATCTCTTTTAAGGTGTTGCCAACAAAAATTGGCTCAGGTTTAGTTGTTGGCACTCCACCAAGATAAACTAATCTCTCGGCAATAGCTTCCGCATGTTTCATTTCGGTAATGGCAATTTTTTTTAGTTCATCTTTAACACTAAAACCTTTAACTCCTTTCCATTGGACATGTTGCCACATATATTGAATAGATACTTGTAATTCCCGAGCAATTGCTTGATTTAACATTTCCAACAATTCTTTTGATGCTTTCATCTTTCCTCCTTTTAATGTTGTTTTTAAAAATTATATTTAATATTTGGTTAAAGTCAAATATTTTTAACTTGAATTTTTATTAAGAGATTTTATAATTCTTAAATGGTTTTGTTTTTTCTTTTCCCGCTTTTAATTGAGCCACCAAAAAATGTAAAAGCTGTTGATAACCCTAATGATGGTGGTAATAAAATTTTAATCACTTGGGATTTATCACCTGCGGATTCAATTTTAGATGGTTATGAGATATTAAGAAGAAGCGAAAAGGAAGATACTTTTTATAAAATTGGTTTTGTTGGTCCGAAGAGAAATCAATTTGTTGATGATAAAACTATTGACGGAATAAGTTATTGTTATCAAGTAGGAAGTGTAAAGGGAAAAATAAAGGTTTTTTCTTTTGTTTCTAATTGGGCAAGAAGTTATCCCCAATGGTTTAATAAAAGTAAGTTGATTGTTTTGTTATCATTTTTTATCTTTGGTTTTTTAATTTTGTATTTTATTAAAAAATCAAGAAAAATTGAACTTTTTATCCGCAGGATTCCCGGATTAAGTGCCGTTGAAGAGGCGGTTGGTCGAGCAACTGAGATGGGAAAACCAGTCTTATTTGTCCCAGGTTTAAGTGGTATGTCCGATGTAGCCACAATTGCCGCTTTAAATATTTTAGGGGAAGTGGCAAAAAAGATTGCCCAATATGATATAAAATTGATTGTTCCTAATAGTGATCCCATTGTCTTTACGGTTGCTCGGGAAGTGGTAAAAGAGGCCTATACCAGTGTGGGGCGGCCTGATGCCTTTAAGGAAGATTCAGTATTTTATTTAACTGATTCCCAATTTGCCTATGCGGCTGGTGTTGACGGTATTATGGTGAGAGAAAGACCAGCAACCAATTTTTTTTGTGGTTATTTTTATGCCGAATCATTAATCTTGGCGGAAACTGGTGCCCAAACGCAAGCAATCCAAATTGCCGCCACCGATTCCATAACCCAATTGCCATTTTTTATTGTTGCCTGTGATTATACTTTAATTGGTGAAGAATTGTACGCCGCTTCTGCTTATCTCTCTAAGGAACCAATTCTTTTAGGTTCTTTAAAAGGTCAGGATTACGGAAAACTTTTAATAATAATCTTTCTCATTATTGCTTCTATTTTTGCCTTAATTTTTAATTTAGTTATCAAATGAAAGTAAAACTACCTTTGGTTATCTGTTTAATAATGGGAATAATGGGAATGGTTGCCTATTATGTTCCCCATAAGATTATTCAAGATTTTGATAATGAATGGCGAAATACCGCTTTGAGAATAATTTTTGCCTTCTCTTTGGCTTTAGGTGTTGGCAGTATTATCCGTCACCATTTAGAAAAAATAAAGAGAAAAAGGGAATTTTTTAAGTATAGTTATGTTACTTTAATCAGTCTTTTTTTAACTGCTTTTATTGGTCTTTTTGGAGGTATTGATGGAAAGGGATTAATTAAGATGCAGATTGGTAAATTCAATTTTGATATTCAAACAATTTATGTGAATATGGCAATTCCCTTAGGAGCAACAATGTTTTCTTTGCTTGCCTATTTTATGGCCTCCGCTGCCTTTCGGGCTTTTCGGGCAAGAAATTTTGAAGCAGTTTTGTTATTAATAGCTGCTTTCATTGTGATGCTTGCCAGTGTCCCACCAATAGCCCGACTGCTACCAAAACTTCTTTATATTTCCGAATGGATATTAGATGTACCTAATACCGCTGCCAAAAGGGGAATGTTATTCGGTATTACCTTAGGTGTCTTATCAACATCGTTAAAAATTCTTTTAGGTATTGAAAGGGGTTGGCTTGGCGGTAAGTAGAAAATATATCTATCTGATTTTAACCTTAGTAATCGTTATCCCCCTTTTAAAACCTTTTAAATTAAAACCATTGCCAATGAAACCAGTAAAAAGTTTATTTGACTATATCGATAAGATACCAAAAGATAAAGCCTTATTAATTTCTGTTGACTATACTCCGGATACGGAAGCCGAATTACAACCAATGACTATTGCCTTATTAAGGCATGCTTTTTGTAGAAAAATAAAAGTGGGGGTTTTAACATTAACCTTATTAGGTTTGGGATTGGCGGAAGATGCCTTAAGAGTAGTAACCAAAGAGTTTAATGAAAAGGCAATTAATAATGAAGATAGCATTATTTACGGAAGAGATTATGTCTTTTTAGGTTGGCAAACACCGCCCTTAGTGCCTTTATTAGGAATGGGCGAAAGTATTACTAAGGTCTTTCCCGTGGATTATTATGGAAATAGGACTGATACCCTTCCCTTATTAAAAGAAATAAAAAACTATCGGGATGTCGGTATCGTTGTTTCTATTTCTGGTTCGGCAATACCAATGTGGTATGTCACTTATGCCCAAACTACTTTTGGGGTAAAAGTTGGCGCCGGCTTTACTGCGGTTTCCGCCGCTGATTATTATCCCTATTTAAATTCTGGACAATTAACTGGACTGCTTGCCGGTATGCGTGGTGGTGCTGAATACGAAGAATTGGTGGAAGAAAATTTCAAAATAAAAGGAAGAAGAAAAGCAACCGAAGCAATGTCTGCTCAGACTACCGCCCATCTTACCATAATTTTATTAATCATTTTAGGTAATTTTATCTATTTTTATAAAAAGAAAAAGTGAGCACTGATATTTGGGTATGGATTGCGGCTTTATTAACTTTGGGAATATTTTCCTTTCTTTATAAAGATAATCCTTTTTATCGCTTTTGTGAACATCTTTTTATAGGAATTACCAATGGCTACGCAATCACTTTTTATTGGCATCGCATTATTGTTCCCAGTTTAATAAACCCCCTATCAAAAGGTGAAAAACTATATCTTTTGATATTTGCCTTTATCGGTGCCTTATATTTTACCCGGTTTATCCCTCGCTTATCTTGGTTGGTAAGAATTCCTATTGCCTTTGTTATTGGTTATGGTGCGGGAGCAGCTATTCCCCGAACAATTGAAGCCGCTATTATTGAACAGGCTAAAGCCACAATTTTACAAAGAAGTAATTTTACTAATATCTTTAATGGTATTTCTTCAATAATCATCTTTTTTGGCGTTATTTCTACCATCATCTATTTCTTTTTTTCTACCGAAAGAAAAGGAGTTTTAAAACATCTTGCCTATTCAGGTATTATTTTTATAATGCTTGGTTTTGGTGCCTCTTTTGGTTATACGGTAATGGCAAGAATATCATTGTTAATTGGCCGGCTCACTTTTCTTTTAAGGGATTGGCTCGGTATTATTAAATAGTTTTTTATTGACATTTTTTTTAATTTTAATTATATTTATAAATATGGGGGCGAAATGGGTTTCGACGGGGTGATGGCAGGGTTTAGGAGCATGGCGGTTTTCCTCTATTTTACCGTAAAAAATAGAGGAAAAAACAACTGCCAACACTGGTAGTTACGCCCTTGCTGCTTAATTAAAAGCAGCAGCCTCGCTTAGGTTCGCATCCGACCTAAGTTGAGGTTAAAAATGGATGCTTAAGGTCTTCTTTTAGTTGCCGAAGGAAGACCGGATCTTAAAAGGCAACTGGCAAGGTTCTGCCTGTCGGTTGGCGAAGAACCTTGCGAGAAAAATAAACCGACTAACCATGTAGAGCCTAAACCCGAAACACTCCGGACGCGGGTTCGATTCCCGCCGCCTCCATAAAGAAATTTTTGAATAGAAAAATTAAAGGTAGTTTATTAGCTTTTATTGGCTATCTTTTATCCCCTTTTTCTTTTTGGAATGATGCTTTCATTAATCTTCCTATTGCCTATTTCTTTGGTTTTTTGTTTTCTTTAATAAATAAAAAATTTTTCTTTTTAGCAACAATCATTTTTTATTGGTTAACAAATCTATTAGGTATTCTTCTACTTTTTAAAGGAAGTTTAAATTTTTTTTCTAAGAAAGAAATAAAAAAAGAATGGCTTATCAGTTTGATCTTCTCAATATTTTATACGACAATTATTATTGCTATAAAAGCTTTGCTAAAATTTCCCAAAAATTAGCTCACACAATCACCGCTGGGACAAGGACCAGAATAATCTTCGGGAATAGTTAAAAAACCAGTTTCGGGTTGAGCAATATAGAAAACTTGTTCTTTTTTGCTTCCGTAACGAAAAACAGTAATTCCTTTGCACTTCAATTGCCAGGCAGTCAAAAAAACTTCTCGCACATCCTCTAAGCTTGCTTGGGGTGGCAAATTTACTGTCTTAGAAACTGCATTATCAATATACTTTTGAAAGGCAGCTTGAATTTTTACTTGAAAAATTGGCGAAATATCCATTGCGGTAACGAAGATTTTTTTTATATCTTCCGGCAGATTTTTAAAATCTCTTATGGAACCAACTTGAGAAATCTCTTTTATCAATTCGTTTGAATAGAGATTTCTTTCTTTTAATATCCTTTCAAAATCTTCCTGGATTTCAAATAATCTTATGCCTCCCATAACTTGCCGGATATAGGACAAGGCAAAAATAGGTTCAATTCCACTGGAACAGCCGGCAATAATGCTTAAAGTACCAGTGGGAGCGATAGTAGTAACCGTGGCGTTTCTTAAGGCAGGATATTTATTATAATAAATACTTTTTTGAAAATTGGGAAAGGAACCCCTTTTTAATCCGATTGCTACCGATTTTCTTCTGGCCTCTTCAGTTAAAAATTTACCGATTTTTTCTGCCCACAATATTGCCTCTTCGCTATCGTAAGGAATTCTTAGTTTTATTAACATATCAGCAAAACCCATTATTCCCAAACCAATTTTTCTATTTCCTTTAGTAACTTCTTCAATCTCTTTTAACGGATATTTATTGGCATCAATCACATTATCTAAAAAATGAACCGCTAAATGGATTAAATCTCTAAATTCTTCCCAATCGAAATAAGGTTCACCATTTTTATATTTTACCAATTTTGCCAAATTTATTGAACCAAGATTGCAAGATTCGTAAGGTAGAAGTGGTTGTTCACCGCAAGGATTAGTGGCTTCAATCTTTCCTAAAGCGGGTGTCGGATTATGACGGTTTATCTCGTCAATAAAGATTAATCCCGGATCACCTGTTGACCAAGCTTGGGTAACAATCAAATCGAAAACATTTTTAGCTTTTAGCCGACCAACCGCAAGGTTGTTTCTCGGATTGATTAAATCGTATTCTTCATTTTTTAATACCTTTTCCATAAATTCATCACTTACTGCCACCGAAATATTGAAATTAGTTAAAACTCCTTCCTTAGCTTTAGCAGTAATGAATTCCAAAATATCCGGATGGTTATAAATTAAAATTCCCATATTAGCACCTCGGCGTTTTCCTCCTTGTTTTACTACTTCCGTAGCCGCATCATAAACTTTCATAAAGGAAACTGGACCACTGGCAATTCCTTTTGTTGATTTTACAATGTCGCCTTTTGGTCTTATCTTGGAAAAAGAAAAGCCGGTTCCCCCACCCGATTGATGGATTAAAGCCATATTTTTTAATGTTTCAAAAATACTATACATAGAATCTTCAATCGGTAAAACAAAACAAGCCGAAAGTTGGCCCAGTTCAGTTCCAGCATTCATCAAAGTTGGCGAATTGGGTAAAAATTTCAACTCCCTCATCATCATAAAAAATTGGTCGATTGTCTTTTTCTCATCCTCTTTATATAATTTGTCAACCTCACCAATCGCCTTTGCTACTCGATAAAAAAGTTCCTTTGGTGTCTCTATTATTTCCCCTTCTTCATTTTTTAAAAGATAACGATTCCTCAAAACAGTAATGGCGTTTAATTTTAATTTTAAATCATCTTTAACGCCTAAAAAGGTTTTTATCTCCCTTAATTTTTCTCTTTCCTTTCGATATAAAATATAAGCCTTAGCCGTCTCAGCATAACCTTCCTCAATCAATACCTTTTCTACCCGGTCTTGAATATCTTCAACCTGAGGAAGACCTTTTTCAAAATCTTTTTCCAAAATAACCAAAACCTTTTCGGCTAATCTTCTTGCCAAGCCTGCTTGATAATTATTAGTGGCAATTAATGCCTTCTCAATTGCTTTTTCAATCTTTTCTAATTCAAAAGGAACTATTCTGCCATCCCTTTTAATTACCTCTTTAATCTTTGCCATTCTTTTCCTCCTTTAAAATAAATGTTAAAAATTCTTTAATAATATTTTCCAATTTTTCTTTCTTAACAATTTTTCCTTTAACAAAGATTATACCGGAATTTTTCCCAAAAGCAATACCGTAATCGGCATGACTGGCTTCACCTGGACCATTAACTTCACAACCCATCACCGCAATTTTTACTTTCTTTTTTATATTTAATTTATAAATTTCCCTTTTTATCTCTTTAACTATCTTTTCTAAATTGACTTCACACCGGCCACAGGTTGGACAAGAAATAATCATCGGCAAATCATCCCTTAATCCTAAGGAAGATAAAATCTCATAACCAGCAAGAACTTCTAAAGTACTGTCACCGGTAAGGGAAACCCTTATCGTATCGCCAATTCCTTTGTGTAATAAAATCCCCATACTCACAGCGCTTCTTATTCCCCCTTCAAAGGGTAAACCAGTTTCAGTTAGTCCTAAGTGAATTGGATAAGGGTACTTTTTGTCAATTTCTTCATAAATAATTATCAATTTTTGGGGGTCACTCACTTTTGCCGAAAGGACAATATCATAAAATTTTTCACTTTCAAAAAGTCTAACCGTCTCTTCTAATTTTTTTAAAATAGTCTCTTCAATAGCAACATCTCTTTCCCTTATTCCGCCGGCATTTAAACCAATTCGTATTGGAATTTTAAAATCTTTAGCTACTTTAATAATTTCTTTTATCTCTTTCTCTTTTTTAATATTGAAAGGATTTATTCTAATTTTATCAACTTTCGCTTTCATCGCCTTTATTGCCAAACGATAATCAAAATGAATATCTGCCACCAAAGGTATTTTAACAATCTTTTCTTCTTTTATCTTTTTTAGATTTTCTATTGCTTTGTCAGTTTTTACTGCGATCCGACAGATTTCACAACCTATTTTTTCTAATTTTTTTAATTCTCTTATAAGGCTTAAATAATCCTCACTTTTACATTTGGTCATTGATTGAACCAAAATTTTTTCTTCACCGCCAATTAATTTGTCACCGATTTTAACAATTCTTTTATTTCTCATTTATTCAATTTCTAAAGAGATATCTATTGCCTTCGGCGAATGGGTAAGACTACCAATAGAAATATAATCAACACCAGTTTGAGCAATCTTCTCTATATTTTCTAAATTTACTCCTCCCGAGACTTCTATTTTCACTCCCTTTTTCCTTATTTTTACGGCTTCTTTTATTTTTTCAATCGGGAAATTATCAAGCATTATCCATCTCACACCTAATTTTTGGGCAATAATAAATTCTTCTAAATTTTCCACTTCACAGATAAAAGGAACTTTTCTTTTAATCCTTTTTATCTCGGAAATAGCCTTTTCTAATGAACCAGCAACTCTTTTATGATTATCTTTAATCATTATCCCTTTATCAAGAGAAAGCCGGTGATTATAACCGCCACCAATTCTAACCGCATATTTTTCTAACTTTCTTAAAAGGGGGGTTGTTTTCCGGGTATCAAGAATCTTTACTTTATATTTTTCAATTTTTTTAACAAATTTATTAGTTAAAGTAGCTATCCCGGATAATCTTTGTAAAAAGTTCAAAGCCACTCTCTCACAAGTTAAAATTGAACCGGCTTTGCCAACAATTTCACAAAGAACTTCTCCTTTTTTAAAAGCCTTTCCATCCTTTAAAGAAAAGGGGAATTTTATATTTTTATCATAAGTTAAAAAGACTTTTTTAAAAATCTTTATCCCGCAGAGTAATCCCTCTTCTTTAGCAATTGCCTTCGCTTTAACAATTTTATTCTTATTTTTTAAATAAAAAGTGGTTAAATCTTTTTTACCAATATCTTCTTTTAAAGCTTCTTTAATTAATTTTTCTATTTTCATAAAAAGAAAAAGGGAGGAAGTAATTACTTCCTCCCTGTCCTTTTAAAGAATTCTTTTATCGTAGACTTCCGGTATTCCAATTATTTCTGCGCCATCTTGGCCAAGGTGAATTGGTTAACGGTGTTCCAGTTGCCCTTCCTTGTACCACATAAACTCCATCAGAAGCGCCAATATAAATATTACCGTCAGGACCGATAATCGGAGAAACAAGTTCGGATGGTTCTTCTAATGTCTTTGCTACTACTTCGGTAACATCACAATACCATCTTACTTTACCAGATACTTCTAAGGAATAGAGTATTTCATCATCATTATTATAAATATAGAAAATATTATCTTGAGCAAAGAGGGGAGCACTATGAAAACTAGCACCAACGATAGTTATTGGATAATTTGCTTTTATTTTTCCATCGGATAAAGAAAGGGCATAAATTTTACCTTGATCAGTACCGAAATAGAGATAATTGTCTGGTCCGATGGCTAATTGCCCAATCTCACTTTCTAAAGTATCACACCATCTTAAAATACCATTGGGTGTCAAAGAGATAATAATATTTTTATTAGCAACATAAATATTCCTGTTGTTATCAAGAATGGGGGAATTATTTTCAAAAGGATTGGCATTGCCAAAATCATAAAGAACGCTAACTTCACCCGTAAGGGTAACTTTATATAATTTACCGTCGTTGGCACCAAAAATAATCTCTCCTTGACTATTTTCTACCGGCGCTGAATTAATTTCCGCACCAATATAAACTTTACGATGAACCGATTTGCTACTAACATCAAGAATTACCAAAGTATCTTTACAACCAAAAGCAGCATATTGACCAAAGACACAAACCGCTGTGGTTATTTGGGTAGTTTCATTTCGTTCCGGATAATACCAATAGTTTTTAAGGTCATATTTATTGAGAATATGTAAATGATTGCCAATATCATTATCTTCAACTGCATAAACAAAAGAATTATCACAAGTAACGGTACATTGGAAATAGGCATCTGCGGCAAGACCGACATAATTATTTTCTTTGGTTTTTACGCTTAAGGTAGGTATTTTGAAGAAGTATAAATAACCATAATCAGAACAACCGATACCCAGACATTTTTCTCCAGCGACATCAATCTCCGCGGGAGAAGAGAGGAAACCATCTTCTTCTGCTGTTTGGTATTTCCTTATCACATACCCTTCATCTAAAACCGTAATAGTAAATGGCTGAGAAGTATCAGAAAGACCTCCTTTTTTATCTTTGGCAACTACTTTTACATCATAAGTCTTCGGTTCTTTAAAGCGGTAAGTATCTAATATCTTACCACCGGAAGGAACGAATTGACTCCAATTCGATTTTCTTCCCTTTTCCCAAATAAATTGAAAGGAAATGGAATCACCATCCGGATCAGTAGCAGTAGCTTCAAAATATAACAAGGCATTTTTAGCCGCCGAAGAATATTCACAACTAATTACCGGCGTTGTCGGTTTTTCATTAGGTAAAATTTCGATTGATTTTGGTGCTGACCATTCTTTTTGCAAATTCCCCTTATCATCTTTAGCGGTCGCTTTAATTTGATAAGTACCAACATTAATATAACGATGGGCAACAATTGCGGTTTCCCCACTGGCAAAACTCTCTTCAGTCGTATCAATGGTTCCGTCTCCCCAATCAACTACATAGAAAATATCATTCTTTTCTGGGTCAGTAGTTGACAACTGAATCTCTACCGCCGCATACCGATAGGCATTTTGGGGAGCAATAATTTCTTTTATCTTATTTGGTGGCTTATTTTTACACCCGATACTAAAAAAAACAATGAGTGAAAGAAGCAAATATGAAAGATAGGCTTTCTTTTTATCCATTCCTTCCTCCTTTTTATTTTGTTACAAAAGGTCCGTAAAAGAACCCTTTTTCGGGAACACGCCGGATGCCACCTCTGCCATCTTCACAATAAAAATAATATTTAAAAAATTTACCTTCTAAAAATTTCTTTTTAAATTCATAAATTCCGTAATATTTTTTACCTTTTACTAATTTCATATCATAAGGAATATTATCAATTACGACTTGAATAATTGCTGGAGGGTCGAAATCTTCATCTTTGTAAAAAGCCGAAAAAACAAAATTTGTATTGGGACTGCCTAACTCCGGCACCAATTTGCAATCAGTCAACATTGGTGAAGTATTTTCCTTCTCATAAACCATTGGACCCGAAATATAACCTTCTTCGGGTAAAGCAATCTTCTCACCCTTATCATCAATAGCAATAAAATAATACCCATGTCTCATCGGTTCCAATTTTAATCTTTTAATATAAGTACCATTTGCTTTTTCTCCTTTATGAAGTTCCATTGGATAGGCTCGTCCATCAACAATTACCATTACCGCTTTGGGAGGCTTTAAATCAGGGTCACAATAATCTACTTTAAAGATAAAATTTTTACCTTCTTCTCCTTCTTCAAAATAAACACCACCTTTTTGTAATTTTGATTTTCTATTTAATTTTTTGTGGATACCAACAATCGGACCGGTTTTTTCCCCGTATCGCGGATAACGGTCGGATTTTCCGTGACCATCCTCACAATAAAAATAATATTTATGTTCGCCTGGTGGTAGAGTTAATTTTGAACTGTAATACCAACCATTGGCCGGACTTCCTTTTTTTAATTTCAAAGGATAAGGCACACCATCAATATAAACAAAAATCTTTGCCGGTCGGTCACCATCCGCATCCAAATAATGAACCCGGGCTATATAGGCTTTTTTCATCGTCCCTTCATAAGGCAGAATCTCACCATCTTGTAAGAAAGGTTTAGAATTTTTTTGGGGATAAATTAAAGAAAAAAATAATACTAAAAGAAACCCCATTTTTTTAATATTCATTAATTCCTCCTTTTTAAATTTTTTTTTGTTAAGAAAAAAATCTTTAAAAACATTTATATAAAATTATAAAAATTTTTTTCTTAAATGTCAATAAAAATCAATAAGTTTTTTAAGAGGTAAATCAACGGCTTTCCAAATATAAGGAAATTCTGTAGTCAAATAAATTTTGTCAATAATTTTATCATCAAAGATTTCTTTTAGTTTTTTTATTAAATTTTTGTAAATAAAAACCCGGATTGGCCGGGAATAACGATATTTTTTATCGGGGCACAAAACCATTTCAAAAAAAGCCAATTTGCTTTTTCTTTCTTTTAAATCTTTATATTGGCTTTTTGTTAATCTCAAAGTTCCCAAACTAATTGTTGACAAAAATCTTAAATCTAAAATCTCCTTTAGTTTGGTAAAAATTTTTTGATATTCGGAAATAAGATTATTAAGCGAAGTTAAAACAGCTTCATAAGTAATTCCCAAAACGGGATATAAAATTATTGGCTCAAACCTTAAACCAATTAAAAAACCAAGTTCTTGGGCTTTTTTTATTGTAGCTATTCTTTTTTCTAAAGAAGAAGTGCTTTTTTCAAATTCTTTTATTACTCCTTCGGGCAATAAACTTACGGCATAAACATAAATTAAATTTTCTTTTTTCTTCAAAGAATAACAGAAAATATTTTCAGTTTTTGTCCGCAATTCTAAAATTGCCTGTTTTTTATAAACCAAAGCGTTTCTTTCAATAATTTCGCTAATCTTATCAATTATTGAAAGGTGCTTTTCACTTAAGAAAGCATCGGTAGTTTCTCCTAAATTAAAATAAAATCTCTTTTCTTCACTAGTGGAAAAAAGTTCCTTTATCTCTTTTTCTAATACTTCCAAATTATCATAAACAACAATCTTTTTAGGAACTTTAGCATACTTTAAGTAACAATATTCACAACCAAAATGGCAGGAACTGGCATAAGAAATAATATAATCGCCTAAATCAAAAACCCCTTTACCATAATCATATTTTTTTACAAAGACAATCTTTCTTTTCATTTTTAAATTGTGTTAATGATTGCTCTTATTTCATCCTTAAAGGGATATTCTTCTTCATCAAATTCTAAATTTTTGGGAAGTTGGTATTTTTTTAAAAGCCCCCATTTTTTTGATAAAATCGGATAACGCAAATTTAAAATATAAGTAAAAAATTCTTTTCCCTTATAAATTCTATCTTTAGGCAATTCTTTTATTTCTAAAATTTTCTTTTTAATTAAATTTTCAACATCATTGTCAAAAAGAGAAAGGATAATAATAGTTTCTTTGATAAAAAGTTTTTGCGAAAAGGTTAAATAAAAATCTTCCGGTATTAAATTTTCCACTCTTGGAAATTATAGCTGATTTTTTTATAAATTACAATTATCTTTTTATAGAAATTTATTTATTGTTTTTTTTCTTCAAAATCTTGGATGATTAATTTTAATTTTTTAAAAAAATTATCTAATCAATAATATCTTCCTTTTGTTCTTTTTCTTAACAAAATAGATACCGCGGTTTAACTCAGCTAACTTTGATCTCCTTCCCAAACAATCAAAAACTTCGTTTTTGTTATCCAAAAGTTCTTTTATTTTTTCTTTTCTTAAAATCGTTGGCAAAATTTTAATTTGATTATTTTTATTTTCTAAAACTATTGAAAATTGGGCTATTCCTAAATTGAAATAGATACCGCTTTGATAATTATCCCCTTGAATTTTTAAAAGAAATTCCAAAACAGTGTCTTGGGGATTATTGCTAACCACAAAAAGATAAGGGTGGGAATAATTGTTTCTTATTTCGCCAACTGCCAGATTACCAATATTAAATATTGATTCATTAATAAAACACTCATTATCCCTCTTTTGTAAAATAGCAATCAAGTTATTAGCTCCTTGGGTCCCTGAATTTTTTAAAGCAATTCTTAATAAAATTGGTTCGCCAATTTCAATAATGCCGTTATTATTTCCTAAAGAATCGCTAAAACTTAGGTTTTCTAAAGTAACAAAAGGCAAAGAGGGTAAATTAGGCATATTAGTAGTAATCTTTATTGCCCGACCACCAACAATTTGACTGGCAGTAGGATGATAATTGCCATTAAAAAGATAAGTTAACCCAATTCCACCGTTATTATTCTGAATACCAACTGTATTGCTTAAAGCGTTACTTACGGTATTATATTGAAAAACTATTTCCCCATCGCCCGTAGGTGTGGGATAATAATTTGGGTCATAAAAGATAACTTCAAAAGTTTCTCTTTGATTGGTAGCATTCGTATGGTAAAGATTATAAAATTCAATTATAAAAATGTGATTGTTAGCATCATAGTATTGATAAATAACTGGATCGTTTTGCATCCTTCTTATAGTACTCAAATCATCCCAGAAAGGAGCAATTATGTTGAGAGGAAGTTCGGTATTTGGCAAATGGAGATTATCGGGTGCACGGTAATTTGTTCTCCCCATTGAAAGAAAACCGTTAGAAGAGACAGATATTGAATCGTAAAAATTACCATAAAATTTGAATCTAAAAGGTAAAGGTATTGTTACGGTGGTATCGTTTGCCTCGGAAACACCCGGTATCTGAGTGCCAATACTTCTAATATCAATCCAATTATAAGTTGGTGCCCGACCAGAAGAGATATCAGTATTATCATAAAGATAATAGCCATAAAAATCAGGACCAGTGGGTAAAGTGGTAGTGGCTTCACCACAAGTAAGAATAATTAAAAAAGAATCTTTTACTTCGTAAGTATGGCTACTACCAAAAACATAAACTTTTAAACGAAAATCTCGCCCAGCAAAAACTATTGGTGATAAATAAAAACCTAAGGGGTCAGAATTATTATTTTTTACTTGATTGACAAGGATTTCCCCAAAACTTCCTAAGGAATCACTTATCCTTAAAAGGGTATCTTCACTTTTTAATTTACAATAAACTTTTTGCAACTCGGCGTTACCTTCATTCTTTAAAGTGATAATAAAAATTGCTCCTTCGCCAGGGTCTAATCTTTGATTATTATTTCCCAAAGGAAAGGTATCTTTAATTAAATAACTCAAAAAACTTATCTTTCCTTTATAAACGGGAGAATTAAAATAAATTTGCCAATTGTTATTATTCTCGTCAGATAGATTTAAAGAAAAAGAAAGGAAAGAAGATTGGCAATAAGGAGAAATATAGAGTCGAAAATTAGTTTCGTTAAATCTTGTTTCTTGGGGTGGGATATCTCCGTAAGAAGAAAAGGAATCTAAAATTAAAACTTCTGATGAATTTGACCTTAAAATTCCCGTAACATTATTAGCGACTTCATTGCCAATATTTTTTATTCCTACCCTCATTAAAATTGTTTCTCCAGGATTTATTTTGTTATCACCATTTCCTAAAGGTGGAAAATCAAGAATTTGTAAGGTATCAAAAGTGAGATAAGCACCGCTCCCTGGTATAACTTCACAAATACCTTCGTAAGGTAAAGAGTTTTTATAAGTAACAGTAATTTCAATAATTCCGGTTGTTTGTGGCGAAAGAGAAAAAGTTATTTCGCCTTGATTATTAGTATAACCATACTGATAAATTTCAAAAGGTAAAGAATCGCCTTTTTTAATACAAACAAAAGCACTTTCTAAGCCTTGTCCGCTTCTTAAGACCCTTACTAAAAAAGATTGGGGTTGCCTAATTATATAAGCTGGATGAGAGACATTTAAAATTTTTGGGGTTTCGGTATAAATATTTAGTTCTGGATCACCAAAAAGATTGAAACCAACACCATCAGCAAAATTCCAAAGATACATGGTATCCTTGGCTTTCAGACAACATTTACCTAAGATATTATTCTTTTTAATAAATAATTCTTTTATAAAGGCCCTTAAACCGCAACTTCTTACTCGGGCAACATTCACATCCGAATGGGTATTGCCAAAAAAGGCGACCGCACCTTTGGGCGCATCATAAGTTCCTGCCCATAACCATCTTTGACCCACATAAGTAGTCTCTGATAAGGCACTATTTAAACTCATTGTTTGACAAGTCATTGATAAAATAATCGGTGATTTAAGATTATTATTTGTTTGATAAGGATTCACATTAAATGGTGAGTACCAATTACCGACACCGCTTCCCCGATACACCACAAATCCTCTTCCTTCATTTACCCTATTTATCACATCATTAGCATTATTACCCCTTAATCTACTTAATGAATCGTAAAAATATAAAGAAGAACCCCAATATTGAGCAAAAAGTCTAATATCGTTCCAATAGATAGTATCATCACTATCACCACCTTCATTAACAATGCCACAACTTTTTCTTAACCATAAGGTATCTATTGAAAAAGTAAAACATTTTTCATAAGCTATTGTCTTTTTAACCATTAATGAACATTCTTTTATATTTCTTGCGGGAAAACGACCATAAGGAATATCAGCCTTATTATCATTATTTACATCGCAATACCAATTATCAGTATATATCCGATAAGTTGGATCGTAATAACTGGTTAACAAATTTGGATAACCAACAAATAAAACATATTCCGGTCTTATTGGCCAATTATTATAGGCATTTAAGATATAATTTTTAATAAGAGTCACATTATTACCACCAATTTCACTTAATTTCACCACCTTAGCCAAAACACCCTTTTTTGTCTTCCAATCAGCAAGTTCTTTTATGACCGGCGCAAAATTGTCATAGGTAATAATTAGATACCGAGCACCTTCCTGAGCAAAAACAATAGTTAAAAATAAAAAGAATATCAATTTCTTCATCTTTTAACCTCCTTTTGTATAATTTTTTTCTCATTTAGCAACAAATTTACCAACATCTTCATTCTCCATACCAAGTGAATAATATTACAATTTTTATACCAAATATCAAAATTAGCGGTAATAAAACCATCTTCTTTTCGTTATATTATAAAAATAAAAATATAAAAAATTCAAGATTTTAAAACAGAATTCCAAAGAAAAGAAGGTATTCAGGGAATAGCCTCCTATACCGTCTCCTTAAAGGTTATTATCGGGTAATAAATCTAATAATTTTTTTATTTTGGTAATAGAAATAAATTCCTCTCTTTATAAAATTAACTTTCTGACCCATAGGATTAAAAAGGTTTCTATCTTTTTTAAAATTAATTTTAAAAAAAGAAGCCTTATTTTCTTTAATTCCTATTGAAGAAAAGTACCAATTTCTACCACCGTTATTGGTGTATAATATGGCTTGGCTGCCAACCGCACAGCCATTTAAAGAATCAGAAAAAGAGATATCAAAAAGGGTAGAACAAGGTGGTGTCTCTGCCCGCTGCCAATTAATACCATCTTCACTATAAACAATAGTACCAAACATTCCGCAGGCAAAAATCTTGTTGCCAATTTTTGTCATTGCCCGTAAATAATTTCCTGGAACCTCTATATATTGCCAATTTCTGCCGCCATTATCGGTATAAAGAATAATGCCAGAAAAATTAGTATCACAACCACCACAAACATAACCACGATTTTCATCTAAAAAATAGACATCAAAAAAGTCATAGATACTATCTCTTAAAAGTAGTTGCCAGGTATAACCACCATCAGTAGTTTTGGCAATGTAACCTTGCCCTAAACGAAAAGAATCTCCTTCGGGGAATCTGCCAGCAGTAAGATAACCAATATTTTCATTTATAAAATGGACACCATAAAAATCTACCTCCCGGGCAGGAAAAGGTGGATTTGGTAAAATAATCTGTTGCCATTCCTCACCGCCATTAGTAGTTAATAAAACAATTGCTTCACCACAAGCCGCCCAGCCATAATTTTCATTCAAAAAGAAAATGCGGGTTACAAATTTTGAACCACCAAGATTTTGAAGGAACCAATTTTCACCGCCATCAGAAGAATACCAGATATAACCAGCTTCGCCACAAAGCCAAAGATTTAAAGAATCTAAGGCGAAGATATCAAAGAGATAGCGGTAGGTAAAATTTATTGGCTCTAAAAAACTCCGACCGTAGTTTAAAGATTTATAGATATAGGCACTCTCTTTTTCGCAAACCCACACATAAGGAGTATTTTTAGCAGTTGCACAACCGTGATAAACCGGATAATTAATTAAAGTAATTAAAAGCAATAATTGCACCATAAGACCTCCTTTATTTAATTAAAACAATCTTTTTCTTTAATAAAATATCCTTTCTGATAACAACAAAATAAATGCCATTTTTAATTTTTTTTAAATCACATCTTTTACCAGTAATATCATAAATTTCCACATCTTTTTCATTTTTAATCAAATCAAAAATTTTATGCTTTTTTAAAACCAGCGAAACTTTTTCCTTCTCTTTTATTACCGTATAGGTATCAGGTGGATTAGGAGTAAATTTTATTATTTTGTTATTTCTTATATTTCCAAAAGTAATCTCGTAATCAGCACCAAATTTTACTTGAAGACCACTGGAATAAGAATAATAGTCTTTTTCCCTTATACCCACTGTTGAATAATTGTGAAAGGTATCATCGTCAAAAACATTTAGATATTGGAAGATTATTACTCCGTCACCGGTTTTTGTGGGATAACGGTGGCTATCAAAAAGAATAATTTGGAAGGTTTGGTCTTCTCCAATTTGGGGAGAAATAAAACCATGAATATGTTTTACTCTTGACCATTCTACAATAAAGGTATTATTTAAAGTATCATAATAATAATAGACACCACTGGCATTTAAAGTATCGGGATGAAAATCATCCCAAAAGATAAGTAAAGATTTTTGATAAACAAAGGGGTGATAGATTGACCAGTTATAAAAATCAATAAATCTTACGGAATCTAAAATCAAAACCCCATTATCCGAAACAGTTATTTTATTAATTGGTTCGCCACAAAAACGGAAGTTAAAATTTGGAGGTAAATTTATCACTTTACAATCATCGTTTCTTAAATTAATTTTTATTCCCCGACCACCGAAATTCGGGTCAATTTCCTGCCAATTGAAAGCTGGTCTTTCATTATAAGAATAATCAATATCTTCGTAGGCATAATATCGATAAGAATTAGAAAAGGAACAGGCAGTTGAGTCAATTATTCCTGTATATAAATCGAATTTCAAAGAACAGAGAAAACTATTATTTTCATAAAGATATAAATGGAAGACTAAGCGCCGATTTCTTTGAACATCGTTAAGCACCCTTATTCTAAAGGGGGTCAAGTTTTCTTTTTCTTCGAAAAGGGAAAAATGGCCGTAGGAACTTATCGAATCTAACATTAAACAACCATTAGTTTTTGAAGATAAAATACCCAAGATATTATTAGCTAAAAAATTGCCAATATTTTTAATTTTGATATAAAGATTTCCTTCTTCGTTAGGTTCAATAATATTATTATTACCATCAAAATACCTAAAAGCACTATAAGAGAAATTCGGGGTATTGGGATTAAAAGCAAAAAGGGAATAATAATTGCCAGAAGAAGAATTTATTCTTACTAAAATCAACGAACTTTCTTCACTTGGTCTTAAAATCCTTAAAATAAATGGGCCACCTTCTTTTACTTCCGAAACTAAAATTTGACCATAATTTTTTATTGAATCTTCAATTACCAAATTTTCCGAAAGCGAATAGATGGTAACCGAGACATCCTCTTCCTCAAAGTTTCCATAATTTTTTACAGAGAGATAAAGAGAACAGGAAGTATTAAAATAATTGTTTAAAGCCCGATGGGAAAAATAAGAAAGATTTCTTTCGTTTCTTAAAACTGGCAAAGAACATTGATATAAATAATAATCCCTTACATTTACCGTAATTTTTACCCTTCCTTCTTCTGAAAGATTTAAAGGAAAATAGACATTACCATTTTCATCACTTTTCTTAACCAAAGGAAGAGAATCAATTAAAATAATAACTTTGCCATCTTTTATTGGCTGATTATTTTCATCTTTTATATTTAAAGCTAAGTAATTATTACCAATTCTTAAAGCATTAATATTTAAAGAGACATTCAAATTTTTTGGTAATTTCGTCCATAATCTTAAACTGGGATCACCAAGAATATTATAAGTTTCAAAATGAATTCTCTTTTCCTGACTATCCTTAAGATTGGGAAAGGAGTTTAAAAACAAAATTTTACCTTTTAAAATCACTTCCCCAGCTCTTTTTTCTTCTGGGGAATTATCAAAAATATTTTTAAAAATAGCGGCATCTAAACAATTATTAAATCGCGTTGAGGTTCCGGCATAAGAAGGGCCAAAAAATAAAACAGCACCAGCAAGATTATTTGGCTGTCCTACTCTTAAAAAGACCTCACCAAAACAAGGATTGGCATTAAAATTTCCAGTACCGCAATAGAAGGAGAAGATAACCGGTAATTTATTGGTATTTTGTAAATTATAAACATCTTCCCGATAAAATCGTGGATAATGCCAGCCTTCATAATTTCCCCAGCCCCGACCATTAATATACAAAACACCCCTTTCAATCGCATTTTTAATTGAATCGGTTGTTGGGTAAGGTGGCAAGTCATAAAAAATGGTGTCTACTTCTAAAAAACTATTATTTAAAAGTAATTGCCGCCACCACCTTTTGGTTTCTAAGGCACTTATTGCTCTCGTTCCCGCGCCACCAACATAAGTAGTGGCTACTGCTAATCCCCTTTTATAATAATTGGTATCCCTTTGCAGCCCTTTTTCATAATAGATAATCTTAGAAACCATTATGGAAAGTTCTTGCACGGTGCTTGCTGGTAGTCTACCAACATAAATTTCTGGAAGATAATCGTTATCCATACAACCATAGGTATTATCAGTAACTAAAGAAGTTCCTTGGATGGTAAAAGCCGGAATTTTATTTATCGCTCCGCACAAAAGCAAAAATTTTAAAGGAATGCTCGTAGTATCATAAAAACTTTTGATAAAATTTTTAATCGCAATATTAGTATTGCCAACCTCGGATTTCTTTTTTAAAAAAACATAATAACCAAGTTCTCTTTTCCAATTGACTAAAGGAAGGATTTCATTATAAAATTCATCAGGAACAATTATTAAATAACCTTCTTTTATAAAATCCTTTCCATAAGATAAAAAGGAGAATAAAAAGAAAAGTAAATATCTACTAATTTTTTTCATAAGCAACATTTTAACATTTTTTATGCCAAAATTCAACATTTGTAGAAAGAAAAAGTAAGTTATCTTTTACCCGTTCCGTCTGGGTTAATAATATATAGCACCCCATAATGTCAGGGATTATACTTCTTTTCTGTCCTCTTATCTATTTAATAACAAATTTTTAATTTTATGCCAAAAAGAATTTAGAATTGGTGATTGAAAAAACAATTCAGGAAATGCCTACTTTTTCTATTTTCTCCAATTTGTAAATCTTATCTTTAAAAAGCCTATTATCCTTTTTTTCTTCTTTTTCCCTTTGATAACCCCTTACAAAAAGAAAATATGCTCTCTTTTCTCATAACAAAATTCAACCAATTTGATTATTTTTTATTCTTTTTTTATAATATTTTGTGGGAAGAATTATTTTTCTGGGAAGTGGTGGAGCAAGAATTGTTGTTTTTAAACAAATTAGGGCCTCTGGCGGAATTTGGTTAGAGGTGAATAATAAAAATTTGTTGATTGATCCCGGACCCGGCTCTTTGGTAAGAATTGTCTCTTCTAAACATAAACTTTCGCCCACCAGTTTAAATGCGGTTTTACTTTCCCATAAACATTTAGACCATTCGGGTGATATTAATAATATTATTGAAGCAATAACTGTTGGCGGAACTGAAAAAAGGGGTATTCTCTTCGCTCCTTATGATGCCTTGGAAGGTGACGACCCGGTTGTTTATCGTTATTTAAGGAGTTATTTGGAAAAGATTGTAATTTTGAAAGAAAGAGAAATTTATCAACTTAATGGTTTAAGTTTTTCTTGTCCAATAAGACATCAGCACCGAAATGAGACTTATGGTTTTCTTTTTAAAACCAATAAATTAAAAATTGGTTATATTGCTGATACCAAGTTTTTTGAAGGTTTGATTAGTGCTTATAAAGAAAGTGAGATTTTAATTTTAAATGTGGTGCGGGAAAAACCATCAGAACTTGACCATTTAAGTTTAGCTGATGCCAAGATTTTAATTAAAGAGATAAAACCAAAAGTCTGCTTTCTAACTCATTTCGGTATGCAGATGATCAGGAAAAAACCTTGGCTGATTGCCGAAGAGCTGAATAAGGAATTTGAGAATACCATTAAGGTGATTGCAGTTTCTGACGGAATGAAATACGATTTGGAAGATGATTGAAAAGTTAAAAGAAGAAGTTATTCGCCAGATTGCTTGTGGTGAAGTAATCTTTCGCCCCGCTTCCTGTGTAAAAGAATTGATTGAAAATTCCTTAGATGCCCAAAGTAAAAAGATTGTTATTGAGGTAAAGGACGGCGGGAAAAAATTGATTAAAGTTAGTGACGATGGTATAGGAATGACGAGGGAGGAACTATTTTTAGCCATTGAAAGATATTCCACTTCTAAATTAAAAGCTATTGAAGATTTAAAAAGGATTAAAACCTACGGTTTTCGCGGTGAAGCCTTAGCCGCTATTGCTGCCTGCAGTATTTTAAGGCTGGAGTCGAGTGTTAGTGATGGTGAAGGTTATTATATTGAAGTAAAAGATAATAAAATTGTTGAAGAAGGGACGATAGTCAGAAAAAAAGGAACCACCGTTTATGTGAAGGAACTCTTTTATAATTATCCGGTAAGAAGAAATTTTTTAAAAAGTTCTTATCAAGAATTAAGATTAATCACCGAAGTGGTAAAAAATTACTTAGTAAGTAATTATTCGGTTTCTTTTCAATTGAAAAGTGAAAATAAGATTATTTTTAACTATCCACCGGCAAACTCAATTAAAGAAAGAGTTGAGATGCTTCTCACACCCGAAGCTTTCTCTTCCCTTACCGAAATTTTCTTTGAAAATCCCAATTTGACTCTTTACGGTTTTATTTCTTTGCCGGAAAAGATTTTTTCACCAGCAGAAGTCCAGATGATATTTTTCAATTTCCGACCAGTAAAAAGTACCGTAGTAAAAAAGGCAATCTATGATGGTTATGGCGGCACACTTTTGGGAAGAACCCCTAATTTTATCCTTTTTATTGAAACCCCACCCGAGTTTTTAGATGTGAATATTCACCCCACAAAAGAAGAAGTTAAATTTATTGACGAAAAATTCCTTTACGATTTTATCACCCAGGGAATTAGAGAAAAATTGAAGATTGAAAAGGATGTGGAATTTAGCGAAATCTCTGAAATAGTAACCACCTTTCAAGAACCCCTAATTGAAGAAGAGAAAAAACTTTTTTGGCAACTTCATAATAAATATATCTTTGCCCAAATAAAAAGTGGCTTTTGTATCATTGACCAACACGCAGCTTCGGAAAGAATTCTTTTTGAAAATCTAATGAAAAATGAAAGCCAAGAAAAAATTTCCCAGCCTTTACTTTTTCCCATTCTTATTGAATTGAAACCGGAAGTATTTTTAATTATCCAAGAGCTAAAAGAAGAGTTAGAAAATCTGGGATTGGATATCCAAATCTTTGGCGAAAATACCGTTGCTATAAAATCAATACCAGCAGATACCTTTTTTGCCAAAGAAGATTTAAAGGAATTGCTTTTAGAAATTTATTATAATCACCGCGAGATTACTAAGTCAACCTATGAAAAAAGAAAAGAGATTTATGCCAAACTAATTGCTTGTAAAGGAGCGATAAAAGCCAATCAAAAATTAAACGAAAGGGAAATGGAAAAATTGGTAAACCAACTTTTTTCTTGTGCTGACCCTTATTTCTGTCCCCACGGTCGACCGACAATTATTAAGTTTGAAATTTCTGAGATTGACAAAAAATTTGGGAGATAGTATAATTTAATAAATAGATGAAAAAGGAATATAGTAATGATCGAAAAATGGGGATATATTGACAAAACCGGGAGATTTGTTATTAATCCCAATTTTGATAACGGTGGACGCTTCTCCGAAGGTTTAGCCGGTGTTCGCATTGGCAAAAAATGGGGTTATATTGACGAAAAAGGAAAATTTGTTATCAATCCCCAGTTTGACCGGGCTTGGCATTTTTCCGAAGGGTTCGCAGCAATTGAAATAAATTTTAAATGGGGGTTTATTGATAGAAACGGAAAGGTAGTTATTGAACCGAAGTTTGAAAAGGCTTGGCATTTCAAAGACTCTTTAGCGGCAGTAAAATTGAATGAAAAATGGGGATTTATTAATTTTCGCGGAGAATTTGTTATTGAACCAAAATTTGATTTTGCTTGGGCTTTTAACGAAGGAGCGGCGGCAGTAGAGGTTAATAAAAAATGGGGATTTATTGATAAGAAAGGCAATTTTCTTATTGAACCGCAATTTGATTACGCCTATATCTTTTCGGAAGGTTTGGCACCCATTAAAATCAATTACAAAGTTGGTTTTATTAATAAAACTGGTGAGACAGTTATTAAACCTCAATTTAGTGCTTCGCGCCATTTTTCCGAAGGAATGGCTTTGGTAAGGGTAGCCGAAAAATGGGGCTTTATTAATCATAATGGGGAATTTGTTATTAATCCTCAATTTTATAATGCTTGGGATTTTTCGGAAGGGATTGCCGCGGTAAATATTGGTGGCGAGAAAAGGGAAAGATGGGGCTTTATTGACAAGAAAGGAAATTTGGTCATCAATCCCATTTTTGATTATGCCTATTCCTTTTCCGAAGGTTTAGCATTGGTTTGTGTGCGGTTTGAAAGTAAAAAATATAAGTAATTATCACTTGACTTTAAAAAATTAAATGGTAAAATATTTAAAAATATTTTTGAGTAAAAAAGGAGGATAGTATGAAGAAAATATTAACTATAATGTTAATTGGTTTTCTATTCGGTATTCTCTTTATTGGTTGTCCCAAAAAGGCAGTAAAAGAAGAGGTAATTCCGCCACCGCCGGAGGAAGAAGTTGAAAAACCGGCACCACCAGAAAAACCACAGCTTGTTTTAGAAACTATTCATTTTGATTTTGATAAATATGATATTCGTCCGGGGGATGCCGAAATTCTGAAAAGGAATGCTGAAGTCTTAAAACAATATCCGGAAGTAAAAATTATTATTGAAGGTCATTGCTGTCCCATCGGTACTAATGAATATAACCTTGGCCTTGGTCAAAGAAGAGCTAATGCGGCAAAAGAATACTTAGTAAAATTGGGCATCTCACCCGACAGGATAGAGACTATCAGCTACGGTGAGGAAAGACTAGTAACTACTGACCCAAAAGAATACTGGAAGAATCGGCGCTGTGAATTTAAAGTAAAAGAATAATGAAAAGGATGGCGCCACTGGAGATTTTTTCTCTTTTCCAGTGGCGCTTTTATTTTTTTCTTTTTATTTTCTTTTTTTCTTGTTCCGGCTATAAAAAATTTCTTTACCGTCAAGCTTTAATTGATACCCTTAATATTCGGACTAAAATAATTCAAAAAGAAAATAGAAAAGCAATAGAAGAATTAAAAGCCGATATCTTTTTAGAATTAAATAAAATTAATGACCGTTTAGAAGCAATCTATAATCTTTTACAAGAAACTCAGCAAGAAATTTATAAAGTAAGAAGAAAAAAGATTGAAGAGACCATTGGTTTAAAAGAGACATTAAAGCTAAAAGAATATGATGAAACGAAGGCAGAAGAGCTTTATCAATTGGCTTATCAAGATATGATTAGAGGTGAATACGAACAGGCAATATTATCTTTTAAAAACTTTTTACAAAAATATCCTGATAGCGAACTTTCCGATAATGCCCAATATTGGCTTGGCGAATGTTACGCGTCTATGGGTGATACGGAAAGAGCAATAATTGAATTAGAAAAAGTAATAAAGAATTATCCAAATGGTAATAAACTGCCTTCCAGTCTTTATAAATTGGGGATAATTTATTTAAATAAAAAAAATAAAAATAAAGCCAAGGAATATTTTCAAAGATTAATTAAAGAATATCCGAATACTAATGAAGCCAAATTGGCAAAAGAAAAATTAAAGGAATTTTAAAATTTCCCTTGATTTTTTAAAAATTTTGACTATATTTTATTATGAGAGTCGGCAAGGGAAAAGGGCGGGGACTATATCCCCATTTTTATTTTATTGTTCCCTTCGCCGACTCCTATTTTTATTTTGGCGCCATCGTCTAACCTGGTTTAGGACATCAGGTTCTCAACCTGAAGATCAGGGTTCAAATCCCTGTGGCGCCATGGAAGTTTTTAAAAAAATAAAACGGAGGAAAAAATGGAGTATCAGTTAAACTTAAGTAAGGAAGACCTAAAAAATCTATTAAAACTACTCTATCTTGGAAACTGGTTAGCTAATGCCCATCGGGAAGAAGAAAGAGTAATAAAGAAATTTGAAGAGTTAAAAGATCGGATTCTTACCTTAATAAAAAACGAAAATCTAAAAGAAGAATACGAAAACCTAAAAGAAGATGTTGAAATCGTCTCTTTAATTGAAGAATATAACGAGATTACTTTTTGGGATTTATTAATCACGCGCTTAGCCGAAAGGGATATGATTTTAGAATACGGTGAAGAAGGTTTAAAAAATCTAAGCGAAGATGAATACAAAAAGATAAATTTGGAATACCAGAAAAAATACTATCAAGAATTTTTTGAAAACGGGCTCTGGAATCTAATTATTAAATAACCTTAAACTTTTCAAAATTTTTATTTTTTTAAATCCTTTTATTTCAAAAAGATATTTTTTTCTTTTCTTATTGACATTTCTTCAAAATAAACTATAATAAAATATCTATCGGAGAATTTTATGTTTAAAGACGAACGGATATGGAAACTTTTCCAGCAGCTGATAGAAAAGAAAAATGGTGAATTAAATCCGAAATTTGATCCCACCTGTGAAAAATTGTATCGCTATCCGGAAGCCGAAGAGATTCTGAATAAACCCCCATTGACAACTATTTATCTCATTGAAGACCTTGCCCGTTTAGGTTATTTAAAAAAAAGTTTTAAAGGGAAATTATTTCTCTGCCCAATCTGTAATAGCGACGAATTAAAATACGAAACCTTTTGTCCCAAATGTGGTTCGGCTTTTGTTTTAAAAATGAAAGCGATTGAACACAATTGCGGTTATTTAGGGAGATTAGAAACCTTTCAAGACGGAAAAAACTTGCGTTGTCCTAAATGTCTCCAGGAATTAAAAATAATTGAAGAAGATTATAAATTTTATCCTGCCTTTTATCAATGCCAGGATTGTGAAGAATATTTCAAAGAACCGAAAGAATTTTGGCACTGCCAAAAATGTGGGGCTAAGATTGAAAAAGAAAATCTTAAAGAGATTTATCTTTTTTCTTATCAACTAAACGAAGAAGCAATAAGCAATCTTAAGTCAAAAGCTTTACCCAAAGAGAAAATTGTTGAATTTCTCAAAAGTCAGGGATACGAAGTCCAAGAAGGAGTGAAAATTGATGGTCGGAGTGGCGCTGAACACGAGATTGATATTTTAGCTACTAAAAAAAGCGGACCTTTGGAACACCGAATTGTCGTTGGTTTTGCCGTTGCCGAAGAAGAGGTACCAGCGGAAGAAGTTATCAAACTTTATGCGAAGGCTTACGATGTTAATGCTGCCGATGTCATCTTGGTGGCTTTACCGAAATTGTCAGCAGATGCCCTTCATTTTGCCAAACATTATCGGATAAGGGTTTTTGAAAAAGAAGATTTAGAAAAATTAGAAAAAATCATTGAAAAATAAAAAAATTCTTTTTCTGACAATCATCTTTGCCTTTTTAATAGACTATTTAACGAAATCTTGGGCCAAAAATTATTTGGTAAATTATCCCCAAGGTTTAAATATTATCGGTGATTATCTCCGTTTTTATTTAGTTTTTAACCCTTACGGAATTTTTTCTATCTCTTTTAAAATAGAAAAACTCCATTATATTTTGCCGATTATCGGGCTTATCTTACTCTTACTTTTTGGTCTTAAAGGTAAAAGTAAAATCCACCAATTGGCTTACGGACTTATTCTGGGTGGAGCGATTGGCAATGTTAGCGAAAGAATTATCTATGGCAAAGTAACTGATTTTATTGATATGGGAATTAAAAATCTTCGTTGGCCTACTTATAATTTTGCCGATTTCTTTATTGTTGTCGGTATCTTCATTCTTTTATTTACCACCAAAGAAAAAAATAATTGAAAAATTATTATTTTTTTATTATCTTTATAGAAAATTGGAGGTAAGATGAGAAGAGTTTATTTAGATTATAATTCAACCACACCTATTGACAAAGAAGTAGTAAAAGCAATTATGCCCTTTTTAGAAGAAAAGTTTGGTAACCCTTCTAATTTACATTCTTTTGGTCGGGAGACAAGAGAAGCAATAGAAGAGGCGCGCAGAAAAGTGGCGGAATCTTTGAACACAAAACCCGATAGGATTTTCTTTACTTCTGGTGGCACTGAATCTTGTAATTGGGCAATAAAAGGAATTGCCTTTGCCAACCGTGATAAGGGGAACCACATAATCACTTCGGCAATTGAACATTCTTCAGTTTTAAATTCCTGTTTAGCCTTAAAAGATTTTGGCTTTGAGATTACTTTTTTACCGGTTGACGAATACGGAATTGTTGATATTGATTATCTCAAAAAGGCAATAAAAAAAGAGACCATTTTAGTTTCGGTAATGCATTCTAATAATGAAGTGGGAACTTTACAACCGATAAAAGAAATTTCGGAGATTTTAAAAAATTATGATATCTATTTTCATACCGATGCGGTTGCTTCTTGTGGTAAAATTAAATTGGATGTAAAAGAATTGGGTGTTGATTTATTAACCATCTCGGGTCATAAAATTCATGCGCCCAAAGGTGTTGGGGTTTTATATATTAAAGAAGGGGTAAAAATTGAAAATTTAATTCATGGTGGTCATCACGAACAAGGAAAAAGAGCGGGAACCGAAAACCTTATCGGCATTGTGGGAATGGGAAAGGCTTGTGAGATTATCCAAAGGGATATGGAAAAAGATGTTAAAAAAATGAAAGAATTGCGGGATTATTTAGAAGAAAAGATTTTGGAAAATATTGAAGATGTAAGAATTAATGGTCATAGAGAAAAAAGGCTGCCCAATACGACAAATATCTCTTTTGGTTATATTGAAGGTGAGGCTTTACTTGTTAATTTAGATTTGGAAGGGATAGCCGTTGCCAGTGGTAGCGCCTGTGCTTCGGGAGAACCCGAACCTTCCCATGTTTTAAAGGCAATGAATGTGCCGATAGAATATATCAACTCCCCAGTTAGATTCTCCTTAGGAAAAGAAAATACCAAAGAAGAGATTGACTACACCATTGAAGTTTTAATAAAAGTTGTCAAAAGGTTAAGAGCGATCACTGCCTTTAAGAAGAAGTAAAAATAAATTTAACTCGCGGCAGATAGTCTGATCATTTTAAATACAAGTTCTCTTAATTCCTTAATTTCTTTATCTAATCTTTCTAATTCTTCCTTTGAAAATTCTTTTACTTTTTTTCTCTTCTCCTTTAATTTACCCTCTTTCTAAAGACTTCTCTTTCTAAAATACTTCTAAATTAATTAAATCTTATCTTTTATTTTTCATACCGATCTAAGAAATCTAGAAACTTCTTAAAATCATAAAAATCTTCTATTATATAAAGCTTTCGACGATACTCCACAATGATCATATCCACTTTATTTTCTTCTAAAAATCTTCTTAAAAATTCCTTTTCGACTCTTTCGTCTCTCTTACTTACTGGCAAATACCTATTAAAATTCCGATCATACTCACAACGTAACTCCTCAAAGAAATTATCCAATGAGCCGTCCTCATCGGATAAAATAACAGCTTTTTTATAATACTTAAAACCCATTTAAACCTCCTTTTTATCCTCTTTCTAACTTTACTATCACAATAGAAAAACTTTACTCGATTCTGACATCTCTTTAAAAAAGTTCAAGATCTTTTCTTCTAATAATAATTCGAAAACTTTTTTCACATCATTTATCAATTTCTTCTCTTCACAAAGTCCTTTTTAAAATATTATATTATTTTTTTAATAAATAATATTAAAGGTTTTAAAAAAATCCAAAAATAAATTGGGGTTAGGAGGCGTAGGAGCAATACCTTTGAAACCTTAATTGACCTTTATGGGGACTCTTCCCTAAACTCTCCAGGGGACAGCCCTTTCGTGATATTGATTTTCAATTATTTTAAGGTAAGAAAAGAAAAATTGGTAAAATTTTTAAAATTATTTATTCTTTTTATCTTTTTCCTCATCATATATATATTAACGATAAAAATAGTAAAATCTTACCCCAAAAATTTATAAGAGACCTTTTTCTTTTAAGAAATTATCAATAATCTTTTCTAATTTCTTTGTCTTTTCTTTAAAATAGTATTCAATATGGATAATCGGTTTATCTAATTTAAAAAGTCTATTCAAATCAATGGGCGTTGCCGAAATTATATAATCAACTTTTGCCTTTTCTAAGGTTCTTTTCAAATCTTCAATCTGATTTTCTTTATAACCAATTGCCGGTAAAACATATTCTAAATGGGGATATTCTTTAAAAATCTTTTTATAAATACCAACCGCATATTTATGGGGTTTTTCAATTTTAAGCCCTAATTTTTTCGCAGACAAATAGCCGGCACCAAAAGCCATACCACCATGAGTAGTTGTCGGCCCATCTTCCACCACTATCGCTTTCTTTTTCTTTTTAACTTTTATTTCTTTATCCTTTAATTGGGGAACTAAATCGGCCATTATTATTTCGGCTTTATTATTATATTTTTTAATATTTTCTTTTAAAATTTTTAATTCCTCTTTCGTAGCCGAAGAGACTTTGGAAATACACAAAACATCGGCCATTTGGAATAAGGCAAAACCTGGATGGGATTCTGCTTCGTTACCGGCTCTTAAAGGGTCGCAAACAACAAATAAAAGGTCGGGTTTAAAAAAGGGAAAGTCGTTATTACCACCATCCCAAACAATTAAGGAAAATTCTTCTTCGGCTTTTCTTAAAATACCTTCATAATCCACACCAGCAAAGACCGTATTACCCATTTTGATATGGGGTTCGTATTCTTCTCTTTCTTCAATTGTTGCCTTATAAAAATCTAAATCTTCTAACTTCTGAAATTTTTGAACTGCCTGCCTTTGGAAATCACCATAAGCCATTGGATGCCTCACGACACAAAAATTAATATTTTTCTTTCTTAAAATTTCACAAATCTTTCTCGTCAATGGACTTTTACCGGCACCGGTTCTCACCGCACAAATAGCAATAACCGGTTTTTGGCTTGCTAACATTGTTTCTTTAGGACCAAGAAACATAAAAGAAGCACCAGCAGCCAAAACCTTTTCCGCTCTTTCCATAACATATTTATAATCCACATCCGAATAGGCAAATACTACTAAGGAAACATCTTTCTCTTTTATGAGATCAATAAGTTCATTTTCGGAATATAAAGGGATACCATCCGGATAAAGTTCACCCGCAAGTTCTTTCGGATACACCCGTCCTTCAATTTCGGGAATCTGGGTTTGAGTAAAAGCCACAACTTCGTAATCCGGGTTATTTTTAAAAAAGAGATTAAAATTATGGAAATCCCGACCACCGGCTCCCATAATAATAACTTTTTTTCTTTCTCTCATAATTTTCTCCCTTTTAAAAAAGTGTTCTTTGCTCTTCTTTTTTCTCTTCTTTCTTTTCAAAAATCCTTATTTCGCCAAAAACTCCGTCATAACCGGGCAAAATTTTAACTTCTCCTTTCCGCATCTTTTCAATGCCTTCGCCAATTTTTAAATAATTTTTCTTTATCTCTTCCACCGGCACATTCAACAAAATTTCAAATTCCGGAGCAATCTTTTTTACCATTTCTAAATAAAGGTTTTTAACCGCCGCGCTTTCCTTAGAAACATTTAGGGCTTCCGCAATTATCTCATCAAGGGGAATTAAATTTTTAAAGGGAATGGCATTTTCCGGCACAAAACCTTCTTCCCGGTCAGCCAAAAGTTCTACCCGGTGTAAAACTCCAACTGTTACCTTTTTCCCACAGACAGGACAGATGTCGTTATTTAAAATACTTTCTTTTGGCGATAATCTTAAATTACAATTACGATGACCATCATAATGGTATTTTCCCTCTTCGGGGAAAAATTCAATCGTAAATAGAAATCTTTTTTTATCTTTATTTTTCAAAACATCTTTAATTTCGTAATAACTGATTTTTGAAATCTCAAAAACATTGGCTTCCCTGCCAATTTTTTGGGGTGAATGGGCATCAGAATTAGAGATCAAAGTAAAATTATCTAAGGAAGAAAGTCGCCAATTCATCTTGGGATCAGAGGAGAGACCAGTTTCTAAGGCAAAGATTTCTTTAGTTAAATCTAAAAAACATTCTTCAATAGAATCAAAACCCGCCACACTGCCAAAAAGGGAAAAATGGGGCGTCCAAATGTGGGCTGGGACAATAAAAGCATCCTCATCAATCTCTTTAATAAAACTTAACATATCATAAGAAGAAAGATTTAAGGTGGGGCGCCCATCGCTTCCTAATTCACCATATTTTGCTAAAAACTTGCTTATTTCTTCTGCCTTTTTAAAAGAAGGGGTATAAATTAAATTATGGATTCTTCTTAACTTCCCATCCTGTTGATAAATATTACTTACTTCTGTTTGTAAGATAAAATATATCCCCTCTTTTTCGGCTAAACCAATTTCTTCTATTTCTTTTAACTCTTTTTTTAAAATCTTAAACCATTCCGGATGGGTAAAATCACCGGTGCCTAAAATCTTTATTCCTTTGTATTTAGCATACTCAACCAATTTTTTTATTTCCATATCGCGACTGGTTGCTCGGGAATATAATGAATGGATATGGAAATCAGCAATAACCATAGATATTTATTATAACTAATTAGATAAATTTTTCAAATAACTTTGAAAATTTTAGAAGTTTTCTTAAAATTATCACGTGAAAATTTTAGTCCCTTGCCTTTGCGGACCTACCGGTGTTGGCAAAACTGATTTAGCCCTTTTATTTGCTGAAAGGTATAATTTTGCTATTATCTCCTGTGACTCTCGCCAGATTTATAAATATTTAGATATCGGCACCGCAAAACCACCTAAAGAGATAAGAGAAAAATATGAGTTTTATATGATTGATATTATCACTCCGGATAAATATTATTCGGCCCACCAATATGCTCAAGAAACCGCCAAAATAATTGAGGATTTAAAAGAAAAAAATAAAAGATTTTTAATGGTGGGTGGCAGCGGTCTTTATTTTAAAGCCCTATTTTCTCCCTTTTTTCCTGCTCCCGAAGTTAATCGGAATTTAAGAGAAGAACTACAAAAGAAACCCTTATCCCTTCTTTATGAAGAATTAAAAAAAGTGGATAAATTAAGTGCCGAAAGAATCCATCCCCACGATAAACAGCGAATTATTCGGGCTTTAGAAATTTATTATTTAACAAAAAAACCTTTTTCCGATTTTATTACCCAAAAAAAAGAAAGTAAATTTCAACCCCTCTATATTGGAATTAATTTAGAAAGAAAAGTTTTATATCAAAGAATAAACGAACGGTTTGAAAAGATGATTGAAATGGGACTCATTGAAGAGGTAGAAAGGCTTTTAAAAATGGGTTACGACGAGAATTCACCAGGTTTAAAAACTATCGGCTATTTAGAAGTAATTGCCTATCTTAAAGGGAAGTTAACTAAAGAAGCAATGCTCTCTTTGGCAAAGAAAAATACCCGCAATTATGCAAAGAGGCAGCTTACCTGGTTTAAAAAGGAAAATATTCCCTATTGGGTAATCAACGATTCCTTAGAAGAAAGTTTTTCTAAAATAGAAAATATTTTAAAAAATCACCAATTGTTATAAATTGAATAATTTTTCTTTTCCATCCTTTAAAATCTTCCTTTTATTAATTTTTTCTATTCTTTTTGCTACGATAATAAATTTTAAGCCTTTCTTTATTTTATTAATTTTACCCTTTCTTTATTTTTGTTTTAAAAAACAAGCCTCTCTTTATTATCTTCTTTTTTTTCTTGCTTCAAGCTTCTATCACTCTCTTTTATTACCCAAAAAGATAAAGATTGAAGAAGGTATTTTTAAAGGGAAAATTAAGGGAAAACATAAAGGAAGTTATTATTTGGAATTAACCGAATATTACCATCATGATAATTTTTATTTTATCAACGAAAAGGCTTTTTGGAAAACAAAAGAAAATTTCGACATTGACAAAGAAATAATATTTTATGGAAAATTGACCAAGCAAAATCTTTATTTGGTTAATGATTTTTTCTTATTGAAAGAAGAGAAAAAGAAAGAAATAAAAATTTTTGAAAAAATAAAAAAAGCAATAACAAAGATATTTTATAAATATTTAGAAAAAGAAAATGCCGCGATTGTTTTAGGGATTTTTCTTGGTGATAAAAAAGAATTAGATAGCAAAATAAAAGAAGATTTTAAAAAAACTGGTCTTTATCATCTTTTAGCCGTTTCTGGACTTCATATTCACATTCTGGCTTTTGTTTCACTTTTATTTTTAAGTATTTTAAGAATTCCTTTTTCCTATCGTTATTTTCTTTTAATAATTATTCTTTTTATTTATGCTGGTCTCTGCTCTTTCCGCCCTTCAATTTTAAGAGCCGGTTTAATGTTTCTCTTTGTTACCCTTTCTTATTTTTTAAAGCGAAAAACTTTACCGTTAAATAATCTTTTGAATGCTGGAATATTAATCTTTCTATTTTCACCTTTAAATTTATTTAATATCAGTTTTTTACTTTCTTTCTTAGCCACTTTTGGAATTTTATATTTTTACCCTTTAGCGAAAAACTTTTTAAAAATTAAAAATCAGTTCTTAAAAAAATATCTTTTTGAACCCTTGCTTATCTCTTTATCGGCCTATTTAGCTACCGCACCAGTGATTATCTATTCTTTTAAAGCCTTACCAACTGCTCCAATTATTGCTAATCTTATTGTTCTCCCATTGGTTGCCTTGATTTTACCGCTAATTCTTTTGGTGCTTTTCTTTAACTTCTTTTTCCCTTTCTTTGCCCTTATCTTTTCTCAAACTTTAAATTTCTTAATAAAAATCCTAATCATTTTAATCCATTATTTTTCCCAGATTTTTCCCTTAATCAAACTCAAAAAGGAATTTGCCTTTTTCTTTGCTCTCTTCTTAATTATTTTAATCTTCCTTAGCGAATCTTTTTACCAAAAGAATCCTTATTAAAACCCCCAGATTGGTAAAAAGTGCTAAAAAGATAACTAAAGGAAAAAGCTGATTAAAAAGGCCAAAAAGAAAGATTAAAAAAAGCCGAAGGTCCCGCGAAGGCGGTAAGAGGGGGTTAGTAAAATTATAAGAAAACAAAAGTTTCTCTTTTTCTTTTAAAATCATTGACATATTAGAACCAAGAAGGGCTAAAATTGTCCAAAAAAAGATCAAATTCTGATTGGTTTTTAGATAATGGGCTGAAGCTAAAGAAAGCATAATTATCATATCACCGTAGCGGTCAAGAACGGCATCTAAATAGGCACCAAATTTGGTAGTCGCCAATTTTAACCGCGCAATCTCACCATCAACCCCATCAAGAATCGATACTAATTGCACCAAAAGGGCTCCCAAAATATTAGAGAAGAAAAAACTGAAAGCTGCCACAATCGTTAAAAGAAAATTTATAATCGTAAAAACAATGGGTGAGCAGTTTAAATTGATTAAAAGTTGAGTAAACAATTTAGAAATTTTCCGGTTGATATTCCTACTAATTATTCCGTCTTCCTTTTTGCCACAATGATTTAAGAGATAATTACTTGCCCATTTTTTACTTTCTTTATCATTAATGTTAAAAACATATTCATCCTTCTTCAAATAAAAGGCTTTTATTTTTTCTTTTTTAAGATATTCTTTAATGACTAAACTCAACTCCGATTCTTTTCCATTATTATTTAATTGACAATCTTTTTTTCGCAAAAGAAAGATACCACAATCAACACCATCAAAATCTTTCAAATCTTTGCCAATATCAACCAGATAACCATTATTAATTTTTACTTTGGTTTCTGCCGTTAGGTCTCTTATTAAAGAAAAGTTTTGGTTAACCACAATAAAAGAACCATCGGCTTTTAAAAGTCTTTCAATAATTGTGGGTGAGTAAATATGATCAGCCATCAGTAAAAGAAAAGGCTCATTTTCTTTAAGTGTTTCAAAAGCCAAAAGAAAAGAAGCACCATTGCCTTTTTCATAATCATTATTATAAACAAACTGAAAATTTATATCCTTAAATTTTTTCTTTAAATAGTTTTCAATCTCTTTCCCTTTATAGCCCAAAACGACGATTATCTCTTTAATTCCGACTTTTAATAAAGGAAGAATTACCCTTTCAATTAAAGAAAGCCCGAGTACTCGATGTAAAGGTTTCACAAGGGAAGAATTCATTCGTTCACCTTTTCCAGCAGCCAAAATAATTGCCTTCATTTTTAAACTTTTTTATTTTCTAATTTTGAGGTCTTTAATTTAAGACCTCTTTCTTTCGCCTACGGGGTTAGTTGTCGGGTTAGGCCGAAAGAGTAGCCCGGCTTTCGCCTTCACCCCAAGCCTTCTTTTTAGAAGGCATATTTATCCCCCGCTCAGCATTTTTGAAAATGCCGATTCGGCATTGGTATAACTATATTAATATAGGACCTTTTTAATTAAAAGTCAAGTTATTGACTTATCTTCTTTTTGTTTTATAATTTTAAATGCTTTTTCTTTTAATTTTATTTAATTATTCCGAAGTTGGTTTTTTATTGGGCGATATTACTCCCCTTTTTAGATTACAAAGATATTATTATCCAGCACCTTCTTTTGGTATTTTTTTATCAAAAGAAATAAAAAAAATTGATTTATCTCTTTCTTTTTCTTATTCAAAATTGAACAACCAATATTCTTCTCTCTATTTTTTAGAGCCAAAAATTGAATTGGAGCCAAATTTTTTAAAAATTAAAGATAAAAAATTAAATTTTTTATTGGCCCTTGCTTATCTTTCGTTTATAAGAAAAATCAATCTTAAAGAAGAAAAAGGAGATTATTTAGGTTATTCCTTAGGTTTTTCTTATAAAGAAAAGTCAAAAAAAGTGATTTTTCTTTTAAAGATATCCCTTACCATTATTCCTGAGAGATTAAATTGGCAAGAAAAAATAAATTATTATTATTTTTTAAGCCCCAAAATTGGTGTTGGTTATGAATTTTAAAAAACTGATTTTCTTTTTTATCCTCTTTTCTTTTTGTCAAAAAGATACTTTGTTAAACCGGGCAACTGGTGATTATTTTCCTTTAGAAAAAGGAAAAGCCTATTACTATTACTCTTCTTTAGAAGATACAATAATTTTTAAATTTATTGGCGACACCTTCTTTTTCGGGACATCCATGTTTTACTGCGAAAGTAATTTTGAACCAATATTTTTTATAAAAGAAAAATTTAGGCTTCAAAAATTTGTCTGTCGGGAATCGTTAGTTTTTGGGGAGATTGAGACTTTATACAAAGGTCTTGTTACTTTTCTTTCTTTTCCTTTGGTTGAAGGAGAGGAATGGCAAGATTCGGTTATTCAAGATACTGCCAAATTTTATTTAACTGGTAAAGTGTTAAAAAGAGATACTTTAAGAATTCCCTATGGCTCTTTTGCCGATGTCTATTCGGTAATGATAAAGGAAAAGGAAATTATTGGTAAAAATTGTGATTCTTTAATTTATTTATATTATTTAGCTCCCGAAGTGGGAATAATAAAAAAGGAATATGATAATCAATCGGAAGTTCTTTGTCGAATAGAATGACCATATTAATCTTCATTCTTTTTTTCTTATGTTACCTTTCAATGGCTATCTTTTTTAAATTCCGCTTGTATATTCTTTATAGTTTTCTTATTCTTTTTCTTTTCTTTGGTTTTTCTTTATCAGCCTATTTTTCTTTTATCGATTTTAATGTTATTATGCTTTTTATAGGTACTTTTATTGTTGCCGAAGGTTTTTTTTTATCGGAAATTCCCAAAAGGATTGCCCTTTTTCTTGCCAATAAAAGCCGGAGTTTATTCTCTTCAATAATTCTTTTTACTCTTTTTAGCGGTTTTTTATCAATCTTTTTAGAAAATGCCTGTGTAGTTTTAATTTTGGCACCTATTGCCTTCTCTTTGGCGCAAACTTTCCGAACTTCGCCCTTAAATTTTATCATCCCTCTCTGTTTGGCTAGTAATCTTCAAGGTTCAGCAACTTTGATTGGTGACCCACCAAGTATGATTTTAGCCGAAAAGGCTAATTTAGATTTTTTAGACTTTTTTATCTTTCAAGGAAAACCATCTTTATTCTTTATTATTCAATTTGGCTTTCTCTTTTCTTTGTTGACTATTTATTTAATTCTTAAACCGCTGAGGAATGAACAGTTAAGCCGGTCGAGAATAGAAAAGGAAAAAGAGAAAAGAAAAAAGAAAGGGTATTTTTTTTTAATTATTCTTATCCTTTTTATCTTAAGTTTGGCGATCTTTCCCCGAATTTTTAAAGGAAATAATTATCTTTTTTACGCTGCCCTCATTTCTCTTTTTTATGCTCTTTTAACATTACTTTTTCTTTTTCTCTTCAAATTGATAAAACCTATTGATTTTTTAAAAATTGTTGATTACGAAACAGTGCTTTTTTTAATTGGTGTTTTTATTCTTATCGGTATTTTTAAAGCTGGTGGCGGGCTTTTACTTTTGAAAGAGTTTTTAAAAAGTCTCTTTCTTTCCAAGCCAATTGTTATCTATTGTCTACTCATTTTCTTTTCTTTATTATTCTCTTCTTTTATGGATAATGTTCCTTTCTTTTTGTTAATCTCGGAATTGATAAAACTTTTTTATCCCCAAGGAAAATTATTTTATCTTTTTATGTTTGTTTCGTTAATTGCCTCCACAATCGGTGGCAATATTACTCCCTTTGGTGCTTCCGCTAATATTGTTGGTGTCGGTTATTTAAAAAGAAAGGGAATAAAAGTTGGTTTCTTTGATTTCTTTAAGTTAGGATTACCTTTTTCCTTAATGGGAACTTTTGCCAGTGCTTTCTTACTTTATCTTCTTTATGGTTTATGATTTTGATTAAAAATATCTCCCAATTGTTATTAATGGATAAAGAAGATTTTACGATTATTGAAGATGGTTATTTAATTATAAAAAATGGTAAAATTTTTGATTTTGGGAAAATGAGTAATTTAAAAGTAAAAAAGAAGGATTACGAGATTATTAATGCCGATGGTTGCTGTCTGATGCCCGGTTTTATTGATTCCCATACCCACCTCTTCTTTTCGGGGGAAAGGGATGAAGAATTGGAAATGAGATTAAAAGGAGAAAGTTATTATGAGATTTTAAAAAGGGGATTCGGAATTTATTACACCGCACAAAAGACAAAAGAAAAAAACGATGAAGAATTAGAAAAAGAAAATTATCAAAAATTGTTAAAAGTCTTAACCTGGGGAACCACAACCATTGAAATAAAAAGTGGTTATGGTATTTATCCCGATGAAGAGTTAAGACATTTAAGGATTATTAAAAAGTTAAAAGAAAAACTAAAGGAAAAAATCACTATCTTACCAACCTTTCTTATCCATATAAAACCAAAAGATATTGAAACGAAAGAATATCTTTCTTTAATGAAAAAGACAATGGAAATTGTTAAAAAAGAAAAACTCGCGATCTTTTGTGATGTCTTCTGTGAAAAAGGAGAAAGTACTTTTTCTTATGAAGAAAGTTTGGAACTTCTCTCTTATGGGAAAAGATTGGGATTAATTCCTAAAATCCACGCCAACGAATTAGCAAAATCAAAAGGTGATTATGCGGCTTACAAAGTTGGCTCTATTTCCGCTGACCATTTAATCTATCCAGAAAAGAAATATTTAAAATTGATGAAAGAAAAAGATATTGTTTGTACCCTTTTACCAGGAACTTCGCTATTTTTAAAAACAAAAGAAAAACCGCCGATTGAATTTATGAAAAGATTGGGATTGAAATTAGCGATTGCCAGTGATTATAACCCTGGAACCTGTCCTATTTACCAAATGCCGATTATTATCTCTTTGGGATGTTTTCTTTACGGATTTAACGAAAAAGAAGCCTTGTATTACAGTACCATGGGTAATGCCTATGCTTTAAATATTCAAGATAAAGTTGGTTCAATTGAAAAAGGAAAAGTTGCCGATTTAATTATTTTGAAATACGAAAGATACCAAAAACTCTTTTACTATTTTTTTAAAAACCCAGTAAAAACGATAATAAAAAAGGGTAAAATAATTAATCTTTAATAATAAAAATCTTTTTATTTATCTCATAACCCTCATATTTTAACTTCAGAAGATAAATTCCTTTTCTTAATTTTGGTATTTTAAAATCTCCTTTTTTCTGATAAATAAGATTTCCTAAAAGGTTATAGATTTTTAATTCCTTCGGCTTTTTGGAAATGGTGCTTAATTTTTCTGAGTTTAATGAAGAATTTATCTCTTTCTTTGCCTGGTTTAAAAAGGTCTTCCGAGGGAGATATCGCCAAAATTCATAGGTATTACTACCTTTAAAGGCATAGACAATTTTATTTACTTTATCATAACATAAGGCACCGCCACTTTTCACCTTTTTATTATTAGGCACTAAAGGAATCGGTTCTAACTCAAACCATTCATCATTGGCAATATCGTATGCCCAAAATTCATCAGAATTACCACCTTTAAAGGCATAAACCCTTTCACCATCACAAGCCAAAGCTGCGCCATCTTTTGCTTTCTTTTTCTTCAAACTCCTACCAATAAATGGCAAATCTTTTTTCTTTTCAAAAGAATCTTTTCTTATGTCATAAACAAAAAATTCATTAGTGCTACCTTTTAAGATGTAAACATAACGGTTATCAGTAGTAAGGGCACTACCTTTCTTAAACTTTTTCTCACCGGGTAATTCTTTAAGAGAAAACCAACTATCTTTTTCAATAAAATAGCAATAAAATTCTTTGGTGTTTCCTTTTAAAAGGATGATATAATTGGTATCAGAAGAAAGAGAAAGATATATTAATCCGCTACCACCACCAGCTCCTTTTTTACCCGGAATATCTTTTTTCCTCTCCCAGCTGTCTAATTCTGGATTATAAGCATAAAATTCTTTTGTTTTATTACCTTTTATCGCAAAAAGAAGATTATAAGTATCAGCAAATGCTAATGCTCCACCATCTTTCACATTTTTACCTTTCTCACCAACTGGTAAAGGTTTTCCTTCTTGCCAGGAATTAGTTGCATAAGAGTAAATATAAAACTCTCGCGTATTATTTCCTTTAAAGGCAAAAACCTTATTATTTCCAAAGGCTAAAGCCGCCCCACCTTTTACCCCTTTATAACTGCCGCGCGGAATATCTCTTAATAAAAGCCAAGGCTGATAATTTTGGACAGCAAAATTTTTAATTAAAGTATTATTTTCTAATATCATATCACCCGGTAATTCTAAGGAAATTATTATCCGAAAATCGCCTTCGGTTGCCTCCCAAGGAGAAAAATTGACAATTTTATTTTCATAAGGAGAAAGAGTCTCAAAAATCGAATCAGAATAAACTAATAAAGAACCTTTATAGATAGCCACTTTCAAAAGAAAACTACTCGGAATATTACCAAAATTTCTCACCTCAACCCGAGGAATTATTTCTCCCTCGGAAATCGAATCACTTGGTGAAATTATTCTTAAAATACCAATATCCAAAACTTTAACAAAATGGCTGCTTCTTAAAGTATCGTTAGCCGGATTAATATCTTTTAATAAAGAATCGATTACGCAGCGAGAACATACATAATCCCTTCTTTGGGGTTGCCAGCTATCAAAAGTTATGGTTAAGGTTTCCTCAGGTGCTAAATTTAAGTAACGATAAGAATAATATTCATCACCAATTTTAAAAGAAATTTTTAGATATTCTTCCTCAGTTCCGTAATTTTTCACCAAAGCCGCAACCGGATAAACTTGATTAGAATCACATTCTTCAGGTGGCGAATAAATAGTGATTATTCCGCAATCGTGGACCTTTACATAAAATATTTCGCTTTTTTTATTATTATCAGGAACTTGATCGCCAATAAGAGCCGTAGAACAACTCACAGTATATTCTCCCCTTCTTGCCACTTGCCAAAGAGGAAAATCTATTATCCGCTGTTCATTAGGTAAAAGATTATTAACCAAAGTATCAATCTCCCAATAATAGTTATCGCCGTTAATCCTTATTCTGGCTAATAGACTAACAGCCGAATTACCGTAATTCTTTATTTTTCCTTGAGGGATTAAAAAGTCGGTAGAATCAATATTACCCTTCGGCGATATAATCTCAATAAACCCAACATCCAACACTCGGACGAATACCGAATCAATTTGGTAATTATTATTAGGGAGCTGGTCGTTTACTAATAAAGTGCATTTTACCAAATGGTTTCCCCGAACAAGTGCCTGCCATTCTTGAAAAGTAACGGTTGTCTCTTTTTCGGCGGTTAAATACAAAAAAGTTGAATCCTGATAGTGATTGCCAATTTTAAAAACAACTGGAAACTCCTTATCAACATTACCATAGTTCTTTATTTTTGCTTGCGGTAAAATAGAATTTCCAGAATCAACAATACCTTTAGGCGCTAATATTTCAACTACACCAACATCAGATACTCTAACAAATACTGAATCTATTAACTGATTGTTTTCTAAAAACCGGTCATTTATTAGTAAGGTGCATTTAACTAAATGGGAACCTCTAATATTTGCCACCCATTGGTTAAAAGAGATTATCGTCTCTTTATCAGCAGGAATATTTAAAGATAAAGAATCAAAATAAGAATCACCAATTTTAAAATAACTTTTAAAGTTGGCAGCAACATTACCATAATTCTTTATTTTTACCAAAGGATTGAGAGCTGAACCAGAATCAATAACCCCTTTCGGTTGTAATATTTCTCTAATACCAACATCAAAAACCCTGACAAAAACCGAATCTATTCTTTGATTATTAGCTGGAATAAAATCATTTATGACCAAAGAACATTTGACATTATGTTTTCCTCTTTGATTCGCTAACCAAGAAACAAAGGAAAGAGTAGTTTCTTTGTTAGAAAAAAGAGTAAGAAAAAGGGAATCACGATAATTACCACCAATTTTAAAAACCACTCCCAAACTCTCAACCGTATTACCATAATTCTTTATCTTTGCTTGGGGGATATGGGTTGTACCCGAATCAACAGTTCCTGTGGGTGCTAAAATAGAAACAACACCCACATCTCTTACGCGGACAAAAATAGTTTCCATTTTTCGGTTATTATTAGGATTATAATCGTTGCGAAGATAGGCTGAACAATTAACCGCCCAGGTACCTCTCTGCCTTACTTGCCAATTAACAAAATTAACTGTTTTTTCTTGACCTGGTGCGAGATTACTAACTAATTGAATATTATCATAAAAGCTACCAATTCGCATTCGCACAGTACAAACAGGAATAAGGATATCACCAAAATTCTTAATTTTTGCTTTGGGAGTCACGGTTGTTCCGGAATCAATTGTCCCTTTGGGAGCAATAATTTCGGTTACACCGACATCGTAACGATAACCATAAACCGAAACATCATCAATATAAACTCCTTCCCTCACTATTGAATCATCAGTAACCAAACGAAATCTTATCTTTGTTGCGGTATTAGGAATAGGTGCCATAACCCTTTGATAAAAACCACCAACGGAACCGTTAGCCTGCCAAAAAGTTGTCCAACTGTCACCCACTAAATATTCAAAATAGATGTAATCATTAGTATCTAAATCCTGATAGATATAAAAAGTTACTGCCCCGTTATAAAAATTGGCAAGATTAACCGACCTTTCCATCCAGATATTAGTGCTATTTCGGTAAAGACTATCTTTGCTACATTTAACACTAAAAGGAGAAGAATGATAACGATTAGAAACCTTCGTCCAAGTATCACCCACCCCTCCGCAAGTCCAATTTTGAGGAAAACTATCCATATTATCATACCAAATTAAAACTTGACTGAAAGCAAGAGAGATAAAAAGTAAAAATATTATTACTCGCATTTTCACCTCCTTAATTTTAGTTAGTCAACCCACCCCTGATTGACTAACTAATTTGTTATATTATAACTAAATATTAAAAAAAAGTCAATAAAAAATTATTTGACTATGTTCATATTTTTCAAGGACTTACAATTTTTTAAAAATTTTTCTTTTGGGGTTACTTTAAATATTTTTGGATAAATTCTTCTCTTATTCTTTTAAGTTCTTCTTTAGGAATTAATTTTAAAAGTTCCCACCCAATATTTAAGGTCTCTTCAATGCTTCGGTCTTCATACTCTCCTTGACTAACAAACCTCTTCTCAAACTCTTCGGCAAATTTTAAATAAATTTTGTCTAATTCTGTTAGGGCGGCTTCACCCAAAATAACTTCTAATTCTTCGGCTTCTTTACCTTTCGCATAGCAGGCAAAAAGTTGATTTGCCAAATCAGCATGGTCCTCTCTTGTTTTGCCTTCGCCAATTCCTTTATCTCTTAATCGGGATAAAGAAGGTAAAACATCAATCGGTGGAAAGATTTTTTTTCTTTGTAAGCTTCTTGAAAGGATAATCTGACCTTCGGTAATATAACCAGTTAAATCCGGAATTGGATGGGTTTTGTCATCTTCGGGCATTGTCAAAATGGGCATCAGAGTTATTGAACCACGCTTTCCTTTTATTCGTCCACATCTTTCATAAATAGATGCTAAATCGGTATAAAGATAACCAGGATAACCTCTCCTTCCCGGCACTTCTTTCCGGGCAGCAGAGATTTCTCGCAAAGCTTCGCAATAATTAGTCATGTCGGTTAAAATCACTAAAACATGCATGTCTAAATCAAAAGCCAGATATTCAGCAGCTGTCAAGGCTGCTCGGGGAGTAGCAATTCTTTCAATTGCCGGTTCGTCGGCCAGATTTAAAAAAAGAACACTTCTTTCTAAGGCACCACTTTTTTCAAAACTGTCAATAAAAAAATTAGCTTCTTCAAAAGTAATCCCCATAGCTCCAAAAACTACACTAAATTCTTCTTCTTTACCTAAAACTTTTGCTTGGCGAGCTATCTGAGCAGCCAAAAGATTATGGGGAAGACCGGCACCAGAAAAAATCGGCAATTTCTGTCCTCTTACCAGCGTATTTAAACCATCAATTGCCGAAATTCCTGTCTGAATAAATTCCTTAGGATATTCCCGGGCATAAGGATTTATTGGTGCCCCATTGATATCCCTTTCTATTTCGGGAATAATTTCTGGCCCACCATCTCTTATCCTTCCTAAACCATCAAATATCCTTCCTAAGATATCTTTTGATAATCCAATTTTTATGCCCTCACCAAGAAATCTTACTTTGGTCTCGCTCAAATCAATTCCTCTGGTTCCTTCAAACACCTGCACTAAGGCTTTGTCTTCATAAACTTCTAAAACTTGACCAAATCTTTTCTCTTCGCCGCCGACAATTATTTCTACCAATTCTAAATATTTAACTCCTTCTACTCCTTTTATCAACATTAAGGGGCCAGATATTTCCGCAACTTTTTTATGATATTTTATTTCAAACATTCTTCAATCTCCTTTTTAATTTCCGTAAACTCTTTTTCGACCGCTTCTTCTTTTACAAATTTCATTTTGGCTATTTTTTCCCGCACCTTTAATTTTTCGATTTCTTCGATAGTGATTTTATTTTCTTCCAAAGCTTTCTTTGCCATTTGATAAAAATAAAGACAGACCTTGAGCATTTCGTATTGTTTTTTTAATGAAGTGTAGGTATCTATTTCTAAAAAAGCATTCTGGTGTAAAAAGTCTTCTCTAATTATTCGGGCGGCTTCCAAAATTAGCCGGTCACTGGGCGATAAAGTATCTTTACCCACCAAGCGGACAATCTCTAACAATTCAGCTTCTTTCTGGAGAATTGCCATTGCTTCTCTTGCTAAAGGAACAAAATCACTCGCCACTTTTTTACTCAAATCTTCAACCAAATCTTGTTGGTATAAAGAATAAGAATTTAGCCAAGAGATTGCCGGAAAATGTCTTTGATAAGCCAATTTATCTTCTAATGACCAGAAAACCTTCACTACCCTTAAAGTTGCTTGAACCACTGGGTCACCAAGGTCACCACCCGGCGGCGAAACTGAACCAATCACTGAGAGTGCTCCTTCTCTTTCGGGATTTCCTAAACATACTACCCTACCGGCTCTTTCATAAAATTCGGCAATTCTTCTTTGTAAATAAGCCGGATAGCCTTCTTCGCCCGGCATTTCTTCTAATCTTCCCGAAATCTCTCTCATCGCTTCTGCCCAGCGAGAAGTAGAATCAGCTTGCAGAGTAACTGAATAACCCATATCCCGAAAATATTCACCAATGGTAATACCCGTATAAACACTCGCTTCCCGAGCGGCAACCGGCATATTAGAAGTGTTAGCAATAAGAACTGTCCTTTTCATTAAAGGTTCGCCCGATTTTGGGTCCTTTAAACGAGGAAATTCAATTAGCACATCGGTCATCTCATTTCCCCTTTCACCACAACCAATGAAAATCACAATTTCCGCATCTGCCCATTTAGAAAATTGATGCTGAATAACTGTTTTGCCACTACCAAAAGGACCAGGAACACATGCCGTACCCCCTTTAGCAATTGGGAAAAAGGTATCTACTACCCTTTGACCCGTAGAAAGAATTTCTCTCGGAGGCAATTTTTTCTTATAAGGTCTTTCCTTTCTTACCGGCCATTTATGATATAATTTCAAAGCAATCACTCCTTCTTTTGTCTGAATTTTACCAATCGGTTCTTCAACTGTAAATTCACCTTCTTTTAATTCAATAAGCAATCCGGAAACATCCGGCGGCACCATTATTTTGTGAATAACTAAAGAAGTTTCTTTTACTTCACCCACAATATCGCCACCAGAAACTTCTATCGGTGGTTTTAAAATTGGCTTAAAATACCATTTTTTCTCTCGGTCTAAAGCGGGAAGCATAATTCCTCGGGTAATAAAATCGCCAGCCATTTCTCTTATTTTATCAAGAGGTCTTTGAATGCCGTCAAAGATAGAAGAGATAAGTCCCGGTCCTAATTCCACTGTTAACGGTTCGTAAGTAGGAAATACTGGGTCATTAACACCGAGACCAGCGGTATCTTCATAAACTTGAATATAGGCTAAATCACCGGAAAGACCGATAATTTCGCCAATAAGTTTCTCTTCACCCACATAGCAGACATCATACATTTTTACACCTTCTAAACCTTTACAAACTACTAATGGTCCTGATACTTTATATATTTTCCCTACTTTCTTTTCCATAATCTTCTTTAAAAATATCTACTCCTAATGCCCTTTTTAATAATTCTCTAATCCTTAAATCTTCCACACTTTCTTCTTTAGTAGCCAAACTGATAAATAGCGGATAAAATTGCTGTTCGTATTTTTTGATGATATCGTCAATTTGTGAATAAACAGCTGGCGAGAAAAAAATAATCTGTGTTCCTTCTTCGATTTTTTCTTCCAGTAATTCCCGTGCCAATTCCTTCTTTGTTTGGATAACCTCAAAACCATAAAGGCTAAATACCTTTATAAAATCTTCTTCACCAATAACTAAGACTTTCATATTGTTAAAATCAAAGCCCTAACCCATTCTTTTGGCAATTTTTCTTTTATTTTTAAGTAATATATTTTTTTAAGATTATCAATCTCTGATTCTTTTAACCAATAATAAACACATAATAATTCATACCCAAAAAGCAAATATTTAGTAAGTTGAGTTAATGATAAAAGTCTTTTTTTAAAAGCATTCTCTAAGAAAATAAAATTGCCGGTCCTAAAATATTCAGTAATTCCTTCTTTCACTATTGGATAATAATCACTTCCTTTAAAAAGTTCACTTATTTTTAAAAATTCCTGTGCTAAAATTTGGTGATAAAAATCTAAATCAAAATAAGAAAAAGGTAATAGATAAAAAACTAAATCATTTTTTTCCAATTTTATCCCTTTTCTTTTTGCTCTTAATAAAAATAAAATGTTTTTTTGGGTACTCTTTTCTTGAAAATAAATCCTTAAAAAATCACTTTTTTGAACATACTGATAAGTTAAAGAGAAGAGATTTTTGTCTAAAAAGAATTCTAAAAGGGTTAGATTTTTTTCTTTTTCAAAAAAAAGAAGGGCGGATTTTAAGATTTCTTTTATCTCTTTTAAATAACCCTTTTCAATTTTTATTTTAAAAATATTTTTTAAAATATTTAGCGGAATAGCAGAAAAGCGAGAAAAATACAAAGAAAAATCTTTTTTTAAAATTTCACCTTTTAAATAAAGTTTAATATTGTGCAAATCATAATCAAAAAGAACCGCATACAAAACCCAATCATCTAAAGCATATTCTTTAAAAAACTGATAGTTTTCAATTTCAGCATTAAAGAAAATCTTGGGAATTTCCTTATCTTCGAATCTTTGATAAGAAGTATTTTTTAAATAATTTAAAAACTCTTTCTCATCTTCTTTATTTAATAGATTTTCAAAATCTTCTTTTTTTAATAATTCTTTTTCTTTTGATTTTATTCGTCCAGCAACAAAAGCATAACGGCTATCTTCACTTAATTTTATTTCTACCATTAGAAAAATATTATAAAGATTTTCTTTTAAAAATCAATTTTTTTGTTATAATTTTTCATGTGGAATGAATTTTTGGCAATCAATTTTCTTAAAAGGTTATTTAAAAAGATTGGCGATGATTGTGCCTATTATCCTGACGGTACTTTGATAACTACTGATGCCTTTTTGGAAGATGTTCATTTCTCTTTAAAATATTTCTCTTTTTCTCAGATTGCTAAAAAGACTTTTTACGCGACAATTTCTGATATTTACGCGATGGGAGGAAAACCAAAAGAGCTCTTTATCGCTTTTTTATACCCTTCCTATTTAAAAGAAAGGGATTTTAAAGAAATTTATTATACTTATAAAAAATTAGCCAAAAAATATTTAATGGCAATTGCTGGTGGCGATATTATAAAAAGTGAAAAACTGGGAATGGTCTTGACTTGTCTGGGTAAAAGTAAAAGGATTATAAAAAGAAGTACGGCCGAAATTAGTGATAAGGTTTATGTGACTGGTTATTTAGGACTTTCCGAAACTGGTAGGTTGGCTTTGGTCAATAGATTAGATAAAAAAAAATTTAAATGGGCAATTAAAAGACATTTAGAACCAGAACCAAGGGTAAATGTTATTGCCAAAATAAAAAATAAGATAAACGCTTTAATTGACACTTCTGATGGACTTTCTACTGATACCAATCACCTGGCTTATGAAAGCAAGGTAAAAATTATTCTTTTCTTTGAAAAATTGCCAATTGCTGATGAAACTTATCTTTTGTGTGAAAAATTAAATTTAGAGCTTGAAGATTTTATCTTAAAATCTGGTGAAGATTTTGAACTTTTATTCACCAGTGATAAAACTATACCTAAGGAAATAAATAAGATAAAGATTAGTGAAATTGGTGAAGTTAAAAAGGGAAAAGGGGTTTATCTTTTAAAAGAAAAGAAGATTAAAAAAATTTTGCCAATTGGCTATCAACATATCATAAGCGATACTTATTGAGCAATATTAGTTAGAAAAATTTTTCTACCCTTTTCTTTTTTCAACTCTTCTATAGTAGGTAAATCTTTGGCGCATCTAAAACCAACACCAGAATAAGAGGCGTTAGGAAGACCGGCTATCCGAGAATAAGTTGTTTGCCATTCTTTTATATATTTAAAACAACCACCAACATGAACTTTATATTCTCCACAATCACCTTTTGGATTTATTATTGGCAATTTTTCAATAGGCATATACCAATCTTCTACCCATTCAAAAACATTGCCAACCATATTATAACAACCATAAATAGATGGTTCATAAGCAAAAACTGGCGCAGTATATTCATAACCATCAAATTTACCACTATCTCCCCAATTACATTTTGTTGAATCCCATATCTCTGGTTTACCACGAGAAAAAGAATATTTTAAACCCATCCTTCCTTGGGCAGCCTTTTTCCATTCAGCCTCAGTTGGCAATCTTTTTCCTTTCCATTCAGCAAAGGCCTTTGCTCCATACCAAGTAACCCATCTTACCGGATATTTCTCTCTTCCCTTCTTAACGACATACTTATCACCTATCTTTTCAATCTCCGGATAACAATCAAGTTCAATCCAATACCTACCTTCCTCTTTTTTATTTCCGCAGGCATTTAAAAAATTACAAAACTCTTCATTACTAACCTCATACTTATCAATTAAAAAAGGATAAGTAATAACAAACTTTTTATTAACAGTTTCATCTAAAATAACTGAATCCTCTTTTGGTCCCCAAATAACAACCATATCTTGTGGAACTTTAATAAAATACCAATATTTACAAATATTATTATATATTTCTTGAGAAGAAATTTTTAACTCTTTTTTAATATTTAATTTTGTTAATCTTTCCAAAATTTTTATAATATTCTTTTGCGAGCGGTCTTTAGCATTTCTCAATTCTTTTATAAAATCTTTAATTAGATAGGGATTTTTTGATTTATCAATAATCTTTGCCCAAAAATAAGGAGCAATGTAATAATAGAAATTCCAATCATCTTTTTTAAATTTAAAGAGTTCAGAAGTCTGCCATTTTGATAAATCATATATCTTATTAGAATAACCAAAATTATTAGCAATCTCTTGCGAAAGGCGATAAAAATTTTCTGGCCAGAATAAAGCCATAAGCTCATATATTATTAAATTAGCTAAACCATCACCAACAAAACGATTTTTTTGGTAATCAAAATAGCTCTCTAAAATACCTTCCATTTTTCTTTTAAATTCCCAAAATATCCTTCCTTTAAAAGTGACAATATCTTTAATATAAGTTAAGATAAGACTATTAGGAAGGTCGGTATAAAAAACTCCAAAAGTATCCAATAGAATAAAATTATATTTTTCTTTCTCTAATTCTAAACCGGTTATTTCTTTAAAAATACTATCTCCTTTATTTAAAGTTTGATAAGCAAATAAAGCTTTTTCTTCTTCTTTTAAATAATAAATCCTATAATATTTTCCATCAAGATATTTTAATTTTAAAATCTCCTCTTTGGGAACGAATTTAGATTTTTGATGAATAACTATTTGGTTAAATATAATAATTACAAAAAATATACTCAATATATTAGAAAGACCCGTATTTTGGGTCGCTCAGTTTAATTAATTACCCATCAGAACTCAGCCTCAACCTGGAATGCGCAATCATTAAAGTGTTTATTATCCTTTCTATCGCAGTCGCGATGATGAATAAACGTTATTTTAATTTTCATCGTCTCGTTTTCAAAACCTTCTTTTATCTCTTCTGGGAAGTTTGAAGAAACGCATAATGGAGCTTCATTTGTGAAAAGAAGTTCTAACATTAATAGGGCAACCACAATATCTTTCTGTCTCTCCCTTTTAATCCAATCAGTTGCTTGGGGAATATGAATTTCATTAATCCTTTCTTTCACCCTCTCTAAATCTCCTTGTAAGGCTAAATTTATTGTCACCGATAATTCGTTGTTATAGATATTTCTATGTTCCTCAGTATCAAAGTTTATTATCGGAAGATTTTCTTGTATTCTTTGAAGAAGATAAGCATAAGATTGCGGTGGCTCAATCATTTGCCATTCTTCACCTTTAAGAAAGAAAGGAAAAACTAACAAAATAAAGGATAATAAAAAGGCTTTCTTTAACATCTCTACCTCCTTTTTATCTTTTTCCACATAAAAATTATAAACATGAAAAAAAAAAGTCAAGAGGAGATGTTATTTATAAGTTATTGAAAAATAAGAACTTATAATAAATTGTTTTTTAATGTAAGGGAGGGTAGGGTAATTTTATGGTTTCTATAAGCGATAAAGAAATTTAAGGTAGAATTTATTTTTTACTTCCTCATTAGTAAAAATATAACCAATATTAAAAAATGAATATTTAATTATTTTTATCTCCAATGATGGGAAAAAATAGTAATATTCCTTTTTATCTTTTAAAAACTCATTAACCGGGTCGCCTTCATCCCAGGTTTTATTTTTTACATCACCAAAATTATATTTTCCTCTTTTTATTTTTGAAAAAAAGATTTTAAATAAAATTTTCTCATTGGGCAAAAAGGCAATTTCAAATTTTTTCTCCAAAGCATCTGGTCCTAAAGGATGACCTAAAGGAACACTATAATGGGTATAAGCCAAATGATAAATCCGGTGATAATAAGTATAGGGAAGGATTTTGGTATATTCTAATTTTAAAGAGAAATTGAAAGGCAAAAGGGCTTGCAAACCTAAATTATAGGCATAACAATTGGGAAGTTTTTCCTTTCTTTCCTTTTTTAATTCAATATTATCTAAAAAAATTTCGTAATAGAATTTAGCTCTTTTTAATAAAAATAAAGCAATATCAAAACCAGAAAGAAGATTATCATCGTGACCAGAATTGGCAACTTCAAAATATAAAGGAATAAAGGGATTTAAATAACCAAAGAAGGACTTTGTTTGGGAAGAATCTGGTGAAGAGACAACAGCAATATTGAAACCAATATTAAAATATTTTGAAGTATATTCGGCTCTTTGAAAAGAAAGGAATCTTAAATATTCTTTATGTCTTGATAATGCTTGGGTAAAATAGATAATTCTTAAGCCCTTGGAATCAAAAAGAATTAAAAATAAATCTTTTGGTGGTGAAAAGTGAGAGAGAGTTACACTATAAAAGGGTGAAGGCGAAAAGGAAAGGGAAGTCCTTCCTAAAAGAAAATAAAAATAGGCAATTTGGAAACTGATATTACTTTCGTCAATCAAAAGACTCATATGCTTATTACCACTCCGACAGACACCATAATTGGGAATATGCCTATTACCACCTTCATCAATAATATCAATAAGGGTATCTTTATAAAAATTTACTTTATATC
>CAZDHW010000002.1:0-114287 GCA_964505415.1 uncultured bacterium | reverse complement strand
CTCCCCGGGCAGGACTCGAACCTGCAACCCTCCGGTTAACAGCCGGATGCTCTACCGGTTGAGCTACCGGGGATTTTATCTATTTTAATCAATTTTTATTGAAAAGTCAAATTGTCTCTAATTTTATTCTTCGCGAACGGGGAATCTGATTTTTTAACTTTTTATTACGATAATAACCAATCGCTACTGGATAATTTTTATAGAATAAGATTTTGTAACCTTCTTCCATGGCTACCTCTAAAAAAAGGTCTTGACCTAAAAGAAATTTTTTTAGCTCTTCTTCATTTAAATGGATGATATTTTTTTTAGCGTAAAAACCAAAAATTTGGCAGGCATCAATCGTTGGTTTTATTCCATTTTTTACTATCCTTGCTATTCTTATCCCCTTTCTTAAAATATTTTCACATTGAAATTCTTTTACTTCTTTAGTCATCAGATAAATATTATTTTTATATTGGTAAAACTCATAATTGGAAAAGATTTCTTCGTTAATGCCAAATTCTTCTTTAAAATATTTTAATATATTTTTCATAAATAAATTATAAAAGAATTTGATTTTTATTTCAAAAATTGTATAATTTAAGTTAAAAAATTTAAATTAAGGAGGAAAAATGGCAGAAAAATTAAACCCCTTTGAAATTGCCCAAAAACAACTTGACCAAGCAGCGGAACTTTTAAAACTTGATAAAGCTACCCATCAAATTCTGCGCGAACCGATGCGGGAAATGACTGTTTTGATTCCGGTGAGAATGGATAATGGCGAAGTAAAAGTTTTTAAAGGCTTTCGGGTTCAATATAATGATGCTCGGGGACCTTGTAAAGGTGGTATCCGCTTCCATCCCGAAGAAACCCTTGACACGGTAAGGGCATTAGCGGCGTGGATGACTTGGAAAACCGCATTATTAGATTTGCCTTATGGTGGTGGTAAAGGCGGTGTAATTTGTAATCCGAAGGAAATGTCAATAAGGGAAAAAGAACAATTAGCAAGGGGTTATATCCGGGCTTTAGGCGAATTTATTGGACCAGAAAAGGATATTCCAGCACCGGATGTCTATACTGACCCGCAAATTATGGCGTGGATGATGGATGAATTTTCTAAATTGCGTGGTTATTATTGTCCGGGAGTAATCACCGGTAAACCTATTCCCATTGGTGGTTCCTTGGGAAGAAATGACGCTACTGCTCGTGGCGGAATTTACACCACGAGAGAGGCGGCAAAATATTTAAAGATTGACTTAAAAGATGCCCCGACGGCTATTCAAGGATACGGAAATGCTGGTTCCTTTGGAGCAATTTTGGCAAAAGAGATTTTGGGAGTAAAGATTGTGGCGGTTTCTGATTCCCAAGGTGGAATTTATTCCCAAAATGGTCTTGACCCCTATGAAGTATTGGAATTTAAAAAGAAAAACGGGACAGTTGTTGGGTTCCCGAAAACAAGTAAAATTACTAATGAAGAATTATTGGAACTTGATGTTACTTTACTTATGCCTTCAGCTTTAGAAAATGTTATTACCAAAGATAATGCTTTCCGAATAAAGGCAAAGATTATTGCGGAGTTGGCTAATGGCCCAACAACACCGGAAGCCGATGAAATTTTGGCAAGCAAAGGGATTTTTGTTATTCCTGACTTTTTATGCAATGCTGGTGGCGTTACAGTTTCCTATTTTGAATGGGTTCAAAATATTACTGGTTATTACTGGTCATTAGAAGAAGTCCATAAAAGATTGGATGAGAAAATGACCAGGGCTTTCTGGGGAGTAATTGAGATGTACGAGAAGAAGAAGGTAAATACCAGAATGGCTGCCTATTTAGTGGCGGTTTCCCGAGTTGTGGAAGCAATGAAGCTTCGTGGTTGGGTATAATATGGCAAAGATTTTAAAGAAAGAGATTTTAGCTCCCAATATCAAAAAGTTTGTTGTGCTTGTACCGGAAGTTGCTCAGAAAGCCTTACCCGGCCAGTTTGTTATCGTTAGAGTTTGCGAAGAAGGTGAGAGAATACCTTTAACGATTGCTGATTTTGACAAAGAAAAAGGAACAATAACAATTGTCTTCCAAGAAGTGGGAAAAACTACTTATCATTTAGGAACTTTAAACGAAGGCGACGAAATCCTTGATTTTGTTGGACCCTTAGGAAAACCGTCAGAAATTGAAAAGTTTGGTACTGTCTGCTGTATCGGTGGCGGTGTCGGCACTCCCGAAATTTATCCAGTTGCCCGGGCTTTAAAAGAGATTGGTAATTATGTTATTGTTATTATCGGTGCCCGAACCAAGGAATTGGTAATAATGGAAAACGAGATGAGAAAGGTTGCTGATGAAGTTTATATCACTACTGACGATGGCTCTTACGGAATGAAAGGGTTGGTTACCGATGCCTTAAAAAAATTGCTGGTTGAGAATAAAAAAATTGACCGGGTGATTGCTGTCGGTCCGGTAATTATGATGAAGGCGGTCTCCGAATTGACAAAAAATTATAACATTAAAACGATTGTCTCGCTCAATCCGATGATGCTTGATGGCACTGGCATGTGTGGGATTTGTCGGGTAGAGATTGGTGGGGAAACAAAATTTGCCTGCGTAGATGGACCGGAGTTTGACGGTCATTTGGTAAATTACGATTTATTAATGGCCCGTTTGCGAACTTATTTAGAAGAAGAAAAAATCTCCTTAAAATTATTTAAAGAAAAAATGGGTCTCGAATAAAAGGAGGAAAAGTGGCAGTTAATCCGAAAAAAACACCTATGCGGGAACAAGACCCAAAAGAAAGGATAAAGAATTTTAACGAAGTTCCTTTGGGCTATACCGAAGAAGAAGCCAAATTAGAAGCCCAAAGATGTCTCCAATGTAAAAAACCACCTTGTGTCAAAGGCTGTCCGGTAGAGATTGATATTCCGGGATTTATCAGTAAAATTCGGGAAGGAAATTTTAAAGAAGCCATTAGGATTTTGAAAGATAAAAATAGTTTGCCGGCTATCTGCGGACGAGTATGTCCCCAAGAAGACCAATGTGAAAAAGAATGTGTTTTGGGCAAAAAATACGAACCAGTGGGAATTGGTCGCTTAGAAAGATTTGCGGCTGACTGGGAAGCCGAACAGGGACTTATGGAATTACCGAAGATTGAGAAAAAAACTGGGAAAAAAATTGCGGTTGTCGGTAGTGGTCCAGCCGGTTTAACCTGTGCTTCGGAATTAGCCAAAATGGGCCACGAAGTGGTAATTTTTGAAGCCTTGCATAAACCGGGTGGAGTTTTAGTATACGGGATTCCGGAGTTTCGGCTGCCAAAAAAAATTGTTGAAAGAGAAATCAATTATGTAAAAGCCTTAGGCGTAAAGATTATCTGTAATTTTGTTGTCGGTAAGACAAAAACCGTAGATGAATTATTAGAAGAGTTTGATGCGGTCTTTGTCGGTACCGGTGCCGGTCTGCCTTGGTTTATGAATATTCCCGGAGAAAATTATACCGGTATCTATTCAGCAAATGAGTATCTTATTAGAGTAAATTTAATGAAGGCCTATCTCTTTCCGGAATATGATACGCCAATTGTCCGTGGGAAAAATGTAGCAGTAATTGGTGGTGGTAATGTCGCCATGGATGCCGCAAGGACCGCTTTAAGATTAGGAGCAGAAAAATCAATGATTGTCTATCGACGAAGTAAAGCGGAAATGCCCGCGAGAATCGAAGAGATTGAAAGAGCCGAAGAAGAAGGGGTTATTTTCCATTTTTTAACTTTACCAGTAAAATATCACGCGGATGAAAATGGCCGGGTAAGAGCAATGGAATGTATTAAAATGGAATTAGGCGAACCTGACCATACGGGCAGAAGAAAACCAATACCCATTCCTAATTCTAATTTTATAATACCAGTGGATACCGTAGTAGTAGCTATTGGTCAAAGTCCCAATCCCTTAATTCCCCAGACAACAAAAGGAATTGAAGTTGGTAAGCACGGAAACATTATTGTTGATGAAAAAACCGGAAAAACAACCAAAAAGGGAGTCTTTGCCGGTGGCGATATTGCTACCGGCGCAGCAACCGTAATCTTGGCAATGGGTGCCGGAAAGGTTGCTGCCCAAGCTATTGACGAATATGTAAAAACTGGTAACTGGTGATTTATTAACTTGGGAGGTTTAATATGAAAAAAACAGCCTTTGTTTTAATTAATTGTTTACCGGGAAAAACCAAACAAGTACTCCATAAATTACAACAAATTCCTAATGTTGAATATGCGGAAATGGTATTAGGACCTTATGATATTATTGCGATAGTTCAAACAAATGAGATTGAAACGATCGCGGTTATTGTTGATGAAAAAATTAGGACCATTGATGGTGTTGAGGAAACTATCACTTGTGTCGCTATTAGTAAAGAAGATATAAGTGGTTTAATTTTTTAAAAAGGAGTGAAAAATGGCCGAAGCTTATATTTTAATTACTGTTGAAGCTGGTAAGGCAAGGGATGTTTATGAAGAACTTTCAAAAATTAAAGAGATAACCCATGTGGATGCGATTGCCGGACCTTTTGACATTATTGCTTTAGTGAAGGCACCGGATTTTAATACTATCGGTAGATTAGTAATTGAAAAAATTCAGAATATTCCCGGAGTTGAACGGACATTAACCTGTAACATTATCCATTTTGAACAATAAAGAATTAGTTAATTACCTAAAAAAGAAAAGAATCGGCATTATCTGTGGCGGTTGGTCAAAAGAAAGGGAGATTTCCCTTTTAACGGCAAAGAATGTTGCCTTTGCCTTAGAAAAACTCGGTCTAAAATACCAAATAATTGATATTGATAAAAATTTTTATAAGCAGATTATTAATTCCAAAATTGATATTGCCTTTATCGCCCTTCACGGCAAACCAGGAGAAGATGGCACTATTCAAGGATTTTTAGAACTGGTAGGTATCCCCTATACCGGCTCTGGAGTTTTGGCTTCCGCTATCGGTATGGACAAAATAATGACCAAAATTTTATTTCAATACGCCAAAATTCCCACACCTAAATTTGTAACTTTAAATAAGAATGAAAATCTTTTAGAAAAAATTGAACTAGCCGAAAAGGAATTGGGATTTCCTTTGGTAATAAAACCCCGATGCGAAGGTTCTAGTGTTGGTGTGGAAATTGTTGAAAATAAAAAAGATTTGATAAAAAAGACAAAATCTTTAAGAAGAGAATTTAGCGATTTATTTTTGGAAGAATATATTGAAGGAATGATTGCCACCTGTGGTATCTTAGATGATAAACCATTACCAATTTTAGAACTTGTTCCTAAGAAAGAAAGATTCTATTCTTATAAAGCGAAATATACGAAAGGGGAAACTGAGTTTATTCTGCCGGCAAGATTGGATAAAAAAACAACTTTAAAAATTCAAGAATTATCGTTAAAAGCCCACAAAATTATTGGTTGTAAAGGATATTCAAGAATTGACCTGATAGTGAAAGATAAAAAAAATCCCTATTTTTTAGAAATCAATACCTTACCCGGACTAACTGAATTGTCGGACCTACCAAAAGAGGCTCTTCATATGGGTATTTCTTATGAAGAAGTAATATTAAAAATTTTGAAAACCGCAATCAGTTAAACCGGAGACGGTATCGGGAATTATTCAGGGAATAGCCTTTAACAATTGGTTTTTAATTTTTAAAAGTATTTCCTTCTTTAAACCTCGCAAAAGCCATTTAACTTCCCTTATTTTTAACTCCCTTGCTAATACCTTATCTTTATATTTGCTTTTCAGCTGATAAACCTCCTTGGCATAGGCGTGGTAAAATATCCTTTCACTGCCAAAAAGACCATAATCGTTGAGAATTTTGGAAATCAGATTATCAATCTGATAAAAGATTTTAGCCCACATTTCATAATTCCTTACCATCTTCTCATTATCTACTTTCATCTGGTAGTTATTTATTCTTTCTTTATACTCTTTCATTATTTTCTCCTTTTATATAAATAACGAAAAAGCACCCTTTTATCTTACCCCAAAATTTAATTTGACTTTTTAAAAATTTTTATTAAATTTATCTAAATGGGGCCGTGGCGCAGTGGGAGCGCGTTTGACTGGCAGTCAAAAGGTCACGGGTTCGAATCCCGTCGGCTCCATTAATTTAAATTAAAAATTAATAAAGGAGAATAAAATGAAAAAGTATTTAGGATTATTATTAGTGTTAATTGTGGGTTGCGCACCAACCACAACAGTAAAAAAATATACGGAAGAAGAATTATTGGAAAGAAGGAAAGAGGCGGAGAAATATTATAGTATTGGTGCGGAATATTATAAACAAGGTGATTGGGAAAAGGCATTAGAGAATTTTAATACCGCTTTAAGTTATGATTCTAATTACTACGAAGCCTATATCGCTATTGGCAATACTTATAAAAAATTACGGGATGCCCAAAAAGCCGAAGAATACTTTTTAAAAGCCCTAAAGATTGACAATAAAAATAGTAAAGGTTATGAAGCCTTGGGTGATTTGTATCTCTCATTAGGTCAGTTAAGAAAAGCGGAGAGTCTTTATCAAAAAGGGATAAATTTAGATACTACCAATGTGGAGTTGTATCTGGGTTTAGCCGCAATTTATGAGAAATCAAAAGAAGATAAAAAGGCCGATTCTTTATATTCTTTGTTAACTAACCGCTGCCCGGATAGGCTTGATATTTTTTATAAATATGGTGAATTTTTAACAAAAAGAAAAAGATTTAAAGAAGCAAAAAATATGTTTGAAAAATGTCTTTCCCGTTATTCGGAAGAGCTCGCTTTGCGAGAAAGATACGGCGATGTTCTTTTTGAATTGAATGAATTTGATAAAGCCCTTAATGAATATAATTTTATTCTTTCCAAAGAACCTAATAATGTGGCGATAATTTTAAAGGTTGGTGATGTTTATTTAAAACAAAAAAAATATAAGAATGCTCTTCAAATGTTTAATAAAGCATTAAATTTAGCTCCCAATGACCCAATGACCCATATCCATTTAGCCGATTATCATCAACAATTGGGTAATTTTGCCGAAGCGGAAAAGGAATTGAAAAAGGCATTGGCAATCTCTCCCAATTTGGATGTGGCTTTTGTGATTGCTGGCGATATCAAAAAAAGAAGAGCCGAAGAAAGCCAAAAAAATAAACAGTTAAAAGAAGCCTATTATTTGTATAAAGAAGCAGTAAACAATTATAATAAAGTGAATGAAGAAAGCCCCTATAATGATTATTGTAAAAATGAAATAAAAAGAATTAAAATAATTATGGATAAGATTAAAGAAGAACTTTGGTTCCAAGGAATAAAGATTGAAGAGTGATGTTTGAGAAAAAGATTTTACTTCTAAATGCCAACTACGAACCTTTAACCATTTGTAAATTGAAGAAGGCTCTTAAATTGTTATTTTTGAAGAAAGCGGAGTTGGTTGAATCGGAAAACGGCAGAAAAATAAGAACCCCAAGCACCAGTTTGGTAATGCCCAGTGTTATTCGGCTTGCCTATTATGTAAAAGTGAAAAGAAGAGAAATCCCTTTAACTAAAAAAAATATCTTAAGAAGAGATAATTATACCTGTCAATATTGTGGAAGAAAAAATGTTCCTTTAACCACTGACCACATCATTCCTAAAGCCTATGGCGGTAAAGATGAATGGGAAAACTTGGTGTGTGCCTGTGTGGAATGTAATACTTTAAAAGGTAATAAAAGATTGAGTGAAACCAACCTGAGATTGTTAAAAAAACCAAAGGCACCAACTTATATCACCTTTTTGTTAAATTCCCTTTCGGAAATACCCGAAAATTGGCGTCCCTATCTTTTTCAAAAATAATTATCTTTTTCAGCTTTTTTTTAAACAACAAAGAAATTCCTATTAACAAAATTGAAATTAAAGGAACAAAAAATATAAACCCAAAAATAGTTTATTCGCTACCCTTAAAAGAAGAAGCGATTTTTGAACTTCAAAGGGAGATAATTGATTTTTATCTAAAAGAAGGGTTCTTCGATGTGAAGGTAAATATTGCTATGCAGAAAAGACGAAAAAATCTTATTCTTTTTTATTTAGTAGAAGAAGGGGAAAGATACCAAATAGGAAAGGTTAATATTTATTCAAAGTTTATCCAAGCCGAAAACCTTTTAAAATTAATTACCGAAAAGGATTATTCTCAAGAAAATCTCAACAGAATTATAAAAAAAATTATTGATTTTTATTGGGAGATTGGCTTTCCCTTTGTAAAAATTGAGCCTAAAAATTTTGAGTTGACGGATAAAAAAATAAATTTTGATATTTTTATCGATGAAGGAGAAATAGTAAAAATTAATGACCTTTTTGCTGCCGGAGAGATAATAATTCCTCCGCAGATTTTAAAAAAAAGCAGTGGTTTTACTAAGCCTTTTTATTTCCAAAAAAGTTTGGTGGAAAAATTTAAAAGAAATATTTATAAAAACCTCAAACTCACATGTAGCGATTATTTTCTTAGTAAGAATGAAGAAGGAGAATATTTTTTAAATTTTTACTTTCCTTTTTCACGAAAAAATAATTTTCTTTTTTTTCTTTCTTATCTGCCGGATGGGAAAAAATTTTATTTTAATTTAAACTTAAAAGTTTTCAATTTTTTAAACTATTGGGAAGAGTGGGAACTCGCTTTAGAAAAATTTTTTCACAGAAATTTCTATCTTTTTGCTTATAACCAACCTTATTTTTTGTTCTTCAAAAAAATCTTTTTTACCGCCAGTTTTAAAAGCTTCGATACCACCGCTTCCCTTTTCGCCCTTGCCAGTCATATTTATTTACCCACTAAAGTGGAAGAACTTTCTTTAAATTTTATCCTCCAAAATGAATTTTACAATTCAGTGATTTCCGAAATCCCAGCTTACCATACCTTTTCTTTCGGACAAGAGTTTATCTTTGATAACAAAATAAATAATTATCAGAAAGGAACTTATTTCTCTTTAAAAACCTTAATGGGAGAAAGAAAGCTAAAAGAGAAAAACCCTCAATTAAAATTTACTTTAGAAACCCGATTAGAATTTTTATTCCCGCTTTTTAAAAAATATTGGCTTTTTCATAATGAAATTTTGGGTGGCAATATTTATTTTTTGGACACCCTTTATTATTGGGAAAAGTTCTCTTTGGGCGGTCAGGAGTTTGTGCGCGGATTTTCCGAAGATAAATATCCGGCTACTTCTTTTTTAATTTTCCGCAATCATCTTAAATACCTTTTTAAAGATATTTTCTTTCCTTATATTTTTTTTGATTACGGAATTGGTAAAGATGATAAATGGTTTTTTTTAAAAAGTTGTGGCAGCGGGGTTGATTTTTTAACTAAAAACGGAATTTTTTATTTTAATTTTGCTTTTCCCTTTGGTTTTAATCTTTTTGACACCAGGATTTATTTGGGTTATATTTTCCAATTTTGAAAATGACAGTGATAAAAGCAATTATTTTGGGAATGGTTCAAGGATTAACTGAATTTTTACCTATCTCCAGTTCTGGCCATTTGTTATTATTAGAAAGGATTTTAAAATCAAAGTTTGATATCGATTTTCTTCTTTATCTCCATTTGGGAACAACTTTGGCTTTAATCTTTTTCTTTTTTAATCTAATTAAAGAAGAGGTTAAAAGAAAAAATATCTTCCTCTTTTTAAAAATTGTTGTTGCTTTGATACCGATTATTCCTATAAGCTTCTTTTTTAAAGAAAAAGTAGAAATGATTTTTGAAAATTTCAACTATCTCCCCTATTTTTTTCTTATCAGCAGTTTTTTAATATTTTTTACTAAATACCAAAGAGAAAAGTTTTTTGATTTGAATTATGGTCAAGCTCTTATTATTGGCATTTTTCAAACCCTGGGTATTTTTCCAGGAATCTCTCGTTCGGGAGCAACTATTGCCGGTGCTTTATATTTAGGAATAGAAAAAGGAATAAGTTTTAATTTCTCTTTTCTTTTAGGAATACCAACAATTATCGGTGCTAATATTTGGGAATTCCATAAAAAAGCCGAACTCCTTTTTTCTTCAGTTTATCTTTCAGGATTTTTTGCTTCTTTTATCTTTGGACTTCTTTCGCTTTATCTTTTAAAAAAATTGGTTTATCAAAGAAGATTTTATTATTTTGGTTATTATCTTTTTTTAATCTTTATCATTCTTCTTATTGACAATTTAAAAATTTTAGATATCTTTTAAATTATGAAAGAACTTATCAAAAAGAGCGAAAATTTCTCCGAATGGTATACCCAAGTAATTCTAAAAGCCGAATTAGCTGACTACGCACCAATAAGGGGTTGTATGGTAATTAGACCTTATGGTTATAGTATTTGGGAAAATATTCAAAAAGGTTTGGATAAAAGATTTAAAGAAACCGGCCATCAAAATGCCTATTTTCCTCTTTTTATTCCCGAAAGTTTTTTAAAAAAGGAAGCCGAACATGTGAAAGGTTTTGCTCCCCAAGTTGCTTGGGTAACAAAGGGCGGTGAAGAAGAACTTTCGGAAAGATTAGCCGTAAGACCAACTTCGGAAGCGATTATCTGTAGTATGTATGCCAAATGGGTAAAATCTTATCGCGATTTACCAATCTTAATAAATCAATGGTGTAATATTGTTCGCTGGGAAAAGACCACCAGATTATTTTTGCGAACTACTGAATTTTTATGGCAGGAAGGCCATACCTTACACCAAACCTTTGAAGAAGCGGAGAAAGAAGCAAAGATGATTTTAGATTTATACATTGATTTTTTAAAAGAAGAATTGGCTCTTCCGGTAATTGCCGGTCTTAAACCACCCTCGGAAAGATTTGCTGGGGCTTTAAGAACTTACACTATTGAAGCTTTAATGCCCGATGGTCAAGCGCTCCAATCAGGAACTACCCATAACTTAGGACAAAATTTTGCTAAAGCTTTTGCTATTAAATTTCTTGATAAGGATAATCGAGAAAAATATCCTTGGGGTTCTTCTTGGGGAGTATCAACCAGATTAATTGGCGCTTTAATTATGATTCACGGTGATGACAATGGTCTTTTCTTACCACCAAAAATTGCTCCTATTCAAATTGTTATTATCCCCATTCTTTACGGAGAAGATGACCAAAGAATAATTGAAAGATGCGAAAACCTCTCAGAAGAATTAAAAAAGGAATTTTCTGTCTATTTTGATGCCCGTAAAGAGTACACACCGGGCTGGAAATTTAACCATTGGGAATTAAAAGGTGTTCCTTTAAGAATAGAAATCGGTAAGAAAGAAGTGGAAAAAGACGAAGTAAGAATAGTCACTCGGGATTACGAAAAAAAGGAAAACATTAAAATAAACAATTTAAAAGAAGAATTAAAACACATTTTGGCTGATATTCAAAAAAAACTCTATCTTAAAGCGGAAAAATCTCTTAAAGAAAGAATCTTTTTTTACGACGATTTAGAAAAGATGAAAAAAGAAATTGTGGAAAAGAAAGGAATAGCTAAGATTTTTTGGTGCGGAAAAAAAGAATGTGAAGAAAAAATTAAGGAAGAAACAAACACCACTCCCCGATGTATCCCTTTGGAAAATAAAAATAAGGAAAAGGGAAAATGTATTGTCTGCGATAAAAAAACAAAAATAATAATTTATTATGCTCGGGCTTATTGATTATGGATTTATTTGATAAATGTGAAAGTTATTATAAAAAGGTAGAAGAAGCTATTAACCAAGGATATTATCCTTATTTTAAACCAATTGAATCGGAAGCGAGCAATTGGGTTACTATCAAGGGTGAAAAATATCTGATGTTAGGTTCTAATAACTATTTGGGTTTAACTAATGACCCTAGATTAAAAGAAGCCGGAATAGAAGCAATAAGAAAATATGGCACCGGCTGTACCGGTTCAAGATTTTTAAACGGAACATTAGATTTGCATCTGGAATTAGAAGAAAAATTAGCAAAATTTTTTAATAAGGATGATTGTATTGTCTTTTCTACTGGTTATCAAACAAATTTAGGTATTATCTCTGCTTTAGTTGGTAAAAATGAATATGTCATTACTGATAAGCTTGACCATGCTTCTATTGTTGATGGTTGTCGATTATCTTTTGGCAATGTAAAAAGATTTTTACACAATAATATGGCGAGTTTAGAAAGGGTTTTAAAATCCTTACCCAAAAATTCCGGAAAATTGATTGTGGTTGATGGAGTCTTTAGTATGGAAGGCGATATTTGTAATTTGCCCGAAATTATAAATTTGGCAAAGAAATATAATGCCCGAGTTTTAGTTGATGATGCCCACGGAATTGGTGTCCTCGGAGAAAATGGCCGGGGAACAGCAGAACATTTCGGTTTAGAAGCGGAAGTTGATTTAATAATGGGAACCTTTTCCAAATCCTTTGCTACTATTGGTGGTTTTGTTGTTGGAGAAAAGAAGGTAATCGCTTATATTCGCCATAATGCCCGTTCCTTAATCTTTTCTGCTAGTTTACCACCGGCTTCGGTAGCCGTTGCCTTAAAAGCCTTAGAAATTATAAAAAATGAACCGGAAAGAAGAAGACATCTTTGGCGAATTACTGAAAAAATGAGAAAGGGATTAAAAGAATTGGGATATGACACTGGCAATAGTGTGACACCAATTATTCCGATAATTATTGGTGAAGATATGAAAACATTAAAATTTTGGCTTTCTTTATTTAAAAATAAAATCTTTGCTAACCCCGTAATACCGCCAGCAGTACCGCCAAATCGTTCATTAATCAGAACAAGTTACATGGCAACCCATACCGAAGAAGATATTGATTTTGCTTTAGAAGTTTTTAAAAAATTAAAATTTAATAAAGGCTAAAGGGTGAAAGAAATTATTAAGGTTAAAAAAGTAGAAAATAAAAAAGAGTTAGATTTATTTGTCAAACTACCTTTTAAAATTTACCGTAACGATAAAAATTTTGTGCCTCCCCTTATCAGTGAGGTAAAAGAAACTCTTTCCAAAGAGAAAAATCCCTATTTTAATCATGCGGAGCGAGAACTTTTTTTAGCCTATTTTAAAGATGAAATTGTTGGACGGATTGCTGCAATTATTGATTATAATTATATAAACCATCATCAAAAAAAGGTTGGTTTCTTCGGTTTCTTTGAAAGTATTAACGATTTTGATATCGCCTCTGCTCTCTTTGATAAAGCCAAAGAATGGTTAAAAGCAAAAGGAATGGAGTTGATGGTTGGTCCGGCTAATCCGGCTTTAAATGATGAATGTGCCTTTTTATACGAAGGATTTTCTTCACCGCCCACTATTAAAATGCCTTATAATCCACCTTATTATTTAGAACTGGTTGAAAAATACGGAATGAGTAAAGCAAAAGATTTATACGCCTATTATATCGATTTAAACCAATTTGTTCCGGAAAAGGTTCAAAATGTGGTAGAAAAATTAAAAAAGAAAGAAAAGTTTATTGTGAGGAAGGTTAATTTAAAAAAATTAGATATAGAGTTACCAAAGATTAAAGAAGTCTACAATGATGCCTGGCAAGAAAACTGGGATTTTACCCCATTAACCGATGAAGAAATTAACTATTTAGGTAGGAAATTAAAACCAATTGCTAAAAGTGAGATTATTCCTATTGTGGAAATTGATAATGAACCGGTAGGCATTAGCATTGCTTTACCTAATTATAACGAAGTATTATGCCATCTAAATGGCCGACTCTTTCCCTTTGGAATTTTCAAATTTTTCTATTATCAAAGAAGGATAAAAAGTGCCCGGCTTTGGGCATTGGGAATAAAAAAGAAATTTAGAAAAACTGGCGCCGATGCTTTACTTTATTACGAAACCTTTTTAGGAGGTAAAAAACTTGGTTATGAATGGGGAGAAGTTTCCTGGATTTTAGAAGATAATATAGATATTATAAAACCAATAGAAGTTTGGAAAGTAAAACTTTACAAAAAATACCGTATTTACCAATACCCACTTTCCTAATTTTTATCTCTTTTGTTTTTGCCTTTCCACCAAAAAAATAATGTTTACCTTTCTCACCATCTTTCTCAGAACCACAAATACTTGGTTGGGAAGAAGATTTTTGCTTAACCTCTAAGAATGATACTAATAATGATAATGGAGCAACTCCCACACCTAACAATCGGGTTTATGGTATCTGGTATCGAGAAGGTCCTTATTTTCCGATAATTATGAGATGGTAGGATCAAAGGGATCTTGGTCGCAAGAAGAGACCGTTTCTGCCAGAGGGGGAATTAATTTGCTTTATAATTATTCTCCTAGTATCGCCGGTGATTCCAACAATAATGTTCATTTTTTATGACGTGGCGATCCTTCTATTTCTTCTCCCCGATGGCTTTTTTATAGAGCAAAATTAGCGAACGGAAATTATACCCAAATATGCTCATTACCATTAAAATCAAATAATTACCCTAATTATCCTAAAATTGCCGGAGGAAAAGGAGATACTGCACATTGCACATTTTCTGCCTCCTGGGGTGGTCGATATCGAATTGGTTACGCAAAAATATATCCTTCTTGTTCTCCAATAATAGTAGATATTGATACCGCATCACCAATGGACTGGATGTATACTTCTCAACAACCGGCTATTGCGGTTGATGGTCAAAATAGGATTCATATTGTATGGAGTTCTTACCTTCCGATAGGTAATGCTTTATATAATATTTTCTATCGAATGAGAAATTCCAATGGTTTATGGGGACCAATAGAAACTTTATCAGTATTTCCTAATAGTTATCATAATTATAACCCCCGAGTTGCTATTGATAGCGAAGGAAATGTCCATGTAGTTTGGGAAGCTTATCTTGCTAATGAATATTATCCCCATATTGCCCACAGAGTAAAAACTAATAGAGGTTGGTCAGAGGTGGTAGTTCTTCAAAGTAGTTATCGCCGGGAAAATCCATCTTGTGCAGTTGATAAATTCAATAACCTCCAAGTAGTAGTAAGAACTAATGAGATAGGTCCTTCTTATGACATTGTAAGATTTGTAAGAACTCCAGAAGGAAATTGGGAGGGGCCGGATACGGTTGTTCATTTTAATACCGGCTCTCGATACTTTCCAGAAATTGTTGCTACCCCAGACGGTAATCTTCATCTTTTTCGGCGAGATTTCGGACATTATACTAATTATTGTTATCGGATTTATTATAAACGATACAAGATTTTAAATTATGTGATATTGGAGTAAAAGAGATTATTTCTCCTCTTGATAGTATCCCTAAATTACCCCTTGAACCAAAAATAATTATTCAAAATTATGGAAAAACGATTGCTCAAAATTTTGCTGTTTATTTTAAAATTTACGATACTAATGGCCTCTTCGTTATAGTGAAGCAAAATTTATTGATTCTTTACTTCCTAATAGGGATACCTTATTAATCTATCCTTCTTGGTCTCCAGAAACAGCCGGTCCTTACATTGGTGTAGCAATTGTTTATTGGCCACCCGATGAAAATAGAAGAAATGACACCCTAAAAAAGAATTTTTTTGTGTATTGGAAAGATGTGGGCATTTCCCAAATTATTCACCCAAATGGTAATTATCCTCTCAACACAAAATTGCTACCTAAATGTAAGGTAAAAAATTACGGAACCCTTGATGAATTTAATATTATGGTTAAATGTTCAATTCCGGAAATAAATTATCTTCAAGAAAAAACAATTTCTTATATACCACCAGATTGGGAAGAAATTATTGTTTTTGATGAATCCATTACAGTAACATCGGGAAGTCATTATGCTTATTTCCGAACAATCACTGAAAGGGATTTAAATCCTAATAATGATTTGGCAGTAAGTTCTTATAGAGGAGGAATTTTAGATGTGGGAGCAATTAAAATCGTTTCGCCAAGCGGTGTAATTTTAATAGATTCAAATATACCGTACCCAGTTTCTGGTAAAGTGAAAAATTATGGTGATTATCCATCATCATTCTGGACTTACTTTAAGATTTATAAAAATAATCTTTTGGTGTATATTGATTCTAATTATAATAATGTACTTCCGGATACCGAAGTTACTTTAAGCTTTATACCTTATTTCTGTACGGATACCGGTAATTTTACAACTATTTTAAAGACTGCTTTATCAGGTGACATAAATCCAGCAAACGATTCAATCGTTGATTCGTTCCGCGTAATTTCCTTAACCCCTGGATGGCATAAGATGCCAAATGTTAGTGGTGCGACAACACCAATTAAAAATGGAGGTGCCTTAGCATCGCTTGGTGATAAAGTTTATGCCTTGTTGGTAATAATACAAGAGACTTAATGGAATACGATGTGACTACCAATATTTGGACAAAGAAGAGCGAAGTACCTTTTTCCTATCTCACCTTAAAAAAGAAAAATGTGAAATACGGGGCTTCTATTTGTGGTGATGGTGACTCACTCATCTATGTGATCAAAGGGAATAACACTAAAGAGTTCTGGCGCTATAAGCCAGAAAAAGATTCTTGGAAAGAATATATAATTCCTTTCACCAAAGAGATAAAAGGTTCATCAATGGCTTTTGATGGTTCTAATTATATTTATATAATTTGCGGTTCTAATAATAATGAATGGATTAAATTTAATATTGTTGCTGATTCTTTTGAGATTTGCAATCTGGCAACTTTACCAGCTGACAAATGGAAAAAGGTTCATGGATTGTGTGTGTTCCCAGCGATACACTAAAGATTTATGCCTTAAGAGTCGGTGGCGAGACGAATGAATTTTATATGACAACGACCAACGATAGTTGGAGTAATAAAAAAGAAAGCAAGAGAAGGTAGCGCCGGTGTTTATAATCCTGATAATGGTCTTATTTATGCTTTAAAAGGTGGCAATACCTTAGAGTTCTTTTCTTACAACCCAAAAACCGACCAATGGAATATTGAATTAGATGTTGGTAAACCCGAAGGTACGCCAACAAAAAAGTAAAAGGAGGTGGCGCACTTACTTATTCCAAAAGGACTGGTGGTCTTTATGCCTTTGTGGGTAATAATACTAATGAATTCTGACTTTATATTCCTAACACGAGTTTTTGTGGCCTAATAGCGACGAAATTATTAATATTAATAAGAAAACAAAAGATTTAAAAGATTTTTCTGCGATACTCGCATTGGTAAAGGGTTATCTTAAAATTTATTATCCATTACCTCTTAAATTTTCTGTTAAACTAACAATTTATAATGCCCTCGGAGAAGTTATCTATCAAACAAAAAACAATACCAATCATTTGGTAGTAGATATTAAAAAATTGGGAACCGGTATTTACCTTATAAAACTTGATATTATTGCCAAATCTTAAATAATATGAAAAAAAGAATTATCTTTTTCTATTTTATTTACCATTTTTTACACATTTTCTTCAGCTCAGTCGGAAAAATGGATTTATCGCTACAATAGACCAAAAAATTACGAATATGCTAACTCTCTTGTCTACGGTCTTGATGGAAACATTTATATTTGCGGAAGTAGTTTTATTAACGACACTTTATCTTATTTTTTAGTTATTAGTTTAAACCCTGAAGGAAGAGAAAGATGGGTATATCAATATAGAAACGGGTATGGTTATTCCATTATTTATGGAGAGGATGGAAATATTTATGCATGTGGAAAAGCTTATGAAAGAGGCTCTGATACTGATTTTATTATTATCAGTTTAAATAATGAAGGAAGGGAAAGATGGGTTTAACGTTATAATGGACCGGGAAATTATTATGATTGGGCTACTGCTATTGCTTCTGGTATTGACAATAACCTTTATATTTGTGGCTCAAGCTGGGGAAATGATACCACTTCTGATTTTATTGTTGTTAGTTTACCATCGCAATTGGGAATTGCTGAGATTTTTTCCCAATATTCATTGAAAACCAAGCCGGTAGAAATTCTGATTTATAATTCTTTTGGAAAATTAATGAAAAGATTAAACTTTGACAGTAAAGAAAAAGAATTACCTAAGGGAGTCTATTTTTATTATTTAAAAACAAAAGAAGGAAAGATCAATAAGAAAAAGATAGTTAAAATGAAATAAATTAGAAATATTGACTTTTTCTCAAATTCATATTATTATTTTTTAATGAAATATTTTATATCCGCTTTTTTATTCTTCTCTTTTATTTCTGCTCAATTGATGACCGGGTTTATAAGACTTTCTCCAGAAATACCTATTGAAACTATTAAAGTTTTTACTCAAAATACTCCTGACACTATTTATGCCGAAATTTTTCGGTTAGGCAATGGTTTTGCTCGCTACCAATTTTTTGCCGACCCCTTAGGGGAAACCTTAGGAATTTTGTCAAATTTTTCGGAAAGTTTAAGTTTTTTTATTAAGAATTGGCGAAAAAGTGAAGCAACTCAAATTTTTGATATTTATCCTAACGGAGTAACTTTAGTTATCTCCGATATTTTACCTTATGAACCTTTAGAACCAGTAGCTTATATGAAAGCTTATTTAAAAAGAAATAATAGATTTTTAATTGACTCCTGTCAATTAACTTCTCAACGGGGAAATCTCTGGTATTATTATGCTTTAAATTTAACTCCCTTGGGAGTTCAACCTTACGACACTTTGACAGTGAAAGTTTGGCGAAGAAGCGGTGATTTTTTAAAATTTCAAATTTTTAATACTGTTTGGGATACTTCTTATTTTGGACCTAATATCTGGACAATTTCTTCAAAAATTAAAGACACTATAAATTTAATAGACACTTTTACTCCTTATTGTTTTTATATTGAAAACTTAATACCCGAGACTGTTTTTGCTGATGTTCCTTTTAATATGAAAATAATTACTCGTAACGATTCAATCTTTGAAAGAGATTATCTTTTAACTATTTGGATTGGTGAAAATCATTTTATAAGAAACGGTCATCTTTCTTCAGCAATCGCCTCCCCTACTTATGACACCGTAGTGTTAGAAAACATAAGACTTTCTGCTGGTTTTCATCCGGTTATTTGTTCCCTTATTACTAATCAATATAATCCAGCAATTTTATATTATGATACGATTGTTGTTCTTAGTTTACCTGAACCCGGTTGGAAAAAAAGAAAAGATTTAATTGCCGATAAACCGGTAAAAGACGGTAGCGATTTAGTTTATATACCCCCTCGCTATCTTTATGCCATCACCGGTAGCGGAACCAATAATTTTCTTCTTTATGATATTTTGACCGATAATTGGCAAAGATTAGAAACTGTTCCTGGTGGAGAAAAGAAGAGAAAGATAAAAAGGGGTTGTGCCTTAGCCAGTGATAACCACAATTTCATTTATCTTATTAAAGGTGGTAATACCTTAGAATTTTGGCGGTATGATATTTCCGAAAGAAAATGGGAAAGGAAAAAAGATGTTCCTTACGGTTTTAAATATCCTTCAGGAAAGGAAACAAAATTGAAGAGCGGTTGCGATTTAGTTTATGTTAAAAAACTTGATTCCAGTTTTATCTATCTTCTTTATGGTTCAAAAACTAATAGTTTCTATTCTTATTATATTGAAGGCGATACTTGGCTAAGAAGAAAAGAATTGCCCATTGCTCCCAGTGGTAAACCAATGGATGAAGGAAGTTGCTTAACTTATGATGGTCGAGCTACTTTGTATATTTTGAAAGGGAAATATGGCGATTTTTATAAATATAATATTTTTACTGATTCCTTTACTTTCCTTTCTTCGCTTCCGGAAAAACCGGAAAATAGCGGAAAGAAAAAGAAACCAAAAAATGGAACTGCCCTTGCTTATAAAGAGGGTAAAGTCTATTGCCTTAAAGGAGGTACAGCCCAACTTTGGAAATATACCCTAGGAGATAGTTGGTATTTGGTTGAATCTTTACCAATCAATAAAACAAAAGGCAGCTCAATGGTGTATGTACCTGATTTTCAAACATTTTTCTTTATCTGCGGCAACAAAACTTTTGAATTTTATTCCTATCGTGAAAGGACGATAGCAATAGAAGAGAATAAGTCTATTTCCTTGTGGATTCAAAAAATGCCGACCATTTATTTTAAAAAAGATTTAGAAAATCTTTTTAACAAGGATTATTTAATTTTTAATTCTTTTGGCCAAAAAATTAATAACAAAAATTTAAAAACCGGCATCTATTTCCTTATTTCCAAAGAAAAGATTTGGTCGGGAAGAAAGGTAATTTTCATTAAATAAAAGATAACAATTAATGCTGGAAGTTAAAATTTATTGTGGCTATAAAGGAGAGGAAAGACCAAGAGCAATCGTTATTAATAATAAAGAGTTTTTAATTGAAAAAATTCTTTACAAAGAAATTAAGGAAGATTATAAAACACGAGAAAGAAAAACCGTTTTTATCTGTTTCTGTAATAATAAGTATTATAAAATAATAAAATTGCCTAATAACCAATGGGAATGTTATGAGCAAAAATAAAGAATTGGCAAAGATTTTCAATACCATTGCTGATGCTTTAGAATATAAAGGAGAATTACAATATCGAGTAATAGCCTATCGCAAAGCAGCGAGAGTATTAGAAGAATTGACTGAGGATGTAGAAGAACTTTATAAAAAAGGAAAATTGAGAGAAATTCCCGGTATTGGTGAAGGGATTGAGAAGAAAATTATTGAATATCTAGAGACCGGCAGGATGAAAAAATATGAAGAGGCTTTAGCTGGAATTCCTGAGGGACTTTTAGAACTTTTATCAATTCAAAATCTTGGACCCAAAACCTTGGCGCTTGCTCATAAGGAATTAGGAGTCAAAAATTTAGACGATTTAAAAAGGGTTATTGAAAATGGCTCATTGGCAAGACTTTTCGGAATGGGTCCTAAGAAAGTAGAAAATATTAAAAAAGGTATTGAACTTTATGAACAATCACAGGCGAGAATTCCCCTTAATGAAGCTTTAGCAATTGCTGAAGAAGTGGTTGAATATTTAAAGAAAAATCCGAAAGTAAAAGAAATCTGCCCTTCAGGCTCTTTAAGAAGGTATAAAGAAACAATTGGTGATATTGATATTTTAATTACTTGTAAAGATGAAGACCGTTTAGATATTATTGAATATTTTACTAAATATCCAAAGGTTTCGCGGGTATTAGCTGCTGGCGATACGAAAGCCTCAGTAATGATTGGCAGTGGCAAAGAGGCACGACAGGTAGATATCCGAATTGTTCCGGAAGAGTCTTACGGCGCAGCTTTACAATATTTTACTGGCTCTAAAGCCCATAATATCAAATTAAGAAGCATTGCTAAAGAAAAAGGTTTAAAAATATCCGAATACGGTGTTTTCAAAGGAGAAAAAATGATTGCCGGCAGAACCGAAGAAGAGGTATATAAGGCAATTGGCTTGGTTTGGATCCCTCCAGAATTAAGAGAAGACCGAGGAGAAATTGAAGCTGCTCAAAAAGGTGAATTGCCAAAATTAATCGAATTAAAAGATATCAAGGGAGATTTTCAAATTCATACTACTTATTCCGACGGATTAGATGATTTGGAAACAATGGTAAATGCCTGTCGGAAGCTGGGTTATCAATATATCGCTATTACTGACCATTCAAAATTTGCTAAATATGCTCACGGGTTAGATGAAGAAAGATTAAAAAAACAGTGGGAAGAAATTGATCGCCTTTCTAAGAAATATAAAGATATAAAAATTCTTAAAGGGATAGAAGTGGATATCCTACCTGATGGCGGCTTAGATTTTTCTGATGAAATTTTAAAAGAATGCGATGTGGTAGTTGCTGCTGTCCATCAAGGATTTAAAAAGAAGGTTACCGAAAGATTAATTGAAGCTATTAAAAATCCTTATGTTCATATTATTGCCCATCCCCAAGGAAGATTAATATCAAAAAGAGAAGGTTATGAAGTAGATATTGAAAAGGTTCTGGAATATGCTCAAAAATATAATAAAATAATGGAATTAAATGCCTATCCGGATAGACTAGATTTAGACGAACTCCATTTAAGAAAAGCTAAAAGCTTGGGAATAAAAATTGCAATTAATACTGACGCCCACGGAGTAAAAGATTTAGAATGGATGAAATTTGGTATTGGAATAGCAAGAAGAGGTTGGTTAGAAAAAGAAGATGTGGTTAATGCTTGGGATTTCAATAAGGTTATAAAATTTTTAAAAAGTATCAGAGAAAGAAAAAATGGCTGATGTTATATAAAGAAGCCGGCGTTGATATTAATAGACTTTCACTAATAAAAAAATTCATTAAAAAAGAAGCTAAAAAAACAAAGACCCATTTTGTTCTATCGGATATTGGACTTTTTGGCTCTCTTTTTGAGTTAAAAGGTTATAAAAAACCGGTATTAGTTGGAAGTGTGGATGGCGTGGGAACAAAAATTTTGATTGCTAAGGAGATGAATAAGCATGAAGGTATTGGTCAAGATATAGTAAACCATTGTGTAAATGATATTTTAACCACCGGCGCTAAGCCTTTATTTTTTTTGGATTATATTGCCTTTAGTGACATTCCCGAAAAAGTTATTAAGGAAGTAATTACCGGCATAAGAAAGGCTTGTAAAGAAAACTATTTAGCTTTAGTTGGCGGGGAACTTGCTCAAATGCCTGATTTTTACCCGAAAGGGGTCTATGATCTAGTTGGTTTTATTATCGGTGTTTGTGAAAAGGAAGATATTATTGATGGTAAAAAAATAAAAGAAGGTGATATCCTTTTGGGACTTCCTTCATCAGGACTTCATACTAATGGTTATTCTTTGGTAAGAAAGATTTTCAAAAAATATAATATAAAAATAAAAGGTTTAAAAAGAACACTTGGCGACGAACTTTTGATACCTCATAAAAGTTATTTAAAAGATATATTTCCCTATTTAAAAGAAATAAAAGGTATTGCTCATATTACTGGTGGCGGTTTTTATGAAAATATAAAAAGGATTTTACCAAAAGGAATATCAGTTATTATTAAAAAAAATAGTTGGCAAATACCAAAGATATTCAAAATAATCCAGAAATACGGAAAAATTCCGGAAAAAGAAATGTATCGGGTTTTTAATATGGGAATCGGCATGGTTTTAATTGTTAAAAAAAATAGCAAAATAATAGAAGCGATTAAAAATTGTAAAATAATTGGTGAAACAATTAAAGGAGATTTTGGAGTAAAAATAATTTAAAAGTTGTTTTAAAACTATCTTATTTCTTTTTGACTTTTTTCAGAAATTTGTTATTTTTATTATATGGCGCATGCTTATATCCCGGGACTAAAGGTAACTGAATATACCTTAATCAGAAAAGAAAGAAGGTTACCCTTACCAGGAGAAATTTTAGTGAAAATTGGTGAGGAAGTAAAAGGTGAAGATATCGTTGCTAAAACTTATCTTCCGGGTAATGTTCAAACTGTTAATGTTGCTGGTTTGTTAAATATTCCTCCAGAGGATATTAAGGAAGTAATGGTAAAAAAAGAAGGCGAAGATGTGGAAAAAGATGAAGTAATTGCCTTTACTAAAAGTTTCTTTGGTCTTTTCAAATCGTATGTGAGAAGCCCGGTAAAAGGGAAAATTGAAAGTATTTCGGAAATTACTGGCCAGGTAATAATTAGAGAACCTCCCCAACCGGTACAGATTACTGCCTACATTGATGGGGTAGTAAAAGAAATCATTGAAAAAGAAGGGGTAATAATTGAAACTTATGCCAGCTTGGTTCAAGGAATATTTGGTATCGGCGGCGAAACCAGAGGAATTCTTAAGGTGGTTTGTGATAATCCTAACGAGGTTTTAACTGATAAAGAAATTGATGACGATTGTAAAGGGAAAATTTTAATCGGTGGTTCATTAGTAACCTTAGAAGCATTAAATAAAGCGAGAGAAATAGGTGTTAAAGGAATTGTAGTTGGGGGTATCAAAGACGAAACCATTAAAGATTTTTTAGGTTATGATATCGGTGTAGCAATTACCGGCCAAGAAAATTGCAACTTAACTTTGGTAATTACTGAAGGCTTCGGCAGAATGAAAATGGCCGAGCGAACTTTTTCTTTGTTATCTTCTTTGGAAGGGAAAATCGCTTCTATGAATGGTGCCACCCAAATAAGAGCGGGAGTTATTAGACCAGAAGTAATTGTAGTTAGAAAAGAAAATATGAGTAAAAATCTCGAAAGTGATTTCAAATATTCTCAAGGATTAGAAATTGGTACTCCTGTGAGAATAATTCGTGAACCATATTTTGGAATGATTGGTAAGGTTATTTCTTTGCCAGTAGAATTGCAAAAAATTGAGACTGAATCTTATGTTCGGGTAGTAGAAATAGAGTTAGAAGATAAAAGAAGAGTAATTGTTCCGAGAGCCAATGTGGAAATTATTGAAATTTAAAATTCTTTCTTTCAATTTTCTTTTTGCCTTTACTTTTTTAAATAATGGAGTAAATTTAGAAGAAACTTCTTTAGGAGGTTTAAATCACAATCCAGCAAAATACGGAGATTATCAAGATTTCTTTTTGGAAAGTAATTATAGTGTCTATCCCCTTTCTGCCACCCAATTTTTTATTTTTTTGGGGCGTAAAAGTAAATTTATTAATTACGGAATAGAAATTTTAAGTTTTAATTACGGCAATATTGAAAACCGAGATAATTTACCAGCCGATGATTTTTTAGGCTATTATAATCCCCAAGATTTTATTTTTTCATTTTTATTGTCAAAAAAAATTAAAGACGGACTTAAAATTGGCTTTTCTCCAAAATTTTATTACGCTTCTCTGTTTACTTATTGCGATTATACTGTTGGTTTTGATCTAGGTTTTGATTATCGACCAATAAAATTTTTAACTTTGAATACTAGTTTTACTAATCTTTCTTTGCCGTTACATTATCTTCGTCAAAATTTTTATCCACCTAATAATTTTAATTTTGGTGTTAAACTATCTTTTATTAAATTTTTAAATAATTATTTTGAAATCACCAGAAATTTAAGAGAAAAAGAAAATTATTTTAAGGTCGGCATTGAATTAGTCTATGAGGCTTTTTTAAAAATTCGTAGTGGTTATAATTTCTATAATCAAACCTTCAATATTGGTTTCTCTTTAGCGAAGGGTTTTTTAAAATTTTCTTATAATTATCAAATTATTAAAAATCTCCCCCCGGCTCATCATTTTGGATTAGCACTGGAAAAATGAAAGAATATAAAGAATATTTAGATTTTGAAAAACCAATCTTGAAATTAACCGAAAAAATTGAAGAAGCTAAAAAGCTTGGTAAGGAAGATAAGATTAAAAAATTAGAAATTGCTTTATTGAAAACCAAGAAAAAGATTTTTGAAAAACTTACTCCTTGGCAGCGGGTTCTTTTAGCTCGACATCCCCAAAGACCTTATAGTTTAGATTACATCGATAGAATTACTGAAGATTTTATTGAACTTCATGGTGATCGCCGATATGGTGATGACCCAGCGATAGTCGCTGGTTTAGGAAAAATAGAAGAAATTAATTGTGTCATCATTGGTCAGCAAAAAGGACGGGAAATAAAAGAAAAATTAAAAAGGAATTTCGGCATGCCTCATCCTGAGGGCTACCGGAAAGCCTTAAGAGTAATGAAATTAGCTGAAAAATTTAATTTACCAATAATTAGTTTTGTCGATACCCCAGGAGCTTTTCCTGGCATCGGTGCTGAAGAAAGAGGCCAAGCATGGGCAATTGCTGAAAATATTAAAGAAATGTCATTGTTAAGTGTTCCTATTGTGGTAGTGATCATTGGAGAAGGTGGTTCAGGAGGTGCTTTAGCAATTGCTATTGGCAATCGAGTATTAATGATGGAAAATGCTATTTATTCAGTTATTTCCCCAGAAGGTTGTGCTTCTATTTTGTGGCGAGACGGCTCTAAAGCCGAAAAAGCAGCCGAAATGTTAAGATTAACCGCTTATGAGCTTTTACAATTTGGAATTATTGATGAAATTGTTAGAGAACCGTTAGGCGGTGCTCATCAAAATTGGGAAGAAGCTGCTAAAATTTTAAAAGAAGCAATTTTGAGAAATTTGGAAGAATTGTTAAAGAAAGATAAAGAAACAATTTTAAAAGAAAGAATCGAAAAGTTTAGAAAAATGGGAACTAATTTATGAAAGTTGGCTATTGCGGAATATTGGGAAAACCAAATGTTGGGAAATCTTTATTATTAAACCGTTTACTAAACACACCCATCTCAATTGTTTCGCCAAAACCCCAAACAACGCGCCATAAAATTCTAGGAATTCTTTCCGAAAATGATTACCAAATTATTTTCCTTGATACTCCGGGGCTTCTAAAACCCAAATATTTACTTCATGAATTTATGACCAAAGAGATTGATGAAAGTTTAGAGTCATCAGATATAGTACTTTTTGTCTGCGAACCTTTTGGCCCACCTGATGATTTAGAAAATGAAATTATTAGTAAAATTAAAGAAAAAAATAAACCCACATTAATCGTCATTAACAAGATTGATTTAGTAAAAAAAGATTTCATTTTACCTTTAATTGACACTTACAATCAAATGGGATTTTCGGAAATTTATCCGATTTCAGCGTTAAAAAACATGGGAATTGAAGAATTAAAAGAAGGAATTGTAAAACACCTAAAAGAAGGCGATCCTTATTACGAAACCGACATGATTAGTGAGAAAAACGAACGTTTTTTTGTTAGTGAGTTTATAAGAGAAGCAATTTTCAATCTTTATGGTGAAGAAATACCTTATTGTACTACAGTAGAAGTAGAAGAGTTTAAGGAAAGAGAAGGCGGCAAAGATTATATCCGCGCCACTATCTATGTCGAAAAGCCTTCACAAAAAAAGATTATCATCGGTAAAGATGGAAAGGCATTAAAAAAATTGGGTACAATGGCTAGAAAAAGAATTGAGGCTTTTTTAGGAAAAGAAGTGTATTTAGAACTTTGGGTAAGAGTAAAAGAAAATTGGCGGAAAGATGCTCAGTTTATTAAAAAGACAATTTACGGACTTTAAAACTGAGATAAAAAACGAATATCATTTTGATAAAAAAGTCGAATATCATCTATTTGAAATTTTATCATTGCTAATCTTTCAACACCTAAACCGAAGGCAAAGCCGCTATAAATTTCTGGATTAATATTTACATTTTTCAAAACTTGAGGATGAACCATTCCGCAACCTAAAATTTCTAAAAATCCTCTATTCCGACAACGTTCACATCCTTTTCCTAAACATTTCAGACAAGAAATGGCGACTTCAGCGCTTGGTTCGGTAAAGGGGAAATAGGAAGGAGTAAATTTTATTATCACTTTTTTATCAAAAAGTAAGCGGCAAAATTCTTCAATAGTAGCTTTCAGGTCTAAAAAAGTAACATCAGTATCTACATACAAACCTTCAATTTGATGAAAAACTGGCGAATGGGAAGCGTCAAAATCATCAGGACGAAACACTCTTCCCGGAGCAACAATTCTTATCGGTGGAGTTTCTCTTTCCATAACTCGAATTTGAACCGGTGAAGTATGGCTTCTTAGTAACCGACCATCGGGTAAATAAAAAGTAGAAAACATATCTCTTGCTGGATGTAAAGAAGGAATATTTAAAGCTGTAAAATTGTGCCATTCATCTTCTATCTCCGGTCCCTGTTCTTCTTTAAAACCCATTTTTATTAAAATATCAAGACATTCTTCCATTACTTGGGTTAAAGGATGTTTATGACCGAGCCAAAATTTTCTTCCGGGTAGAGTATAATCAAAAAAAATTTCTTTTTTTTCTTCTTTTAAAATCTGCCTCTTCTCTTCAATTATTCTTTCTAAATATTCTTTAAATTCATTAGCTTTCTTGCCGATAATTTTTCTTTCTTCCAAAGGTAAATTTTTTAAACTTCTTAAAAAAGTGGTTAATTCTCCCTTTCGACCAAGATATCTAATTCGAAAATTTTCTAAATCAATTAAATTTTTTATTAACTCCGCTTCTGCTTTTGCCTGCTCAATAATTTTTTCTAATTTTTCAATCAATTCAATTTAGCTTTTACTAATTCAACAATCTTCTCAAACTCTTGCGGGTTATTAATTGCCATTTCGGAGAGGATTTTACGATTAAGAACAATATTAGCTAATTTTAAACCATTAATAAATTTAGAATAGGTTATTCCATAAGGTCTTAAAGCCGCATTTAAACGAGTAATCCATAAACGACGAAAAACTCTCTTTTTTCTTTTTCTTTCCCGATAGGCAGAAAGCCAAGCTTTCATTACTTGTAACCGAGCGGTCTTATAAAGACGATGTTTTCCTCCCCAGTAACCTTTAGCATATTCTAACCATTTTTTTCTTCTTTTTCTCGTATAAGGTCCGGTTTTTACTCTTGGCATAAAATCCTCCTTTAAATTTTAGGTAGCAGCTTTTTGATTCTTTTCACATCTTTTTTACTAAACTCTTTTTTCAAAGAGAGTCTCCTTTTTCGCTTTTTGGATTTTTTAGCCAGTAAATGAGATTTACCTGCGCGCCAATGCAAAATCTTACCTTTAGCAGTAACTTTAATTCTTTTCTTTAAACCTTTATGGGTTTTTAACGCCATTTTTGTTCTCCTCTTCTTTTTTAACAGTTTTTTTACCTGGTAAAAATGTCAATTGAATTGCATTGCTACTTTCACCCAAAAACTTTGGTTTACCTTCTAAATAACCAAAATCCTCGATATCTTTAATAATCCTTTCCATTAGATTTAAAGCTAACTCTTTATGAATAGCCTCTCGGCCCCTCATTATTAAAGTTACTCTTACTCGTTGTTTAGCTGCTAAAAATTCTTTAATTTGATTTAACTTTGTTTGGTAATCATGCTCATTTATTTTGGGTGAAAGGCGGATTTCTTTCAAAACCGAAGTTTGCTGTTTCTTTTTTAATTCTTTTTCTTTTTGTTGCTGTTCATATTTAAATCGACCATAATCAACAATATAACAAACTGGTGGCGAAGCATAAGGCACAACTTCTACCAAATCTAAATTTTTTTCCCGAGCCAATCGCAAGGCTTCTTTCGTCGGCATAATTCCTAAATTTTTTTTAGTTTCATCAATCACTCTTACCATCGGTGCTTTTATCTGTTCGTTAATTCGCCAGTGCTTATTGGTAATAAATTACCTCCTTTTTTCAATATCTTCTCTTATCATTTTAACCAAATTATCTAAACCCATCTTTCCCAAATCACCTTCTCTTCTTTTTCGAACACTAATACAATTTTCTTCAACTTCTTTTTTTCCAATAATTATCATATAAGGGATTTTCATCCTTTCACTTTCAGCAATTTTATAGTTGATTTTTTCTGAACGAAAATCACTTTCAACTCTAAACTTTTCATTTCTTAATTTTTCACAAATCCTTTGGGCATAAGGAATTTCTTTTTCGGTGATGGTCATTATTATTACTTGTATTGGTGAAAGCCAAACAGGGAAAGCACCACCATAATATTCAATCAATATCCCAATAAATCTTTCCAAGGAACCAAGAATTGTTCGATGAATAATTATAGTTTCGTGACGAAAACCATCTTTTCCCATATAAGTAACATGGAACCTTTTGGGAAGATTGAAATCAAATTGAATTGTGGTGGCTTGCTCTTTTTTCAAGAAACCTTGTAATTTCAAATCAATCTTGGGTCCGTAAAAAGTAGCTTCTCCATAAGCTTCTTTATAATCCAGATTTAATCTTCTTAAAGCATTTATCAGTGATTTTTCAGCCATTTCCCATTCTTTTTCGTTTCCCATATATTTTTCTTTTTCTGATAAGGAACGCAAAGAAAGTTCAAAGCTAAACTCCTGAAAACCAAAGTCTTTCAATATTTCTAAAGAAAATTTTAAAATATCCACAATTTCGTCTTCTACCGTTTCCGGAGTAACAAAAATATGAGCATCATCCTGAGTAAATCCTCTTACTCTTAAAGTACCGTATAAAACTCCACTCCTTTCTTGGCGATAAACCGTACCTAATTCACAAATTCTTAAAGGTAAATCTTTATAACTTCTAATTTTTGATTTATATATTAAAATGTGGCCAGGACAATTCATTGGTTTTAAAATATAATTTTCATTTTCGCCAGAAATAAAATACATATTTTCTTTATAATATTTAGTATGACCCGAAATATCCCATAAAGCTTCCCGAGCAATGTGGGGTGTGTAAACTAATTGATAACCTTTTTCCAAGTGTTTTTCAATCCAATAATTTTCAATAATTCTCCTTAAAATTGCTCCCTTAGGAAGCCAATAGACCAAACCACTTCCAGCTTCTTCGAAAAAAGAAAAAATCTCTAAAAAAGTACCTAACTTCCGATGATCCCGTTTTTTGGCTTCTTCTAAAAAACTTAAATGATTTTTTAATTCCTCTTCCGTTGGAAAAGAAACGCCATAAATTCTTGATAACATAGGATTTCCCTCATCGCCTTTCCAATAAGCTCCGGCAACACTCAAAAGTTTAAAAGCTTTAATCATCCCTGTCCGAGGCAAATGGGGACCTAAACAGAGATCAATAAAATCTCCTTGTTTATATACTGAAACTTTTTCGTCAGGAATTTCATTTAAAATCTCCAATTTAAAATCTTCACCCTTTTTTTTAAAATATTCAATTGCCTCTTCCCTTGATAAATAAAGATGTTCAATAGTTAAATCTAAATCAACTAATTCTTTCATCTTTTTTTCAATTAACGAAAAATCTTCTTGAGAAAAAGGCGGTTCTTTATAAAAGTCATAATAAAAACCATCCTCAATTGCTGGTCCAATTCCCAATTTTACGGAGGGGAAAAGTAATTTCACTGCGTGAGCTAAAAGGTGAGCACTGGAATGCCAAAAAATACTCCTTCCTTCTTCACTATCAAAATACACTGGTTTAACTTTATCTTTATCTTTTTCGTCTATTTCCAAAGACAAATCAACTAACTTTCCATTTAGATTAGCAGCAACTATCCTTTCATCATTAAATAAATCCAATATTTTCATATAATGATTATAATAAATAATTTTTTATTGTCAATAAATTTAAATTAAAAAAGGTTAAATTATTTTAAGGTCTGCCATAATGGCTTTAAAACATTACAAGTGTTTAAATTCCAATAACTTAAAGAATTTAAAACTTTAGAGATTTTATTTCAATTTTTAAGTCTAAGGTATCCACCGCTAAAGTATAATCTTTAGTTACATATGGAGGAATTAAAAATTTTTCACTATCGCTGAGATAAAATTTAGGAGAAATGTTGGCTGAATCATAAATAAAATATTTTATCTGTTTTTCAATTTCTTCATAAATAGGTAAATAACAAGAAAGATGTTGAGAGAAACGATTTAAATACACTATTTTGGGGCAACCGATCATTACTCCTAATTTCATATTCTCCGGGTTGAAGTTTTTTTCTTTTAATTGAATAAATATCTTATTAATATCATCATCAGTAAGATTAGTATTTCCTTTAAAAACTTCCCAAAAGATTTTTTTAAAAATGGGATAATTCAACCAATTTACTTGGGAATAAATTTTTTGGGTAAGATCTTTAATAAAAAATAAAGAATTGCGACTCCGGTCAATATCATCATGAGGATAACGATATCGGTTTTTTAAAAGTTCTTGTACGGTGAAAGGATCGTCAGCCTCAATACCTTCTCTTATTTTAAAAGTTTTCACCAAAGGCTTCAAAAGTTTTATCATTTTTTGAAATCTCACAAAATCAATAACCAAATAACGGTCAATTTCAATGTTGAAATTTTTTTCAATTGTTTTGATTAAAAGTGTTTCGCCCCCATAAAAATAGCTGTGGTTTATTTTGTCTAAATTATTAAAATCATACAAAGAACTTTCGCGAGTATAGTAAGGAATACTAACTAACATGTCTCGGGGAATATTTAAAATTTTTATTTGGGCATTATCAAAATCAATGTGAACAATATTGATAATATCACTCCTTGATTTCTTTTCTAATATCAATTCTTCTTTTCCATTACTCAATCTCTTTTTGTCGATTATTAAAGCATCTTTAGCAATTAAAAGAATGTTGATTTTATTTTTTAAATCGGATGAGGTCTGGGGATACTTTATTTGTATCATTTTGTTATTTTTTTGATAAATAATAAAGATTATCGAAACAAAAATCAAAAGTATTAAAATTAAAAAAATTAATTTTCTCATTTTTTTATTCTTTTTGTTAAAGAAGTTAAATCAAAAAACGAAATCCCTTTTTCATGGGTTATCCATAATTTATTATTATCAACTGCTAAAGAATAAATATTATCGCCTAACAACCCATCTTCTTTTTTTAAAAAGAAAAATAATTGTCTTTTAGTGTCAAAGAATATAATTTGATTCTTAATTTTGGTAATTAAATATTTGTTAAAACTTACCAATTCCTTTACCGGTTCCGATAAATCGTTAATCGGTAAGATAATTTTTTCCCATTTATTATCATTATAAATCCAGAAACCTCCTCTAACTCCTAAATACCAAACATTTTTTAAAGAGATAAAAGAAAAAACACCCAATTTTAACTCCTGAGGATAATTTAAAAAATTTAAAAAATTATTATTTTTATAATCAAATAAATAAAAACCTTCTTGAGTCAAAATTACTAAAGTATCATTAAGAAAGCTAATATTTTCCACAAAAGTTGGGATTCTAATTTCAATAGGTTTTGAATAATCTGGCAAGAAAAGATAAATGTTATCTTCAGAAATATATGCTAATAAATCCTGAGAATTGGTTAAAAGAGTAACTGGTTTTTTATAAAACAATTCTAGAAATTTATATTTCAATAAATTTTCTTTTTCATAAATTTTGGTACTAAAAGAAATTGGAATAAACTGCCATTGCCAAATTTTATCCGCAGTTTTTATTAAATAATCATCACCAATGAGCCAAACATTTTTTTGAAATTTAACGATTTTTTTTATTCTGCCTAAAATACTATTAAAAGGAAAAACTTTTACCAAATTTTTAACAGTTAAATCAAAAACTAAAATTCCGTAATCATCGGCACTTACCCAAAGATTTCTTTTACTAACAAAAACTTCGCGATAATAATATTTATTTAAGTTTTCATCTAAATAATAATAAGGAGTGAGAAAAATAAAATCTTTTACTAAATATTTCTTTTTTTTACCGTACCAAAAAAGGGAGGTATCATCGGTTTTTTCAATTTTTAATAATTTTCTTTTCTTTTTATCCCATTTAAAAGTATCTTCATTAACGAGGAAATATAAAAATTGTTTTCCCACCCCAATTGCTTGCGGATTAATATTTAATTTGAATATTTCTTTTTTCTTAGTAAAGGGCGAATAATTCATCAAATTAGAAGAGTCATCCAATAACCAAAGAGAGTTTAATTCTCGGTCATAAGCAATCAATTTTAAATTTTCTAAAATACCGTCTAATTTTGTTAAACTTTTAAGATATTCAATTTTCTTTGCATCAAATAGCAAAATTCCATTTTTTATTCCCACATAAATCATTCTTTCATCACCAGTAATATTTAAAAAAGTATCACAAGCTAAATAATTTGTCCATAACTTTTCGTTGTAAATCAAAAAAAGAAATGTTAAAAAAAGATTAAGCATCAAGAACTTTTTTTATGGCTTTGGGAAGATAAGCAAAAATATCTGAAGCGATGAAATCGTATTCTGTTCTTTCTATTAATGCCAAGTCAGCTGCTAAACCGTGAAGATAAACACCTACTATTGCGGCTTCTTTAGGTTTTAAACCCTGCGCTAATAAACCGGTAATAAAACCGGTTAAAACATCACCACTGCCACCGCTTGCTAATCCGGAGTTTCCTGTTGGATTAACATAAACTACTCCTTCAGGCGTAGCCACTACCGTTGGCGAACCTTTTAACACCAAATAAATTTTATATTCCTTACTAAAGGAACGAGCAATTTCTATTCGGTTATCATTAATTTCATCCGGCGAAACCTTAATCAAACGACTCAATTCTCCAGGATGGGGCGTTAAAATTATTGAAAGATTATTTTCGGTTAAAGTTTTAAAAAAAGCAACTTCTTCTTTTAAACAATTTATTCCGTCAGCATCAATAACAATCGGAATTTTTCTTTCAGCGACGGTTGTGAGAATTTCTTTTAAAAAAATTTTGTTATTATTATTTACTCCTATACCAGGTCCCAGCGCAATAACATCTATTTTGGATAATAAGGAAAGAAGTATTTCTAAGTTATTTAGAGTAAAACCTTCCTCCCAATTTAACGGGATCTTCACCACTTCCGTAAGTTTCGTCTCCACCACATCAATAATTGGTTTTGGTGTTGCTAAATATACTAAACCAGCACCAATTTTTAAAGCTCCCAAAGCAGCTAAACAGGCAGCACCACTGTAACCTCGGGAACCGGCAATTACCAAACAATTTCCAAAAGTACCTTTATGCCCCCAACTTATTCTTTTAGGAAGAAAGTTTTTTATATCCTTTTCTTCTACCAAATAAGTATTACCTTGATTATTAAAATAATTATAGCAAGTGCCAATATCGCCAACAAAAATTTTTCCGGCATACTCTCTTGCTGGTGGTAAAACTAAACTTCTTTTTATAAACCCCATACTTATAGTGATATCAGCTTTTACACAAACATTATTAACTTTGCCCTCTTCCATAACTCCGGAGGGCACATCAACTGCAATAACCGGTAAATTAGTTTGATTAATAAAATCAATTGCCTTTTTATATATCCCGGTTATCTCGCCTTTTATCCCGGTGCCCAAAATAGCATCAATAATATAAGTATCTTTTTTTTCCAACGGAATAAAAGAGGAAAAATTAAAATCATTATCTGTGACTTCCACTATTTTTCCACCAAAATTCTGATATCTTTCAGCATTTATCTTAGCATCGTCTTTTAAATCGTTCAATTTTCCCAATAAAAAAGTTGTAACTTTTGCTTTTTTATTTAGTAAGAAGCGAGCAGCTACAAAACCATCGCCACCATTATTTCCTTTACCACAGAAGATCAAAAAATTCTTTTTAGAAAAATCTTTTTCTTGGATACCAAAATATCTTTGAAGGTGTTCAATCACACTTCTTCCGGCATTTTCCATCAAAATTATTGTTGGCAGATTAAATTTTTCCGCTGATTGTTGGTCAACTCTGGCCATTTCTTCTTGAGTCACTAATCTTTTCATTGAAAAATTATAAATTTATCATTGAAAAAAGTCAATTTATTATTAAAATTTAATTATGAAAATTATTAAACACCAAAAAGGCGAAATTTTTGATATTGAATTAGAAGAAAGTTTGTTAAGAAAAAATAAAGAATTAGCAGACGAAAATCAAAAAATTTTTGATTACTATGGTATAAAAGCAATTGACATTTTAGGATCGATTGGCAGTGGCAAAACTACTTTGATATGTCAGCTAGTTAAAAAATTAAGAAAAAAATACACCCTCGCAGTAATTGCCGGTGATTTAACTACTCAAATTGATGCTCAATTGATTAAAAAAAATGGGGCCAAAGTAATTCAGATTAATACGGGTAAAGAATGTCATTTAGATGCCAAATTAATAAATGAAGCAATAAAAAATTTACCTTTAAATAAAATCAATCTTCTTTTTATTGAAAATGTTGGGAATCTCATCTGCCCCGCTGAATTTCCTTTAGGCGCTCACAAAAGAATTGTTATTTTTTCTTGTACTGAGGGGCCCTACGTAGTAATAAAACATCCTTATATTTTTAAGGAAGCTGATATGGTGGTAATTAACAAAATTGATTTAGCTAAAAAGATGGGCGTTTCTTTACCTAAATTGAAGGTCGATATAAAAAAAATTAAACCCACTGTTCATATTGTGGAAACAATTGCTAAAAAAGGTAAAGGTCTAGAAAAAATAATAAAGTTTTTAACTGATGCATGAATTTTCTTGCGCCCAATTTCTGATTAAAACCATCAAACAGATCTGCCAAAAATACCAGATAAATAAAATTTATAAAATAAATTTAAGAATAGGTATTTTAACTTTAATCAACAAGGAGCAGCTTCTATTTTGGTTAAGAGAGGGTTTAAAAGAAATTTTAGCAAAAGAAAACGAAATAAATACTATTGAAGAACAGCCAGAAATTGAATGTAAAAATTGTGGTTATTGTGGTGAACTTAAACCAACGGCCGATTTTTTTTATATTCTTTGTCCCCGATGTAACTCTTCAAAAATTATTTTTAAAAAAGGTAATGATTATTACTTAGAAAGCATTGAAGGCGAATAGAAATGATAAAAAAAATACAAAATCTTCTGCCCTTAGTAACTAAACCCATAAGATATACAGGTGGTGAATTCAATCTTTTTCCCTTACCGATTAAAAAAAATACTATAAAGGTTTGTTTAGTTTTTCCAGAAATTTACGAAATCGGCATGTCTAATTATGGTTTAAAAATTCTTTATTCAAAATTAAACTCCTATAAAAATACTATTTGTGAAAGAAGCTATGCCCCAGCTTTAGATTTTGGTAAAAAATTAGAAGAACATAATCTTCCCCTATTTTCTTTAGAAAACAAGCTACCTTTATTTAAGTTTGATATAATTGGCTTCTCTTTACATTCGGAACTTAATTATCCCAATGTTCTTTACTGTCTTTCCTTAAGCAAAATACCTCTACGGACTGAAGAAAGAATTCACGGTAATTATCCTTTAATAATTGCCGGCGGTCCTTGTTGTGTGAATCCTTTACCTATGTCTCCATTTATTGATGCTTTTGTTATAGGCGATGGCGAAGAAGTAATCTTAGAAATTGTCGATGTTTATAGAAATTTCAAAAATGACAAAAAAAAACTATTAGAAAATTTAGCCAACTTAGAAGGGGTTTATGTTCCTTTAATCCATAATCGGAACAAAATTATCAGAAAGAGATATGTAAAAGAATTAAAAGAAGAAGATTTTCCTTTTCCACCTTTAGTACCTATTTGTAATATTGTCCACGACCACCTGACCATTGAAATTTCTCGCGGCTGTGCCCGTGGTTGTTATTTTTGTCAGGCAGGATTTACAAACCGGCCTTTAAGAATTCGTCCAATTGAAGAGATTAAAAAATTGGCGTTTCGAGCAATAAAAGCTACGGGCTACGAAGAAATTTCGCTACTTTCCTTTTCAGCCGGTGACTATCCTCATTTACCTCAGCTTTTAAGTTCTTTAAATGAACTTCTACATCCTTACTTAGTAGCCATTTCTCTTCCTTCTTTGCGCGGTGAGGATTTCGATGAAGAACTTATAAACCAATTAAAATTTATCAAACGAACCGGCATAACTTTTGCTCCCGAAACAGTTTCTTATCGGTTAAAAAAAGTCATAAATAAAGAAATTGCTAATGAAAAAATTATCAAGGCGGTAGAACTTTTAATAAAGCATAATTGGCCCGGAATTAAATTCTACTTTATGATTGGTTTACCACAAGAAAAAGAAGAAGATGTGAAAGAAATCGGCTACTTTTTAAATTTTTTAGGTAAAATTGCTCAAAGAAGGGAAATTCGCGTTTCCATCTCCCCTCTCATTCCTAAGCCTCATACTCCTTTTCAATTCTATCAATTTGAAGAAAAAGAAATTCTTCAAGAAAAAATTAAAATTATAAAAAGAGAAGTGAAATCTAAAAATGTAAAAGTAAAATATGAAAATTTTGCACAGGCAGAAATTCAAGCCGTTTTAGCCCGCGGAGATGAAAAATTAGCTTGGGCAATTGAAAATGCTTATCGCCAGCAAGCAATTTTTCAAGATTGGACTGAACATTTTAAATATAATATCTGGGTAGAAAGTTTTAACAAAAATCAGATTGATTATCTTTCTTATTTAAAAGAAAAAAAGGTTGACGAAGCTCTTCCTTGGGATTTTATTGACATTGGGATACCAAAAAATTTATTAATCCAAAATTATCAAAAAGCATTATCACTTAAAGAAGAAAAGCCAAATAATTATTTATCACTAACAAATAAAACAAATCCTAATTTTCAGCCGCTTTCTTTTTTTAAACCAGCAGCTCCTTTTTCCCATTATTACAAAAGATTTCGAGTTAAATTTAAAGTAGGCGAAAATTTTCGTTTTGCTTCTCATTTAGATCTCGTGCGAGCAATTTACCGGGCAATAAGGCGTTCCGGACTACCAGTCATTTATTCTACCGGTTTTTCCCCTCGCTACCTAGTAGCTTTTGGTCCGCCTTTACCAGTTGGAGTTATTTCCGAAAGTGAATATCTTGACATTTTTTTAAAAATTGATTATAATGGTAATCTCATAAAGGATTTAGGAGATTTTATGCCTAAAGATTTGATAATTTTAGATTTTAAAGAAATAAAAAACGATGCTCCTACTCTAGGAAAATCAATTAAATTTCTTAAATATGAAATTCTTTTAGATGAACCTCAATTAAAAAAAATAAAATTAACTAATATTTATTACGCTCGGCTAGAGAATCAAATTTTAGAAGTCCTTTTACCTTTTGAACCTGGGGTTAAACTCTTTCCTACTTTATCTAAAATTACCAATTTAAATGAAGAAGAAGTAAAATTATTCTCAATAAAAAGAATTGAGCATTATTTAATAAAAAACGACAAATTAATGACCCCCCTGGAAGATGATTAAAATTAAAACCACAATTGTTATCACTCACAAGTTTAACGATACGCGTATCGGAATTTTGGAAAACGGGCGATTGGTAGAATTCTATGTAGAAAGAGAAGGGATTGAAAATAATGTAGGCAAAATTTTTAAAGGTCGAGTAGAGAATATTGTAAAAGGATTGCGCGGTGCTTTTGTCAATATTGGTTTAAGGAAAAACGGTTTTTTGCCCTTGGCGGAAATACCGGAAGAGATATTTGGAATTGATTTAGAAGAAGAAGAAAAGGTTAAAAAAGGAAATAAAGAGGAATTACCTATAAATGTGGGTGATCAAATTTTCTGTCAAGTAGTAAAAGAACAAATGGGTGAGAAAGGAGCTCGTTTAACTTCTTTTATTCATTTGGCCGGTAAATATGTAGTTCTTTTCCCTACTATCTCACGAATAGGAGTTTCTCAAAGAATTACTAACAAAAGGGAACGTGCCCGTTTGAAAGAAATTGCTAAGAAATTAAAAAAACCAAACCGGGGACTAATAATTAGAACAGCTGCTGAAAATATGCCTGAAGAAGTAATTGTTCGGGATTATCATTATTTAGAAGGGATATGGGAAGAAATTGAAAGGGAATTTCAAAGGGCTAAGGCACCCCGTTTACTTTATAAAGAACCTAAATTGGCTTTAAAAATTATTCGGGATTTATACACTTTAGATACGGAAGCCGTATATGTAGACGATCGCAACCTTTATTATGAAATATGTAATTATATAAAAAATTATACTCCTGAATTATTTATTAAAGAAAAAATAATCCTTTATGAAGATAAAGAACCAATTTTTAAAAAATTTAAAATTGAGGAAGAATTAAATAAAGCTTTAGAAAGAGAAATTCCTCTGAAAAGCGGCGGTTTTATTACCATTGACCAAACGGAGGCTTTAGTAACTATTGATGTTAACACCGGAAGCTTTGCCTCTGAGGAAGATCCCGAGACATTAATTTTTCAAACTAACTTAGAAGCGGCTGCGGAAATTGCGCGCCAGATTCGTTTACGAGATTTATCAGGATTAATTATTATTGACTTTATTGATATGCGTGAACCTAAAAATCGAGAGCGAGTATATCAAGAATTAAAACTGTGTCTTGCTAATGATCGTGCTAAAGCTGATTTTGGCAAACCCAGCCGATTTGGGTTAGTAGAAATGACTCGGGAAAAAATCCGTCCTAGCCTTTTTTTTACCCTTTGTGAAGAATGTCCGGCTTGTCGAGGAAGAGGAAGGATTTTGGATCGCTATGAAACCTGCTTAAAAATAGAAAATGAACTGACAAATAAAGCCGAAAAGTTAAAAGGGAAAAAGATTCTTTTAGTAGTTTCGCCTTATCTTTACGAATATTTAATTAATGAATATAATGAAAAATTGACACAACTTATTAAAAAAATTAATCTTCATTTAGAACTAAAAATGAATCCTAAACTTAAATATGACGAATACAAATTTTTGGAAGAAATTTAATCTTATTGACTTTTTTTAAAATTTTTTTAATATTTTAAAAGAACTAAAAAATAAGGAGGAGAAATGATACAGGAATTCATTAAAGGTGGTGGTATAATGTGGTTTTTATTAGCTTGCGCTGTCTTAGGAATTGCTTTAGTTATTGAACGATTTATTACTCTTTTTATTGTTGCCTCGCTTAATGCTAAAAAATTTACTTCACAACTTATTTCCACAATTGAAAAGGAAGGAATTGAAGGCGGAATAAAATTTTGTCAACAGGTAAAAAGTCCAGTAGCTCGAGTTCTTTTGGCAGCCTTAGAAAAAGCAAAAGAAGGTAAAACAGCAATGGAAGAAGCGGTAACTCGAGCCGGAGTAGCGGAATTAGGTTTTCTTGATCGGGGAATGAATTTAATGGGTGGTTTAACCATGGTGGCTCCCTTTTTTGGCTTCTTAGGCACTGTTACCGGTATGATTCGAGCGTTTGCTGCGGTAGCGGCGGTTGGCGAAGTAGAACCAGCGGTAGTGGCTTCCGGAATTTCCGAAGCTCTCATTACCACTAAATGGGGATTAATGATTGCTGCTCCATTGGCAATTATTCACATTCTTTATCAAATGAAAATTAATAGTTATACGCGCGATTTAGAAACTTCAGCAGCAAGTTTAATTGAATATTTGACCAAAAAGTTATGAAATTATGTTTCCAAAAAGACAACCTCAAAAAATTTCTATTCCTACTGCTTCTACTGGGGATATTGCTTTTTTGTTAATCATCTTCTTTATGGTTACTTCAATTTTCTCCCGGGAAAAGGGTCTAAAAATTGTTTTACCTCCCAAAGGAGCCGAAGTAAAATTAAAAAAAGAAAATATTTTAACGGTAAGTGTAAATCCTTACGGAGAAGTAATGATTGGTGACAAAAAAATAAATATTCCCGAAATAAAACAGATTGTTCAAGAGGCTTTAAGTAAAAATCCTGAATTGGTTGTTGCTCTAAAGGTATCTCGAAAAGCTCCCTATAAAATAATGATTCAAGCCTTTGATCAACTAAAATTAGCCAAAGCAGAAAAAATTAGTTTAACACCAGTAAAAGAGGAGTAAAAAATGAGAAAATTTTTAATCAAAAGGGAATCGCCAGAAATTCCTAGTGCTTCTACCGGTGATATTGCGTTTCTTTTAATTATCTTTTTTATGCTTACAACTGTCTTAAGAACAGAAATAGGACTTAAAGTTAACCTTCCAGAAGCGGAAGCTACTGAGAGATTACTAAAAAGAAGAAATGTAAGCCATATTTGGGTTGACAAAACCGGAAAGATAACTATTGATGACAATGTTTTAGATATCAATGGAGTTATTAACGTAATGCTTTTAAAAGTTGCTGATAATCCTGAATTGGTAGCTGAAATTATGGCTGATAGTGATGTTGATTATGGTCGAATAAATGATATTTTAGAGGCCTTAAAAGAAGCTCAGGCTTTTAAAGTAGTCTTCGCTACTGAGTATAAAAGAATAGGGGGCTAATAATGAATAAAAGTTTTGAATGGGATGAATATTATTCTATTGTTTTCCGAATAGGATTAGTAATTTCCTTGGCTTTTGTTCTATTAGTTTTTATAATTTTCCCAAAAGAATTTTTTTATCGTCCTTATATCCCAAAGAAAGAAGTTGGAACTGTTTTAGAACAATTACCCCCAGAATTAGAGCAGATTGCTGAACCACCACCAGCAGAAAGACCAAAAATTGCGGTAGTTTCGGAGGCCCAAACAGGAGAAGAAGCAGAAGAAGCTTCTAAAATCGGAAAAACTGAATTTACTGAAATATACAAAAAAACAGAGGAAACGGAGATACCCATTGTTCCTTTTTGGAAAGTTGAAGTAAAACCAAAAGAAATTTATTTACCCAAACCGGTCTATCCGGAAATTGCCCGCCAATTAGGTCACGAAGGTGATGTAGTAGTTGAAGCATTAGTAGATATAGATGGTACTGTTGCTGATGTGAGAATTCTAAAATCTTCGGGTAATCCCGAGTTGGATAAAGCAGCCTTAGAAGCTGCCCGCCAAGCAAAATTTACTCCGGCAAAACAAAGAGATATGCCCGTAAGAGTTTGGGTGAGTATTCCTTATAAATTTAGGTTGAGATAAAAAAGGAGGTATTTATGAAAAAAACAATTATTTTTATTTTTTTAATCTCTTTTTTATTTTCTCTTCCTAATTCCAAATTTTTAACCTTAAAACATCGGCAACTTTATTCTCCTCTTTCTTTTTCTACTGGTTTAGAGAAAGTTTCTTTGCCCGTGATTATTTCGCCAACTTTTACTTTATCACCGGGTATTCTTTTATCCCAAACTTTTATTGATTATCAACAGAATGGTACTCTTGGTTCAAGAATAGAATATGCTAATAATATTTGGGGATTTGATTGGATGCACTCTCCCGATTCTTCTTCAAACTATCCTAATAGATATTGCTACTATAATGCTTATTACGATGACACTGTTCAATTAGGAATGGGTGTTCAGGCAAGTGGAAGTTATCGGGCAGGATATGTAACTTTTGGAATGTTTCCTGATGGCCGCGCATGCTGTTTCTTTCACCATCAACGAGGAAGTGCTTTATATTCGGCTTTAGCCATTGAAATTGCTCCGGGAACAGGAATATTTAATGAACCAATAGAACCAGACACAAATTTTTCTCCTTACGGCAATCAGATTATTTGGCCTCACGGAACAATCGGCAACACCGGAATAATTCATGTTTTAGGATATGGTAGACCACCGACAGCTGGTGCCTCTGAAGATTTCTATTATTCTCGTTCAACCGACGGAGGAAATACTTTTACCAATTGGATGCCAATAATGAATGATACTGTAATGGCCTGTCTTTCTGGTGATATCTATGCCCAACCAAATGGAAATAAAGTAGTTATTGCTTATACTTCTGATTTACCAGAAAGGCACTCTCAAGTCTTACAAAATGTTTGGATAAGAGAATCTTATGATGGTGGTGCTACTTGGACACCTCCAAGACAAATCACTAATTACCAATACCCTTCTGATACTCTTCCCCACGAATTTGCCTATACTGATTGTGATGCAATTTATGATTTAAATGGCAATTTACATGTAGTTTGGACAGAAATTCTTTCAATGGTAGGTAGCCAGGGGCCAGCAACTTATCCTGGATTTTCTCGGATTAGACATTGGAGCGAAGAGACCGGGATTACTTTAGTTTCTGGTCCCGGACATCTTTCAGTTGTTGGTGATTCTTGGTGGTATTCGCCTTATCCCAATGTCCAAAACGATGCCTGGCGAAGACCAGCGGATAGGCCCCAATTAGCAATTGATAATTACGGAAATATATATTGTGTTTGGATTGGAAATTTAGATACTACTGATATTTCTCAAGGAAGAAGAATAAACGGGGAATTATACGCGGCGGTTTCTACCGATGGCGGTCGAACTTGGGGAGTAAGAGGACAGATTGGCCAAGTATTGAATTTAACAAATTCACCCAGTCCCGGAGCGCCTCCAGGAATGTGTGAAGATGATGATTATTTCTCCTTAGCACCATTTGCTTTTAACAATCATTTACATATAACTTATATTAACGATAAAGATGCCGGTGGAGTTCCTCAGAATGAAGGAGTGGTCACTAATAATCCAGTGCTTTATTTACAAGTTCCTTGCTCTTTATTAGTAGAAGTTGGAATTGAAGAAAACCAAAAGAAAAATCTTTTGGCTAATAAATTAATTGTCTATCCTACAATTACCAAAGATAAGGTAAAGATAAATTATTCACTAAACGAACCAGCTTTTGTGAAACTTTCTATCTTGGATATCACCGGTCAAATTGTAAAAGTCTTAGAAGAAGGAAGAAAAGAGAAAGGTGATTATTCGGTTATCTGGAATGTCAAAGGCAAAAAAGGTACTTTTTATTGCCTATTTAATAATGGCAAAAAAACATACAAGAAAAAAATAATAATTAATTAAAAGGAGGAAAAATGCGTAAATTATTAGTTATTTTAATTCCTCTTTTAGTTTTATTTGCTTTACCAAAAGAGTATCTTATACCGATAAAGGCGTTGCCTCCAGAAGTTAAAAATAGTCACCCATCAAAAGCCCAATTGCAACCGACCAAAAAACCAGCGGAAGTATTAGTTTCTCAATTCGTAGGCAGGGTTGATACTGTTTTCTTTACTACCTACGATTGGCAGTTTAATAGCCATGGTTGGCAAAGGATTTATAATGATATGCGAGGCGTTCATGTTACCGGTATGACTTCTCTTCAAGCAAATCCTTTTCCTGACAGAAATATGAGATATAATTTTTACGACAAAACTACCCATCAATGGATGTTTGGTCACGATGGTATTGATGTTTTAAATGCGCGGGCTGGCTTTGGCAATTTGGATGTTAATCCGTTGGACGGAATTGAATATATTGTTGGTCATGTTGCTGGAACTCAACGACTTATTCCGCGAATTGCTAAAGACGTTGCTCCTGGACAAGGAATATTTGACTACTGTGATTGTCAAGAAGGTTATCTTTGGCCACCAATTGCAATAACTGCCAACGGTTGGATTCACGTATTAGCGGTAGAAGATGACCCGGGCGGTGCGCGAGATAGACTTTTTTATATTCGAATAAGGGATTGGGGCAATCCTGAGGAGCCCAGATTGATTGCTCCTCAACCTGGTGAGCCCATCGCTCCCTTAGGTAATGCCCAAGGAATTTTTGCTTCCAAAAGGAGTGACAAAGTAGTTATCTTCTGGACTGAATGGGATGGTACTGGACCAGATAGCGGTGCTTATCGGATTTCTACTGACGGTGGCGAAACTTGGAGTGATGTAATCCCCTTCCCAATTCCACCAATCTTCACTCCAGGTAGTGAAACTTTACCTGAACTTTGGCTTCCTTCCGTTGGCGGTTTCTTTGATAGAGATGATCGACCAAACTTCGTCCTTTGTTTTACACCAAATATCAGAGATACCGGTAGAATTATTCCTGTGGAAATGTGGCATTATGTTCCCGGAAGAAATCCGGAATTAACAAGGATTTGCCGAATTATGCCCGAAACATTAGCAGCTACCGTAGGTTACAATGCGACCTTTGCCTGTCGACCTTCAATTGGTCAAAATCCGGAAAACGGAAACCTTTATGTTGTTTGGGAACAATTTGATCCTGTTAATTACGAACCCACAACCGAAAGATTAAGAGCCGACATTTGGGGAACTGCTTCTACCGATGGTGGGCTCACTTGGGCACCTCCAAAAAGAATTACTGAACCTGACCAAACATCAAAAAGATTTCCATTCTTAGCACCAATTGTTGATGATTATTGTTGGATAACCTATTTAATAGACTTAAATGCGGGATTTTATGTTCAAGGTGAAGGGTCAATGACTACTAACCCAGTTGTTGTTCATCAAGTTCCAAGGCAATATTTAGAAACCGGAATTGCTGAAGGAAATACCAATAAACTATTCAGCCTGAAAATTTATCCCAATCCAATCGTAAACCGAAACTATTTATCCTTAGATTTAAATACTAAAACTTCTCTTAATATTTCTCTTTCCGATATCACTGGAAAGGTAATATTTAATAAAGAATTCTCTTCCGGCACCCATCATTATCAATTGGGAATTCCCAAAAATTTAAAAAGCGGCATCTATTTCTTAGTTGTAAAAACGGCTAATTCTTGTGAGAGATATAAAGTGATAATTACCAATTAACCTCAAAGCAAAAGGAAAAAGGGGGGCAGATTTTTTCTGCCTCCCTTTTTATTTATTATGAAAAAATATTTATTCTTCTTAATATTTTTTCTTTTCTGCCAAAAAAGGAATTTTTGGGAAAGTGAGAAAGAATTGGTTAATCAATTTATAAAAGATAATAAAAATATTTTTGCTGCCCATTCTTTTTTGGAAAGAAAACCTACTGATTTTTCTTATTCCTCTCCTCTTTTTATCTATGATACTTTAGGTAAAAATCAAAAAATCTTTGAAAAGATTGCCCATATTTACAGTTTTTACCGATTAACCTATGATACCTTTTCCCTTTTTAATTTAAAATTTTTCGTAAAAGACAAAGATACTTTTTGCCAAGTTGATTATTTGGATTCTATTCGTCATATTATTGCTCTTGTTAAATACGATTCTCTTTGGCAGATTTTTTTTAACGAAAGTTTAAAAGTAGACAGTATTAAAAAAATCTTTCAAAAAAAAGAATACGAAAAAATTTATCCAATATATCTCCATAAAAAATTTCTTTTAAAAAGAATTGACCAAAATTACCAATTTTATCAAATTCCCTTTGCTAATTTTTATTATCCCAATTTAGATAGCGCACCAAAATTTGATTTAATTTATCTTAACCAACATCAATTTGACACCAGTATTTTTAATAAAACCTTTTTGATCGAAGAAATACCTTGTTTTTCAATCAATGATTCAATAACTATCAAAATTAAATTAAAAGATACCTTAAAAGAAGGAATAATATTGCTTCATTATCAAAATAAAAGATTTCTTTTTGACAAAAATAATGACCTCTTTTTCCTTAAAATAAAATTAGAAAAAACTGGAATTGATTATTTAACTATCGAAATTTTAACCCACAGAACGCTTTTCTATTTTAAAGAGAAATTTATTTATAACCTTATACAAATTCCTATTTATGTAAAATTTTAGTTTGACTTTTTGCTAAAAAGACTAATTTTAAATAAGAAATTTAAATTTAAAGGACAGGAAAATTACCATTCCCGGGAATGATGGAGATATCATGATAAACAATATGTGATACCAGTAGCTACAAATAGTAATCTTTCTTTTCAACTTTATCTTGATTTTTTATACTAAAGAGTGTATAATTTAATAACATTTAGAGAAAAATCACTAATATAGAAGAGGGTATAAAACTGAGCCAAAGAGTAGTAGTAAAAGGCTGGTTTTGAATAGAAAAAGTACTTCTTCTAAGAATAGAATTTTTAAAGTGGGAAAGAATAGGTTTATAAATGACGAAAAGATTGAAAAAATTTAGTTGATTTTATGTGCTTTTTATATTTTAGCTAAAAGCGGTTATTTAAAGTTAGGGCTATAGGCATTCCCTGGATGATTTGGGGTCTTAAGTGGAATTTTTTTAAATTCTTAAATTTTCCTTTACCGTACTTTTATAATTATGTTCCTAATTGCCAAGAAGAAAGATAGATTTTTTGTTCTTTTGTTAATTTATCAATTTTTATCCCAAATGATTTTAATTTTAAAAAAGCTATCTCTTTATCAATTTCTAAAGGCAATCTATACACTTTATTTTCTAATTTACCTTTATTTTTAATCAAAAATTCACAAGCCAAGGCTTGATTAGCAAAAGATAAGTCCATTACTGCTGAAGGATGGCCTTCAGCAGCTGAAAGATTTACTAAACGACCTTCGGCAAGGAGATAAATTCTTTTTTTATTTTTTAACAAGTATTCTTCACAATTTTCTCTTACTTTTCTTTTTCTTATTGCCAATTCATTCAGTGATTTTTTATCAATTTCACAATCAAAATGTCCAGCATTACACAAAATTGCTCCATCCTTCATTAGAAGAAAATGTTTTTTGGTAATAACATTAATATTGCCGGTCACGGTTATAAACAGATCCCCAATTTTTGCCGCTTCCACCAATTGCATTACATCGTAACCGTCCATTTTGGCTTCCAAGGCTTTTATCGGATCAACTTCACAAATAATTACTTTTGCCCCCATTCCTTTTGCCCTTAAAGCCAAACCTTTGCCACACATTCCGTAACCACAAACAACAACAGTAGCCCCAGCCAGAAGAAAGTTGGTTGCCCTTAAAATTCCGTCAATTGTTGATTGACCGGTACCATAACGATTATCAAAAAGATATTTTGTTTGAGAATCGTTTACCGCAATAATTGGATATCTCAGAACTTTTTTCTTTTCCATATTTTTTAAACGAATGACACCGGTAGTTGTTTCTTCGGTACCACCAATTATTTCGCCAATCAATTCTTTTCTTTTTTGATGTAAAGTAAAAACCAAATCAGCTCCATCATCAATAGTAATATTAGGTTTTTGATTTAAAACTTCATTAATATGTTGATAATAAGTTTTTCTATCTTCACCTTTTATAGCAAAGACTGAAATACCCATTTCTTTAACAATTGCTGCCGCCACATCATCTTGGGTAGAAAGCGGATTAGAAGCACAAACCTTAACACTGGCTCCTCCCCTTTTTAAAGTTAAAAGCAAGTTAGCCGTTTCGGTAGTAATATGCAAACAGGCAGAAATTTTTATTCCTTTTAAAGGTTTTTCTTTTTCAAATCTTTCACCAATGAGTTTTAAAACCGGCATGAATTTTTGCGCCCACTCAATTCTTTTTTTACCAAGGGAAGCTAGACTTAAATCTTTAATGTGATATTTTTCCATTATATCCCTAATCTTCTTCTAATCTCTTCCACCATATCTAATTTTTCCCAAGTAAAATTCTCCTCTTCGCGACCAAAATGACCATAACAAGCAGTAGGTAAATAAATCGGCCTTCGCAATTTTAAGTGTTCAATCATCCCTTTTGGAGTAAAATCAAACAGTTCTTTAACCAATTGTAATAATATTTCATCTTTTACTTTACCAGTATTGAAAGTATTTAAACTGATATGAAGGGGGTCAGGACGACCAATTACATAAGCCACACTTATTTCTACCTCATCACAAACACCACTGGCAACAAGATTTTTAGCCACATATCTTGTCATATAAGAAGCACTCCGGTCAACTTTTGTTGGGTCTTTCCCAGAAAAAGCACCTCCTCCGTGTCTTATTTTACCGCCATAAGTATCAACAATAATTTTTCTGCCGGTCATACCCGTATCTGATTGGGGGCCACCGATAACAAATTTCCCAGTTTCGTTTACATAAAATTTGGTATTTCTATCAATATACTCTTCCGGAATCACCGCTTTCACTACCTTTTCAATAATTTCTTCTTTTGCTTCTTCGCTCATTTTTTCACCGGTCTTATCTAAAACTTCTTCCGTATGCTGAGCAGCAATAACAACACTATCAACTCTTACTGGCTTTCCATCCCGATATTCTACCGTTACCTGTGATTTCCCATCAGGCCCTAAATAAGGTAAAATCTTTTTCTTTCTTACTTCAGCCAACCTTTTAGTTAATTTATGAGCAAGCATAATAGGTAAAGGCATTAATTCTTTTGTCTCTTTCGTAGCATAACCAATCATTAAACCTTGGTCCCCAGCACCTCCACGGTTAACACCTATAGCAATATCAGGCGATTGGGTACCGATAGCATTTAATATTGCACAATTATCAGCCGAAAGCCCATAGCGGGTATCAGTATAACCAATCTCCTTTAAAAGACCCCTTACGACTTTCTGTAAATCAACCCAACCAGTAGTAGTAATTTCGCCACCAACAATTACTAAACCCACTGTGACAAAAGTCTCACAAGCCACGCGAGCATATTCATCTTGCTTTAATATTTCGTCTAAAACCGCGTCGGAAATCTGATCACAAATTTTATCTGGATGCCCTTCAGTGACTGATTCCGAAGTAAAAAAATCAATCCTCATTTTTTCACTCCTTTTTCAAAATTATAATCTTAAATTTATTAAAGTCAAAAAAAAATAAATTTCTTATTTTTTTCTTGACTTTTGATTAAAAATCGTTATCTTTATTAAGAAATGAGACTCACGATAAATTGGTTAAATGAATTTTTGGAGCCAAAAATAAACGAAAAGGAACTTTTGGAGTTGTTAACCAAAAAGGGCATTAGCATTGTAAATTATTATGATTATCTAAAAGACTTTTCGGGATTTAAAATAGCCACAATTATTGAAAAAGAAAAAGAGAAAACAATTTTAAAATTGGCTAACGAAAAATTTATTACTACCGAAAATATTTCGGCAGTTGTGGGGCAAAAAATTGGTTACCATCCCGAACAGAAAAAAGTATTAAAAGGCAGTGATTTGAATTTTCCTTATGAAGATTGTTTAATTTTTGATGAATTCGCTGAAGGTGAAGAGGTTTTTAGTTGTCTTGATAATCTTTATTTAGAGGTAGAAATAACTCCTAATCGTGCTGATTTGTTTTCCGTATTTGGTTTGGCTCGGGAAGTTACTTTTTTCACGGAAAGAAATTTAATTTTACCCAAATTAGAAAACCAATTAGAAATTGATGAAAAAAATGAATTAGAAATTATCGTTGAAGACCAAGCAAAGTGCCCGATTTATATTGCCACCAAAATTATCAATTTAAAAGTAAAACCTTCTCCCCTTTTCTATCAATGGCGACTTTTTCTTTCCGGCTTAAGACCGATAAATAATATCGTTGATGGTTCTAATTACACCCTTATTCAATTTGGCCAGCCTACTCACCCTTTTGATTTAAAAAGAATTTTTGGGAATAAAATTTATATTCGTCAAGGAAAAAGAGGAGAAAAATTGAAAACTATTGATGGAGTAGAAAGAGAACTCTCCGAAAAGGTACTTTGTATTAGCGATAGCAAAAGAGTTATTGCAATTGCCGGAGTTATTGGTGGACGAAATACTGAAATCATTGAAAATACCCAAGAAGTTCTCTTAGAAAGCGCTTTTTTTTCTTGTGAGGCAATAAGGGAAAGTATAAATTTTCTGAAGTTACGAACCGAAGCCGCCCGGCGGTTTGAATTGGGGATTGATTACGAAAATTTAAAATTTTTTGCTAACTATGCCGCTAACCTTATTGCTCAATGGGGAGAAGGAAAAATTGTTAAAGAAAGAAAAATTGTCAGTAAAGAGATTAAAAAAGAATTGATCGCCTTACCCTTAAATTATCCCAGAAGAATTTTAGGCATCACCTTCAAAAGAGAGTATATCATAAACATTCTTAAGAGATTGGGAGGAGAAATTATTAATGTCAATGAAAGAGAAATTGTTTATCAGCCACCAAGCTGGCGTTACGACTTAAAACTACCAATAGACTTGGTTGAAGAGATTGCTCGTTATTATGGTTACGAAAATTTTGCTTCACCTTTTTGTCTCCGTTTAAAAACGATTGGTGAACTTAAACCCTTCACTATTTTTTTAAATCGGTTGCGCAATTTTTTAGTCTCTCGCGGTTTATTCGAAATTATAACTTTAAGTTTCTTACCGGAATCTACAAATGAAGGAATCCGACTGGTAAATCCGTTAAACGAAAGACTGGCGTTACTGAGAGATAATCTTATTCACTCCTTTTTAAATGTTATTGCTTATAATTTCTCTTTTAACAATAAAGACCTAAGAATCTTTGAAATTGGCAAAGTTTATAGAAAAGAAAAATATGTTTTGGCAATTGCTCTCACCGGAAATAATCAACCAATCAATTTTGATGTCAAGCCCCAAAAGGTAGATTATTTCGATTTAAAAGGTATTGTGGAAGAGCTTTTTACCTTTTTAAATATTTCTGAAATTAATTATCATCAAAAAGCTTTTCCTTATTTTTCCCCCTTTACTTCTACCACAATTATTTGCCAAAATAAAGAACTTGGTTGGTTAGGAAAAGTAAAGGAAGATTTTCTCTCTTTATACAAAATTGAAGGCGAGGTCTTCTATTGCCAATTAGCCTTAGAAGAAATTTACCATTGTTTACCCAAAGAAAAGATTTACCAACCTTTGCCTTTGCTTTTACCAGTTTATCGGGATTTAGCCTTTCTCATCAATGAAGAGATTTATGTTCAAGATATAGTCAATTTCATTAAGAAAAGCTTTGCTCCTTTTATAAAAGAGATTACTATTTTTGACTCCTTTTCCGGAAAGCCTTTACCTGAAGGAAAAAGAAATCTAGGGATCCGCCTTGCCTTTCAGCCTAAAGATTCTCCTTACACTAAAGAAGAAATAGAAGAATTATTATTAAAAATCATTAAAGCAGTTGAAAAAAATTTCTCTGCCGAATTAAGAAAAAAATGAATGAAATTGAAAAGCGGTTAAAAATTTTGGAAGAATCAATAGAAAAAATTTTACACGAAAATAAATCTTTAAAAGAAGAAAACGACATTTTAAAAAAAGAATTGGCTCATTATCAAGAAAAAATAGAAAAAAGTTTGAAAAAAGTAAAATTTCTTATTGAAAAATTGAAAAGTTTCGGTAAACTTAAAATATGAAAAGCTTCCAAATCAAATTTTTGGAACGAACTTATGAAGTAAAAAGCGACCGTGATGAAGAATATTTAAAAAAATTGTTTGGTCTTTTAGAGAATAAAGTAAAAGAATTTAAAGAAAAATTTCCTTATTTAGATTTTAGCGAATTAATTCTTTTTGGTTCTCTTAATCTTATTGAGGAACTGTTGGATAGTCAAGAAAAACAAGAAAATTTTTTAAAAGAAAAATTAGACATGCTCATTGAAAAATTGGTAAATAATAAAGGCTCCCGGTAGTATTCGTGATTGGTAAAAATGGTCTTGAGCCAACACCTAAATGATGGATGTCCGATGGTGCTTACTATCGGGAGGGTGACCTCCAAAGATAGGACCCACCTTAGGACGCCATAGTTTTTTTAGGGTTCAGAGACCATCGCCAACACGATACTACGGGGAGCCTTCAATTTTAAAAAGGGGAAACTATGGGTGTTATTTATGGAGTTTTATTATTGGTTTTATGTTTTTTAACCACTTATTTAATCACAAAGAATTTTTGGCAAAAAAAATATGAAGAAGAAGTTAGAAAGTTTAATGAATACCAAAAAAAAATTAAAGAAGAAAAAGAAAAAGAAAAATTAAAATTGATTGAAGAGTTAAGAAAAGAGCTGGAAAAAGAGAAAATCAAAATTTTACAAGAATATGAAGCAAAACTCAAAGAGAAAAACAAAGAATTAGAAAAACTTGCTGATACCTATAAACAAAAAGAAAAAGAATATTATTTTTATTTATCCCAACTTCAAAAGAAAGAAAATGAACTTTTAACAACCGAAAAGATTTATAAAATAAAGATTGATTATTTAGACAAATTAATAAATGAATATCACACTCGAATTACCAAAATCCCTAATTTAAAGATTGAAGAACTAAAAGAAGAGTTAAAAAGAAGTTTAGAAAAAGAGGTTTGGAACGAACACTTTGAAGAATTAAAAAAAATTAAAGAAAAGGCAAAAAATGAAGTTCAGATCCTTGCTCAAAAAATAATTTTGGAAGCCTGCCAAAAAACAGCTCTACCGGTAGCTAAAGAACATTCAGTATCTTTTTTAACAATACCCAATGACGAATTAAAGGGAAAATTGATCGGTCGGAAAGGGAGAAATATTCATTTAATTGAAAATCTTACAGGTGCCGAAATAATAATTGATGATACGCCCCAAAAAATATGCATCTTTTCTTTTCATCCTAAAAGAAGGGCTCTGGCGGAATTATTGATAAAAGAAATAATAAATGAAAAAGAAATTTCTACTGAAATTATTGAAAAAGCTTACCAAAAAGTATTAAAAGATTTTGAAGAAAAAAGTTTTCAAATCGGTTTAACAGTGTGTAAAGAATTAGGTATTGAAAATTTTGCTCAAGAACTTATAAAAACTATTGGTGAAATGAATTTTTTTGTTACTTACGGACAAAACCTCTTATTTCACTCTAAAGAAGTAGCCATTATTGGAAAAAATTTAGCAATTAATTTAGAAATTAATCCTCTCAATGTAATCCGGGCTGGTATTTTACACGACATTGGTAAAATCCTTCCTAATCAAGAGAATTTACCTCACCAGACAATCGGTGCTAATTTTGTGAAAACATTTGAAGAGAATAATATTGTGATTGAAGCAATTGCCCATCATCACCAAACTGATAATTTTCCTTATCCCGAATGTTACGTTGTTTCCTTAGCTAATTCAATTTCTCATATTTACGGTGCTGGTAAAGCAATTGATTTTGATGAAATTTTTAAGAAATTAATTAAAATTGAAGAACTTTGCGAAGAGCACCAATTAGTAAAAAAAGCTTATGCTTTTCAATTAGGAAGAGAAATTCGAGTGTTGCTGAAAACCAACAAATTAGATGAAAAAGAAGGTCAATTTTTAATAAAAGATTTACAGCAAAAAATAAGAAACGAACTAAATCTATTAGGAGAAATCAAAATAAATTTAATTTATGAATTATAAAATTCTTTTTTTGGGTGATGTGTGTGGAGAATCCGGGAGGAAAGCATTGGTGAAAGGAGTAAAATTTTTAAAAGAAAGATACAAACCCGATGTTATCATTGTGAATGGCGAAAATGCTGCGGGAGGTTTTGGAATTACTCCTCAAATTGTTGAAGATTTTTTATCTTTGGGGATAGATTGCATTACTTTAGGTGACCATGCTTTTGATCGCAAAGAGATTATTAATTATTTAGAAAAAGAAAACCGTATTATTCGACCGCTCAATTATCCTCCAGAAGCCCCAGGAAAAGGAATATGTATTCTAGAAAAAAATAATCAGTTAGTTATTATCATAAATCTTATCGGCAGAGTTTTTATGAAACCCCTAGATTGTCCTTTTCGCCGAATTGACGAAGAATTAATCAAAATTAATAACAAAAAAATTATTATTGTTGATTTTCATGCAGAAGCCACTGCTGAAAAAAAAGCTATGGGATATTTTTTAGATGGAAAAGTAAGCGCCGTCTTAGGAACCCATACCCATATCCCTACGGCCGATGAACAAATTTTGCCTAAGGGCACTGCTTATATAACTGATGTTGGAATGTGCGGTGCCCATGACTCTATTTTAGGTATGGAGATCGAAGACTCTTTAAAAAGATTACTTTACGGAATCAATTATCGTCTTATCCCAGCAAATACCAATTTAAAAGTAGAGGGAGTAATTGTTGAAATTGATTCCGCTACTTATAAAGCCAAAAGAATTGAACGAATTTGTGAGAAAAATTTAGAATTGAATTCCGTGTCTTCTTAATACTTCTCTTAAAAATTTTCCAGTATAGGATTTTTCACAGCGAGCAATTTCCTCGGGCGTACCACAAGCAACAATATAACCACCATTTTCGCCTCCTTCTGGTCCTAAATCAATTATCCAATCGGCACATTTTATCACATCCAAATTATGCTCAATAACAAGTACTGTGTTACCTTTATCCACCAACCGATTAAGAACAATTAACAATAATCGAATATCTTCAAAATGAAGACCCGTAGTTGGTTCATCTAATAGATATAAAGTTTTTCCGGTACCAATTTTTGATAATTCTCTTGCTAATTTAACCCTTTGAGCTTCGCCACCAGACAAAGTAGTGGCTGGCTGTCCTAATTTTATGTAACCTAATCCTACGTCCCGCAACATCTCTAATTTTCTTCTTATTGCTGGAATATTATAGAAAAATTCTAAAGCCTCATTTACAGTCATTTCCAAAACATCATAAATATTTTTTCCTTTATATCTTATTTCTAAAGTTTCCCGATTATATCTTTTCCCTTTACAAACTTCACAAGTCACGTATACATCTGGCAAAAAATGCATTTCAATTTTTTTAATTCCATCGCCACCACAGTTTTCACAACGACCACCGCGAACATTAAAAGAAAATCTTCCTGGAGAATAACCTCTCATCTTGGCTTCTTTGGTTTGAGCAAAAAGTTCTCTTATTGGTGTAAAAACGTTAGTATAAGTTGCCGGATTAGACCGAGGGGTTCGACCAATAGGTGACTGATCGATATTTACCACTTTATCAATTTCTTCCCAACCAATAATTTCTTTAAATTTGCCGGGTTTTTCTCTTGAACCATAAAATTTTTCGGCTAAGGCTTTGTAAAGGATATCATTCATAAAAGTACTTTTTCCCGAACCGGAAACACCAGTAAGACAGACAAACATGCCTAAAGGAATTGTAACATCAATATTTTTTAAATTATTTTCCGAACAACCTTTCACTATTAAAAACTTACCGTTTCCTTTCCTTCTCTTTTCAGGTAAAGGAATTTCTCTCTTACCACTTAAATAGGCACCGGTTAAGGAGTTGGGATTATTCATAATTTCTTCCGGTGTACCAGTAGCCACAATATATCCACCTTTTTCTCCAGCTCCCGGACCTAAATCAATTACATAGTCGCTAGCTAAAATTGTATCCCGATCATGTTCCACCACTATAACTGTATTTCCTAAATCTCTTAATCTTAATAATGTCTGAATTAGCTTATGGTTATCTCGCATATGTAAGCCAATACTGGGTTCATCTAAAATATAAGTTACGCCAACTAAACCTGAGCCAATTTGCGTTGCTAACCGCACTCGTTGTTCTTCACCACCTCCTAAGGTATCAGTTCTTCTTTCTAAAGTTAAATAATCAACACCTACTTCAATCAAAAAGTTTAATCTTTTTTTAATTTCATTAATTAATTCCTGAGCAATCTTTTTTTCTTGTTCATTTAATTTTAAATTATCAAAAAATTGATAACATTCTCTAATAGATAATCTACAAATGTCATAAATAGAATAACCGTTAATTTTAACTGAGAGTGCCTCTTTTTTAAGGCGTGCTCCACCGCATTCGGGACAAGGTAAAATTGACATATATCTCTCGATCCATTCCCGGGTACTTTCTGATTCGGTAGTTTGATAAATTCGCATTAAATGGGGAATAACCCCTTCAAACTCTTCATAAAATTTGTAGTGAGTACCGTCCCATCTTTCGTGCTCCACCAAAATTTCTTCATTGCTACCATACAGAATTATCTCCTTCACCTTCTTGGGCAGTTTTTCCCACGGAGTATTTAAAGAAAAACCATAATTTTTTGCCAAAGCTTTTAAAACCGAAGTAAACCAACGGCCTTTGGGCTCTCCCCAAACTTCAATTACTCCTTCATTAATGGAAAGCTTTGGGTCAACAATTAATCTTTCAGGATCAATTTCCATTTTTGTCCCTAAGCCGTGACATGCTGAACAAGCACCGTAAGGTGAATTAAAAGAGAAAAGCCGGGGAGAAATTTCTTCATAAGAAAAACCACAATCGACACAGGCAAACTTTTCAGAAAAAATTTTTTCCTCTTTCTCATCAAAAATCACTACACATAAGCCTTGCCCCTCTTTTAATGCTAATTCTATCGAATCAGCCAATCGTTTTTTATTTTCTTCTAATAAAACTAACCGATCGATAAGAATTTCAATATTATGTTTTTTATATTTTTCTAAATTTTTAACTTCCGAAATCTCATAAATTTTTCCATCCACTCTTACCCTTAAAAAACCCCTTTTTTTTATTTTTTCCAAAAGAGTTTGATATTCACCTTTTCTTCCCCTAACAACAGGTGCCAATATTATTAATTTAGTATTTTCCGGATAAGAAGAGATTTGGTCGATTATTTGGTCTAATGTTTGAGAAGCAATTTCTTTATTACAATATGGGCAGAAAGGTTTTCCTAAACGAGCAAAAAGAACCCGTAAATAATCATAAATTTCCGTTACGGTACCAACAGTTGAACGAGGATTTTTAGCTGCTGTCCGCTGCTCAATGGCAATTGCGGGCGAAAGCCCCTCAATATAATCAACATCTGGTTTTTCTAATACTCCTAAAAACTGCCGAGCGTAAGAAGAAAGTGATTCAATATACCTTCTTTGACCTTCAGCATAAATAGTATCGAAAGCCAAAGAAGACTTACCTGAACCAGAAATCCCTGTAATTACTACCATTTTGTTACGTGGAATTTTCAAAGTAAGATTTTTCAAATTATGTTCCCGAGCACCTTTAATAAAAATATAATTGTTTTCAGTCATTTTAGAAAATAATCTTTTCTAAATCTTCAACGATTTTTAGAAAATAATCATAATCCCTGTTATCTCTTTCATATTCTTTAAAATCTTTAACAATTTTTTCATTAATATCCGATGGTAAAAGAGCTTCGCAGGCAGGAAAAATAAGACCCTCTTCCTTAAAAATATGACGAGCAAAAATTTCTATAAAATCTTGTAAACCTACCAAAAATTTCTCTTTATCCAAATCTTTTAATCCTTTTTCCAAGGTTTCAATAATTTCTTTTCTTTTTTCTGACTCATTAACCATCACCAATTGGGCATCAATTTCGTATTCTCTTATTAATGGAAATAAAATCTCTTCTTCTTTGGCACAATGATTATCTTCTACAAAATCTTTTATTATCTGGTAAACCAATTGAAATTCTCTTTCTAAATACTGGTCTTTGACTATCAAAAGAGTCATGGTTCGTAATGCCCTTTCAATCAAAAAATGTTCTTTTTTTAAAATTTCTAAAAAAGTAAATTCAGGCATTAAATTTATTATAAATAAATTTATAAATTTAATCAAGGGGGTATAAAATTCCTACCGGTAAAATCATTTCCTGAAGTGAAATACCTCCATGTTGATAAGTCAATTTATAAATTTTTTCATATTCTTTAGGTTTGGTAGGATAAATAAAATAATAATCGCTTTTACAAATGGCGTATTTTTCACCCAAAAATTCTTGTGGCAATTCTAATTCCTTCGGTTCTAAAAGCCAGGCAGCTTTTTTATCAATGGTTATTCCACCGCCTGATTTGTAACGAAGATTAGGCGAAATCTCTCGCCCTCCATAAATAATTGTCGGCCTTTTCACTTTAATAAATCCGTGATCGGAAGTAATAATTATTTTTCTCTCGTTCTCTTTAAGTTTTTTTAAAAATTGAAAAATTAAAGAAGAGTTAAACCAGATTTTAGTAAATTCTAACAAAGAATCTTCATTTTCAGCAATTTCTTTAATAAACAAAGTTTCCCGAGCTGAATGGATAAGAAAATCTAAAAAATTTATGATGACTATCACAATCCCAACGTCAGGCTTTAGAAGATAGTCAAATTTCTCAATTAGGTCTTCCATCCTTATAATTTTTAAATAAAAATATTTTAAAGAAATTCTTTCTCTAGCTAAGAGTTTTTGAAAAAGCTGTTCTTCGTAGCGATTTTGTCCAACATCAGTAAATACCCAATATTCTGGATAATATTCAAAAATTTTTTTCGGTGTTAAACCGCTTAACAAAGCATTACGAGCATAAGGTGTTGCTGAAGGAAGAATCGAACAATAAAAATTCTGTTTTATTAAAAAATGTTCTTTCAAAATGTTATAAAGAAAATACCACTGATCAAGCCGGAGCGAATCAAAAATTATCCAGTATAAAGGCAATTTATCCAAATGGGGCTTAACAAAATTTTCAAAAAATTGGTGAGAAAGTATTGGCCCTTTTTTATTTTTTAACCAATCACAATAATTCTCCTCAATAAAGGTAGCAAAATTTTCATTACCCTCTTTTAAAATATCTTCGTAACTTTCTTTTAAATCATTTAAAGAAAATCGATTAAGATATTCTCGCCATTTTATCAATTGTTGATAAAAATCACACCATTCTTCAAAAGTTTCAAAATCTTTTGTTCCGGAAAGAATTTTTAAATACTCACGCACTAAGTTTTCTTTAAAGATTTCTTTTTTTTCTAATAACCTTTTAATTACGGCCAAAATCTGGACTGGATTTAAAGGTTTAAGGATAAAATCATCAACCAAATTGGCATAGGCTTCATCAATGAAATCTTCGTCACTTACTTTTGTAACCATCACTACAAAAATATTGGGATCATAATTTTTTATCTTCCGAGCAATTTCCAAACCATCTAAACCGGGCATCATCTCGTCTAAAAAGACTAAATCAAAATTTTCTTCTTTTATTTTATTTAAACCTTCAATGCCATTATTCACTTCTTTTATTTCGTACCCTTTTTCTTTAAGAAAATAGATAAAAGGTTTTAAAAGTTCAATTTCATCATCAATCCAAAGGATTTTCATTTTTTCTTTAAAATAATGGAAAAAACTGTTTTTCCTTTCTTTGATTCCCTTAATAATAATTTTCCGCAGTGATATTCCTCAATAATTCTTTTGGCTAACGATAAACCAATACCCCAACCATATTTTTTACTGGTAACACCAGCTTTGAAAATTTTGCCTCTAATTTTTTTGTCAATCCCTTCGCCATTGTCAATGATCTGAATTTCATAATTTCGATCATTAATATTCTCCTTGATTTCAATCCGACCCGGATTAGAACCAATAGCATCAATACTATTTTTAAGAAGATTTTCTAAACTCCAATTAAAAAGTACTTCATCTAAAGGTAATAAAGGATTGGTTTTTAAATCTAAAACCAGTTGAATATTTGGTGGCAATCTTCTTTTAAAATGTTCGCAAACTTTTTCAATAATTTCTTTTATTGGTAAATTCTCCAATTTTGGGGGTAAACCGATACGCGAGAATCTTTCCAAAACCATTTCCATTTTTTGAATATCTAAGATCATCTCTTCGTAATATTTTTCTTCAATTTTATCTTTAATCGCCAAAAGCCATCCAATCAGTGAAGAAAGGGGCGTTGCCATCTGGTGGGCAGTTTCTTTTGCTAAAAAAGTCCATAATTTTTCTTCTTCTCTTTTTTTATAAATAAAAATTGCCCAAATTCCCAAAAATATAAATAAAACTAAAATCAAAATTTGATAATAAGGATAAAAACGAACAAATCTAGCTGTTGGCGAAAGACCATAATAAATTTCACCTAAAAATTTGGTAGTATCACCAATATTAACCAAAATAGGAATTGGCGGTTTTTCTTTTTTTAATTGTTCTAGTTTCTTTTTTAATATTTCTTTAGTTAGATTTTTACCAACATTCCGATAAGCAATAATTTCACCTTTATCATCAATGACAACAACAGGAAAATCAATTTTTTTAATCACCTCTTCAAAAATTATGTCTAATTCATAGGAGCTACTTTCCAAATCTTCTTCTTGAACTTTCGACATGTACTTAGCAAAAATGCGTGAACGCAAAGTTATTTCCTCTTCTAACTTCTTAAAAAGGAAAGAAGAAATAATAAAAAATATAGCAGTTAATATTAAAAAAATAAGAATAAAATAAACAATCAGAAATCTCTTCCCTAATTTTATTTTCATTTTATATTATATTCAAAAGAATTAAATTAGTCAATTTCAAAATTTGGAACAAATCAAATAATTTTTATTATGTTTTTATTTACTCAAATATTATTTAGGAAAAAATTTGGGATATTTTTGATAAACTGAAAAATATATTTCGGGATATTTATCTTTACCGCCGAGAAGAAGAAATATTTCCGGCATTTTTTCTTTTGCCAATTGGCTCATTTTCTGGGCAATTATTTTTATCTCCCATTGGGCGTCTTTATCTTCTCTTAAACGAGAAAAATGATAAAGCTCCCGAGGATTTACTCCTACCAACACTCTTCGTCGATGGGCATTGGTTAGGATGTATTGAGCATTATAAGGATCTAATTTATCCCTTAAAAGAACATAAAATTCTTCAACTTCAGCTACTGCTTCTTTAAATTCCTTTTCTAAATTTTTTTCAATTATTGTTGGTGGAATAGTAAATTTTAAATCCAAATTGTAAGGCTGGGTTATTAATGTTATTAAACGATGCCTTTTTAATTGAGCAAAAGCAGCCGCACTGAGAATAACTTCAAAAACTAAAAATCCTAATTCAAATTCTCTCAAAACTGCATCATAAAATTCTAAATACTCTAAACTTTTTTTAATGATGGTAAGTTTTTCTTCTTCTTTTAATTGCCAATTTTTAGGAAAAGGATTAGAAAAATAAGGATACAAAATTGCTTTAGGGATTAAATCGTTATTATAATGAGCAATTAATTTCACATTTTCCTTTTCTTCTTTTTCAGAAATAAAATAAGAAAATTTTTGCAAAAGATTTTTTAATTCTTCCTTGGTTTTTATTTCATAATCGGTTGGTAAATAATAACGCAAAAGGGATGGGGCAACTCTTTTTACTTTGTTAAAAATTTTTCTCCCCAATTCTTTTATTTCTAATAGATAAGAAGCAGCAAATTTCCTTAGCATGTATTCTAAAGTGCGAGCATTTACTGTCATCCCTAATTGAGTATAAGTAGCTAAAGGCAAAAGATAACGAGCATCTTCCTTTGGTATTCCCTTTTTTATAAAATTTTCATAAGTAAAAAATAATTTTTTTACAATTTTTTTGTATCTTTCTTCTATTTTACTATTTTTTATTTCTGGTGGGATAAAAAAACCTTCTTTTAGTTTCACATATCTTTGCGATTTTTCTGTATAAGAAGCCAAACGAAAATGCTCAACTTCCTCAACCGCCAAACGAGATATTTCAATAATATCGATATTGAAAACGGCGTGCTCAGCAACCGAAGAATGTCCCATTTCAAAAATAATTCTCTTGTTTGTTTCTCTTGCTTCTTTAATCTCTTTTAAAGCTTTTTCTCTCAATTTGTCAACAGATAAATCGTAACGACTAATACGGGCATAGGCACAAGAAAAAGTTTCTGGAGTCAAAAATTTTTTATATTTTTCAGAAATCTTTTTCAGAATCTTAATATCTACATTATAACCTGCAAGAATTACCTTCATAGTTAAATAGAATACTAAAACTTGATTTTTTTTCAAGTTTCTTTATAATAAAAGATTATTATAAGGGAGGGGTAAATATGGCAAAAGTAGCGATAAATGGTTTTGGAAGAATCGGTCGATTAGTTTTAAGAATTGGTTTAGAAAGAAAAGAATTAGAATTTGTAGCTATTAATGATATCGCTAATGGAAAAATTTTAGCTCACCTTTTTAAATATGATTCGGTTCATCGTCAAGTTCCTTACCAAGTTAAAGGATTGGAAGACCGAATAATTATTAACGGTAAAGAGATTTTAGTTTTTAACGAAAAAGAGCTTAAAAATTTACCTTGGGGTAATTTAAATGTTGATATTGTTATTGAGGCTACTGGAGTTTTTCGGAAAAAAGAAGAATTAGAATATCATATTAAAAATGGGGCTAAAAAAGTGATTTTAACCGCTCCACCCAAGGATGAAAAGGAAATTAAGTCTTTCGTTTTAGGTATTAATGAAAATGATTATGAACCAGAAAAAGACCACATCATTTCTAACGCTTCTTGTACAACTAACTGTCTTTTGCCATTAATAAAGGTCCTTCACGAAAATTTCAAAATTAAACGCGGCTATATGACGACTGTTCATGCTTATACTAATGACCAAAAAATTTTAGATGCTCCTCATAAAGATCTTCGCCGGGCTCGTGCCTGTGCTCTCTCAATAATTCCCACTTCTACCGGTGCCGCCAAAATGATAGGTGTTATTTTCCCAGAATTAAAAGGGAAAATTTCGGGCATTGCTTTACGAGTACCAGTAGCTAACGTTTCCCTTGTTGACCTTGCCTGCGAGGTAGAAAAGAAAACAACAAAAGAAGAGGTAAACGAAGCTTTTAAAAGAGCAAGTGAAACCTATTTGCACAAATATCTTCAGTATGTGGAAGAAGAATTAGTTTCTCAAGATTTTATTGGTAACCCTTATTCTTGTATTTTTGATGCTACATTAACCGAAGTAATCGCTGGAAATTTTGTGAAGGTTTATGGTTGGTACGATAATGAATGGGGTTACTCTTGCCGAGTGGTGGATCTGGCTTGTTTGGTTGGTCAAAAATTAAAATAACTTAAAATATGAAATCAATAAAAGATATCGACTTAAAATACAAAAAAATATTTTTACGAGTAGATTATAATGTCCCTTTAAAAGAAGGGAAAATTCTTGATGATTCTCGGATTAAAGCTTCTTTAGAAACTATAAATTACCTTTTAAATTATCCGTGCACTATTTTTATTGCTTCCCATCTTGGCCGTCCAAAAGGAAAAAAAACAGGTGAATTTTCTTTATCACCTATAGCTATTCATTTAACAAAACTTTTAAATAAAAAAGTAAATTTTTTAGATGATTGTATAGGAGAAAAAGTTTTAAAGGCCAAAAGGGAAGCAAAAGTTGGTGAGATTTATCTTTTAGAAAATTTAAGATTTTATGATGAAGAAGAAAAAAACGATTTAAATTTCGCTCAAGAATTAGCTAAAGAGATAGATGTTTATGTAAACGATGCTTTTTCGACTTGCCATCGAGCTCATGCTTCCATTGTGGGTATTACTCAATTTATCAAAGAAAAAGGGGCTGGTTTTCAACTTTTGAAAGAAGTGGAAAATCTAAAAAAGATTTTTGAACAACCTCAAAAACCAGTAGTTTTGATAATTGGCGGTGCTAAAATCTCAGATAAATTGGGAGTAATAAGAAACCTCTTGCCTAAGGTTGATAAAATCCTTTTAGGTGGCGGAGTGGTTTTCACTATTTTTAAAGCGTTAAATTACGAAATTGGAAAATCTCTTTATGAAGAAAACTTTTTAAAAGAAGCTGAGATTTTAGCTAAAGAAAAAAAAATAGTTTTACCTTCAGATATTTTAATTGCTTCAGAAATTTCAGAAAATGCTCATTATTATAATACTCCGGTTAAAGAAATGCGAAAGGATTATTACGGAGTTGACATCGGCAAAGAAACAATTGCCCATTATGTAAAAATTATTTCTGAAGCAAAAACTATTATTTTTTGTGGACCTTTAGGAATTTTTGAAATTGAACCTTTTGCGTGCGGAACTCGAGAGGTCGCCAAAGCTATTGCTTTGGCAACCGCCAAAGGAGCTTTCTCTTTAGCTGGTGGTGGTGATACTGTTTCGGCGATAAATAAATTTAATCTGGCTGATAAATATTCTTTTCTTTCTATGGCTGGTGGTGCAACTTTGGAATTTTTAGAAGGTAAAGAGTTACCGGGTCTAAAAGCACTTTTGTGAAAATATGAGAAAAAGGAAAGTTTTTATTGGCGGCAATTGGAAAATGAATTTTAATCATTTAGAAAGTAAAGAATTTATAGAAAAATTATTAAAAGCAGCAAAAAATATTGAAAACAAAGAAATTGTTATTTTCCCGCCTTTTACTAGTCTTTTTATAGTTTCGGAAATTATTAAAAATAGTGGAATAAAATTAGGTGCCCAGAATACCCATTGGGAAGATAAAGGAGCCTTCACTGGTGAAATATCTCCACTTTTTCTTTTGGCTTTAGGTTGTGAGTATGTGATAATTGGTCATTCGGAAAGGAGAAAATATTTTGGCGAAGATGACGAGATGATAAATAAAAAAATTAAAAAAGTTTTAAGTCTTAATTTAAAACCGATTCTTTGTGTGGGCGAAAATTTAGAAGAAAGAGAAACAGGAAAAACTTTAACGATTATTGAAAGCCAATTAAAAGCTGATTTAAAAGATATAAAAAAAATTGAAGGAATGGTAATTGCTTATGAACCCATATGGGCCATCGGGACTGGCAAAAATGCTACCCCTGAAGAGGCAAGTGAAGTTCACCAATTTATTCGCAATTTTATAAAAGATAATTACGGTGAAGAAACCAGTGAAAACATGCGGATCATTTATGGTGGAAGTGTCAATAAGAAAAACATTAGGGAATTATTAAAAACCGAATCAATTGATGGTGTTCTTATTGGCAGCGCTAGTATTAAATTAGATGAATTCACCTATATTGTTAATCTTGATTTATAAAAATTTTTTATTAAAATAAAACATATGTTTACATTTTTATTAATTTTGCATATTTTTATTTGTTTAATACTGATATTTATTATTCTTCTGCAACAACCCCAAAAAGGCGGAATATCTTTAGTTTTTGGCGGTAGTGAGTCTATTTTTGGTGGCGGCGGAATTTCTCCTTTTATGATTAAAGTAACTTCAGTGGTTGCCGCTTTAATGTTAATCACTTCCATAACTTTAGTAATAGCTTCGCAGCCAAGAATTCAAAAAATACAACAAAAACCAATACCTGTTGAAAAACAAGGAAGGTAAAAATGTTTGCCATTGCTGAAATTAAAGGTTTTGAATATTTTGTAAAAGAAGGCGAAAAGTTAATAGTACCCCGAATTGAAGCAGCGGTGGGTGAGATTGTAAAATTTGATAAAGTTTTATTTTTAAAATCTAATGATAAAGTTTGGGTAGGAACTCCCCAAGTGGTAGGTGCTTCTATTGAAGCAAAAATCCTTTCTCATTTTAAAGGTGAAAAAATTATTGTCTTTAAATTCCGCCGGCGAGAAAATTATCGCCGCAAAAAGGGATTTCGACCTTTACTCACTGAAATTGAAATTGTAAAAATTAATCCTCCACAAAATTAACTGAAATTAATTTTTTAATTAATAAATGGGCGGTAGAGGATTTGAACCTCTGACCTTCGGTATGTGAGACCGACGCTCTGACCAACTGAGCTAACCGCCCATAAATTATAATAATGAAAATTTCTGATAAATCAATATTTTTAATTAAAGGTAAACCTGGTATCGGAAAAACAACTTTGATCAAAAAGCTAACGCTTGCTTTTGACTCCAAAAAACTTGGTGGCTTTTACACTGAAGAAATAAGAGAAAAGGGAAATCGGGTTGGTTTTAAAATTATCACCTTTCATAGTGGTTCCGGAATATTGGCTCACATTAATTTTAAATCCTCTTATCGAATTTCTAAATATTATGTAGCCATTGAAGAGTTTGAAAAAATAGTGCTTCCTGAATTAGAAAAAGCAAAAGAGAAGCCGATTATTTTACTTGACGAAATTGGAAAAATGGAACTTCTTTCAGAAAAGTTTAAAGAAAAGATTAAAATGATTTTTAATTTAGATAAAATTATTGTGGCTACTATTCCTGTCGCCCAAATTGATTTTATTGAAAAATTAGAGAAATTTTCCCGAGCAAAAATTTATGAAATCACTTTTCAAAACCGTGACCTTCTCTTATCAATCTTAAAAAAAGAAATCGAAAATTTACTTTTCCGTTTTAATGATTCGCGTAGGGGTTAAAATTATGTCCACTTTAATATCGTGAGGTTCGGCTAAGTAAGAAAAATCTTCCAATACTTGACAATCGTGAACAATGGTGATTACTAAAGGATTTTTTAAAAGTCCTTTATTTTTAAGTTCGTAATACTCCTTATCACCGTAACCTTTTCCTTTCCCTAAACGATTACCTTTTAAATCTACTGCCACACTTCCTTGAAGAAAAATTTCAATAAAAGTCTTTGGTTCTTTTCCATATTTTTTAAAATTTTTAATGGTAATTGCCTTATCAGCTAACTCTTTTCCTTTTATCTCCAAATAACCTTCAATATGTGGCAAAGCAACAATTAAACTTTTTCCGGTTTTTAAAACTATCTTCCGCGCTGCTTTTAACACACTATCGGGAGCCGAGAAGACTCCTTTAGCTTTTAGAAATTCTTTTATTTTATATAACTTTTCAGCTGCTTTTTCGCTTCCAATAAAATTAGGAATTCGACCATAACAAGGACGGGGAAAGATTACTAAATTATTTTTTTCCATATATTCCCAAATTTCTTGTCTTATCTCTTCTTTGGTTTTCATTATATATTATAACCGAATTATTGATTTTTAAAAGTTAATTGTTAATATTTTTTAAAAAAGGGGAAAACATGCGAGAATTTACTAAATATGTCCACGGAAAAGAAATTTTGGGTGAAAAAACGACCCGCTCTTTGTCGGTGCCAATTTATCAAACCGCAATTTTTACTTTTTCTTCGGCCGAAGAAGGTGCTAGTATTATTGCTAAGGAAAAAGAGGGTTATTTTTATACCCGCTTAGGTAATCCAACTATTCGGGCTTTTGAAGAAAAAATGGCTTTTCTAGAAGAAGGCGAAGATGCCTGTGCTTTTGCTTCTGGCATGGCGGCTATAACCGCAGTAATTTTTGGATTAGCTAAGGCTGGTGATGAAATATTAGCTTCTTATCCTATCTATGGCTGCACCTATTCTCTTTTTACCGCTTTACTACCTAATTTTGGGATTACTGTCAAATGGCTTTTGGCAAAAAATTTTATTGAAGAATTGAAAAACAAGATAAACAAAAAAACTAAAATTGTCTTTATTGAAACCCCAACAAATCCGACCATCGAAGTTATTGATATCAAAGAAGCCAGTGAAATTGCTCATCAGTATGATGCTAAGGTAGTAGTAGATAATACTTTCGCAACAACTTTTAATCAAAAACCATTAAAATTAAAAGCCGACATCTCTCTCCATTCGGCAACCAAATATATTTCTGGACATGGTGATACGCTCGGGGGAGTAGTAATTAGCAATAAGGAAATTATAAAAATTCTTAAAGAAAATCTAATAAGAAATTTTGGGGCGGTAATAAGTCCTTTTAATGCCTGGTTATTATTAAGAGGCTTAAAAACTTTGGCTTTAAGAATGAGTAAACATAATGAAAATGGTTTAAAGGTAGCCCAATTTTTAAGTAATCATCCCCAAGTAAAATACGTTTCCTATCCGGGTTTGCCAACACACCCCCAACATGAAATAGCCAAAAAACAAATGAACGGTTTTTCCAGTATGATTGCTTTTGAATTGAAAGGCGGTCGGGAAGCTGGCAGAAAACTGATGAATAATGTCAAACTTTGTGTTTGTGCCGTTAGTTTGGGAGATACAGCGACTTTAATTGAACATCCAGCCTCAATGACCCATTTTGCTTATTCTAAAGAAGATTTAGAAAAATCAGGAATTAGTGAAGGACTTGTTCGGATGTCAGTAGGAATTGAAGATGCGGAAGATATTATTGAAGATTTGGCGCAAGCTTTAGCAAAAGTATGAATGATAAAATTGATGAACTGGTTAAAAAAAACCCTCAATATAAAAAAGCGGCTTATCTTTTTATTTTAGATGCTTTAGAATATACTAAAAGAAAATTAAGAGTTTCTTCTCATATATCCAGTAAAGAATTACTTTTGGGATTCAAAGAATTGGCACAAAAAGAATTTGGCATCATGGCAAAGACGGTTTTAGAATATTGGGGTATAAAATCGACTGACGATGTCGGTGAAATTGTTTTTAATCTCTGTGAAGCAAAAATCTTATCAAAACGCGAAAATGATAAAAAAGAGGATTTCCATAATTTCTTTGACTTTGAAGAAGAGTTTGTAAAAAAATACTTTCCTACAGAAAAAAAGTTAATAAAAAAAAACATTCGTGAAAATTAGTGAAATCTTCCAAAAAATTCCCGAAGTTTTTACTTCTTTTGGTAAAAAATACGAAGAAAGAAAAGAACAGATTGACTATGCTTGGGCAATCTATAACGCCTTAGAAAATAATGAAATTTTACTCATTGAAGCCGAAACCGGTGTTGGCAAAACTCTTGGTTATCTTTTACCAGCAATTCTTTATGCTAAGAAATATAACAAAAGAGTGGTAATTAGTACTTATACCAAGGTTTTGCAAAATCAGATTTTAAATTCTGATATTTTATTGGCCAAAAAAATATTACCTTTTGATTTTAATTATTCCTGTGCTTATGGCAAAGAAAATTATCTTTGTAAAAAAAGAATCAAAAATATTTTTAACTATCAACTCTTTGAATATCCCGATGAAAAAGAAAAATTATTAACAATTTCTCAAATTTTTAATGAAAAAAAGGGATTGTTAACAAACCATTCAGAGAATCTTCCTTCCTTCTTTAAAGAAAAAATTGCTCATTCCCCTAATGCCTGTTTAAATAAAAGGTGTCGCTTTTATGAAGAGTGTTTTTATCAAAAAGCAAAAAAGGAATGGGAAAATACTGATATCCTCATTGTTAATCACGCCTTATTTTTTTCCAATCTGCGCTACGAATCTCTTCCCGCATACCAAGTAGTAATCTTTGACGAAGCCCACGCTTTGGAAGAAGTCTGCGCTAATAGTTTTGGTTTTTCTATCAGCGAAAATCAGCTTAAAAATCTTATTTTTCGTCTTTATAATCCGAAAGCAAAAACTGGCTTATTAAAAATTTTAAATTTAGATGCTAAACAATTAAATTCTTATCAAAAAGAAATTTTTCATTTTTTAAATAGTTTAGAGGATTATTTTTTAAAATTAAAAAATTTTCTTGGGAGTGAACAAAAAAAACGGATAAAAGAAAATTTACCGATTTCGCCCCTTTTTCTTTTTCCCTTAGAAAGTATTTGTGACCAATTAAAAAAAGATGCCGAAAAAGTCAGCAATGAGGAATTAAAAAGTGAATTCTTTGCTTGGCTAAAGGAGGCCGAAGAAAAAAAGAAAAATATTGAAGATTTTTACCAAGAAAAAGAGAATACTGTGTTCTGGATAGAAATCCTTGATAATTCTATCTCTTTAAACTCCAGTCTAATTGATGTGGGAGCGATAATGAAAGAATATCTTTTTACCAAAGAAATCCCCCTAATCTTCACTTCGGCAACTTTAAGAGTAAAAGGAGATTTTTCTTTCTTTGCCTCTCGACTGGGAATTGAAAAATATGACCAAAAATATTTTGCTTCACCTTTTGACTATTCTTCTCAAGCATTGGTTTATATCGAAAAAAATATTCCACTACCAACCGAAGAAGAAATTTTTTACGAAAAAGCGGCAAAACTAATAAATGATATCATTAATCATGCCCAGGGAAGAACTTTAGTATTATTTACCAGTTTTAAAGCTTTAAAAAGGGTTTATGAACTTTGTGAAAAAACAAAATATCCAATTTTACAGCAAGAAGAAAATTCTTCTTCCACTTATCTTCTATCAGAATTTCAAAAAAATCTTAATGCTTGCCTATTTGCTACTGGTTCTTTTTGGCAAGGGATTGATGTTCCGGGAGAATCCCTTTCTTGTTTAATAATAACTCGTTTACCTTTTGATGTTCCTGATGAACCGCGAGTAGAAGGAATTAAGGAAAAATTATTGAAAGAAAATTTAGATCCCTTTTGGTATTACCAATTGCCTAATGCGGTATTAAAATTTCGTCAGGGATTTGGTCGTTTAATTAGAAGTAAAGAGGATTACGGAGTAGTTGTTATTTTAGATAAAAGAATAAAAGAAAAATCTTACGGAAAATATTTTCTTCTCTCTTTGCCCAAAACAGTTCCGATTACGGATAATATTAATCTTTTAATCAAATTTTTTCAACGATGGGAACACCACGGTTTCTAAATACTAACTTGGAAGAAAAATTAAAAGCTTTAGAAAAATTTTTTTCGCCCTGTAAAATGTGCCCTAAAGAATGTCAAGCTTTAAGATTAAATAATGAAAAAGGAGATTGCCAAATCGGTCGTTACGCAGTAGTTAGTAGTTTTGGCCCCCATTTCGGGGAAGAAGAAGAATTGGTAGGAGAAAATGGTTCAGGAACAATATTTTTTTCCGGTTGTAATCTTCATTGTGTCTATTGCCAAAATTACGAAATTAGCCAGTATGGGGAGGGAAAGGAAGTAAGCGCCGAAGAATTGGCAAAAATGATGTTAAGGCTTCAAAGAATAGGCTGTCATAATATCAATTTAGTGAGTCCAACCCATGTTGTTTATCAAATTGTTGAAGCCCTGATTATTGCCAAAAAAGAAGGGTTAAAAATTCCTATTGTTTATAATTCGGGTGGTTATGATAAAGTTGGGATATTAAAAATCTTGGAAGGAGTAATTGATATTTATATGCCTGATATGAAATACAGTGATAATGAATATGCTTTAAAATACTCTAAGGCAAAAAATTATTGGGAGATTAATAAAATGGCAGTAAAAGAAATGCATCGGCAAGTTGGTGATTTAAAAGTAGTTAACGGTATTGCCTATTCTGGTTTGTTAATTAGACATTTGGTTTTACCTAATAAAATTGCTGGCTCTTTTAAAATCTTAGAGTTTATTGCTAAAGAGATCTCTAAAGATTCTTATGTAAATATAATGGCTCAATACCGACCTTGTTATCGAGCAAATCACTATTTAGAATTATCAAGAAGAATAACAAAAGAAGAATATGAAGAAGTTATAGAATACGCTAAAAAACTCGGTTTATACCGAGGATTTTAAAATTATTAAGGGGGGAGGTTTTTTACCTCCCCCTTTCCTTTTTTAAAGGATAATCAATTTCTTGGTTTTATTATAACGCTGAGTTTCAAAATGGAGAATATAGACACCTTTAGAAAGGGATTTGTTGTCAATAGTAATTAGACCTCTTTGAGAAGTATTTTCGGCTTTTTTGTAAAAGTATCTTATTACTTTTCCACTCACATCATATAATTTTATTTTTACCCATTCCCCTTTAGGAATCTGCCAGCTTATTCTTAGTTCTCTTTTTGGATTAGTGCTCTCCTTCACATCAAAATTAACCGGATAATTATCAATCTCTTCAACAGAAGAAATTAATCTTACTGAAACGGCGTTGAAAAATTCGCCATTATTCCACGGTTGCCAACTTCCAGGAACACCGTAAAAAGATTTTCCATCTGGTTGGTTATCGGCTAAACTTGAAGGATGCCCCGAATAACTTCTCGGTACAACTGCCACATAAAATGTTCCTGAGCTAATAGTTACTGGTGGCTCTACTGCGTGTTCAATAACTCCAGGATAAGAAACTGCTCTTATGGTATCGGATTCATATAATAAAGTTTGTCCATCATCACCATAAATCTTAAATTGGAAAATGCTATCGGGCCAAGGAGCTTGTTGATGCCAATAAAATTGATGTTTTAGCCGAGTGATGGCAAATGGATAAGTTAATCTAAAATCTGCCGGATTGAAACGAGTTGCTCTTTGTGGCCCAGCCCAAGTAACCCAATAGGGATTATTCCAATCAGCATAAGTAATCCACGAAGCAACTCCTAAACTTCTTTTGATAGTATCATTAAAACGATACTCGTCGCCAGGAAGTTCGTGCCAAACAATTATCTGATAGGTTCCGCTGGTATCGGGAATTCGCCAGGCAGGGGTAAAGGTAATTGTCTGTGACTGTCTTCTTGCTAAATTAGTTGTGGTTGTTTGATCAATATCTTCATAAACATAACCTTGAGGGCCAACTATTCTTAATTTTACTGGCACACCGCTCGGGATTGTTTGACTACCAATATTTTTCACGGTTGCCCTTATTGTGAAATTAATCCTCGGAACAGTATCAAAAGGCATACTACCGAAAACTGTCGTCATTAAATTACTATCTTGAGGTGTCCAACTGATAACCGCTCTAATAAACCATTCTCCTCTTCTTTTGTCAAAAGAATAACTACCATTAAGATACTGCCAAAGGATATTATCTTGGGTATTACTGGCACCATCAATACATAAACCTGGACAAATTGGATAGGAATCAGGTTGGATATAAAAGATATAGAAATTGCTGTTAACAATTGGGGTATCAATAGGAACAAAATTCCAGGCACCGCGAGTACCTAAAATAGTATCTGATTCATAAACCAATGTTCCCGGAGCGCCATTTGGACCATCATCTTTTAAGACCCTTACTAAAAATCTTCTTCCACCAGGGATCGGCCAAGTTGTATCCCAAAGCATTACTAAAGCACCATATAAACGAATAGTTGGAGCCGGTGAGATAAACTTCATTCCCCAACCATTGCCCCGAGCGTTCCAGGCCCAAGCGGTTGCTCGAATATTATCATCATAGGCTAAAGTATCATAATCGGGATTATCATTTCCTGCTGGTGGCAAAGGGACAATCTCCGGTTTAAAGATCGGACATGGAATGGCCACATTGGAGGGATAAAAAAGCTCTTTCTCTTGAGCAAAGATTAATGTAAATAAAATAAAAAATAATAATCTCTTTTTCATTCTTCCTCCTTTTTCTTTAATAAACATAATAAAGTATAGCAAAATATACCTAAATGTCAAACGAAAGTTTTAAAAAAGTCGGATTTAAAATTTGAAAAAACATCCCTCTTAATACCCCTACCATCCAGGGAATGCCTCCCCTTCCCTTTCAATAATTGCCTTTTAAAAGTATACTTAAAATTTATATGATTTTCAATCATTATATGCCTTTTTTATCTTATTAATAGACTTATTTTTACCCAATTTAATATAACCATTTCCAACACCTACCTTAAAACCATTTTCTTGGCACCTACTATTACCTTTGTTTATACCTGATGTTAACTGATCTCTTATAGAAATTTATAATAAGCTAAATTTTTTTTGATAATTTCACAAAAAGCCGATAACCTATTCTCGATTATATTTTCTGATGTGTGTTCGTCTAAAGAAATATCCAAAAGAGGAATTGAGTATTTTTCACTTATTTTTCCTAAAATTCCCTGGACCATTGTTTGAGCCAAACAACCAAAAGGATGAAGATGGATTATTCCTGAATATCCTTCTTTTATTGCCAATAAGGTATGACCAATAGTATTCATATCTTCGCCACCCACATTATATTGCCAATATTCTTTTGCCAAATTTTTGATTTTCTTATAAAGATTATTTCCTAATCTTATTGAATGGAAACCAAGCCAAGAATGGGCAGTTAAAAAAGGATCGGCATAAAAACCCATCTCTCCCAATTTTTCAACAATTCGAAAATTAACATAAGGTTCAATAACACAGAAAGCTTCGCCAACAATTTTTATTTTGGGGATAAAAAACTTTCTTTTTTTTTCGTCTATTAAATTTTCTAAAGCTTTTATACCAAGTTTTTTAATTTTTTTCATTTGAAAAATATTATCCGCCTGAAAAAGTTTTTTAAGATATTTACTCAAAACCTTGGTGGTTTGGCCTTTTCTTTTCTCTAAGGGTCTTACCGCCATCGCTTTTCTTTCTAATTCTTCCATAATCGTTGATTTAAAATAGGTTTTTAAAACTGCTTTGGTTAATTTTTCTAAAATAATAACATCTTTCTTAAAGATATTTTTTAAAATAATGTAAACATTTTTTAATTCTTCTTTTTTTAAAATAATGTGAAAAAATTTGTAGCCAAGATTTCTTAAAATCTCAGCGTGGAGATAAGGATAATGACCATACCGACAAGACCAAAAACCGCTACAATGGATAATAGTGTCGGCACCCATCTCCAGGGCTTTAATTAAATTTCCTAAGGTTAATTTAAAAGGTATACACATTAACTCTGGTGAATATTTTGTTCCTAAGGATAAAGTCTCTTTATTCGGTGGTGGCGGAATTATTGGTTCAATATTTAGTTCTTTTAATAAAGTTTTTAAAGGAATATAAATATTTCCCATGTAAGGAAATGTGGCTTTCATTTTTTCTTTATTTTAATTAAATCTAAAAATGATTCTAAGCGCGTTATAAAAGCTTCTTTCTGGGTATGTTCATCAATTATTATTTGTAAAATGTTAGTATTCGAGCATATTTTTTTTATTCTTTCATCAATAATTGGCTGGGTTCCGCAAGGAAAAGTATTGATAGTGATTATTCCCGAAATGTTATTCTCCTTTGCCCAATAAGCCGCTACTAATAAATGGCGATGATAATACCAACAAATTTCTTTTTCTTTATCCAAATCTTTGCCAAAGAATTGAAAACTGGTGATAAATTTAACTCCCATTGTCTTTAAAATATTCAATAGTCCCAAAGACAATTGACTATCAAACAAAATATAAGGATGACCAATAATCAAAATATCTCCCTTTTCCAATTTTTTTTCTTTAGTTTTTTCTTTGGCTTTTTTATAGGCATTCAAGATTTCTTTTTTAGAAAAACCAAATTTCTTAAATACTTCGTAATAACTTTCTTCTTCATTTTTTAGTTCTTCATCAATTACCAACTCTAAAATTTTAATATTATTAAAAACTGCTTTTACCAAATCGGGCAAACCGATAAACTTCGGACAACCAAATAAAGGTCTTTTATTATGGCTATATTTTTTTACTAATCTAATTAAAAAAAGATAATCACAATTAGCGACTAATTCTTTAATATGACCAAAAAAAACTTTCGTTGATAAACAAATCTCCGAAGGAGTTAATTGGGAGCCCTCGGCAATTGTCTTTTGGGTAGTATCAGAAGAAAAAAGAACGGTTAACTTAAGATTATCAAAAAATTCTAAAAGGAAATCTTTGTGGTAATAAAAATATAGCCCTTTGGGAATACCGATCTTCATCTTCTTGATTTTTCTTTAAAAATTATTATCATTTTACCAAATGCCGGGGTGGCGGAATTGGAAGACGCAGCGGACTTAAAATCCGCTGGACTTTTAAAAGTCCGTGCCGGTTCGACTCCGGCCCCCGGCATTTTCTATTTCTTTTAAAAACTCCCTCATCTTTTCGTAATGGGTTCCAGGCCAATAAATTCTTCCACAAATAGGACAATAACTAAACTCGGCTTTTGTTTGAAAAACATAATAAGGCACTTTTCCTTTCACATCTTTTTTATCAATCTTTTTAACCATTTCGTTACAAAGCAAACACCTGCTTGCCAGTTTGATTTTATCAAAGAGAGCAAATTTATTAAGAACAATTAAAAGTTGCTCTTTGGGATTATCGGTGGTTAAAAAAAGGCAGTTTTCTTTATTCTGGTATTTTTTATTTCTGGTAATAATAATCCGATTTTCTGTATGGGCAATAAACTCCATTTTTAAAGAACTAACCTCTTTTTCATAATAGGTATCAAAACCTAACATCCGCAAATATTTGGCTAATTTACCAAGCATAAAATCACAAAGAAATTTAATCTCTTCCATAGGTAATCAAAAACCCTTTTTTTTCTTCGAATATCTGATTGTTATATTTATACCGCAACTTCGCCAGATAAAGTCCATTCTTTAAATTCTCTTTGGAAATGTCCCAAATAATAAAGAACTCTTTTTTAACTACTTGCTCCTTAAATTTCTTTATTAATTTTCCTTTTAAATCAAAGATTACCAATTCCCAATCTCCTTTTTCCGGCAGAGAAAATTCAAATCTTATATTATTATTGAGATGCCGACAAAAAACCTGGGGAACAATTAAAAATCTCTCATTCTCTTTAAACAAAAATAATTCTAAAAATTGATAATTATTAGTAGTATCAAAATCGTTTTTAGCTAACAATTTTATCTCTATTTTATTATAACCAAAATCTAAGGAATCTAAAATAAAAGAAAGAAGGCTTTCTTTTTTGGGTAATAGTTTTTCTAAAAAAATCTCTTTTTTATATCGGTTATTTTGAAAAATCTTTAAAAACAGAGTTTCGCTATTTACCGAACCGTTATTACCAATAATAATTTTAAAAATGCCTAAACGATTACTTTTATCAATGTTTTCCCAAGAAAAATTGGCGATAAAGGGGTCGGCTAAATAAAAAATACTGTTATCCCTTCCCGGTGTTCCGTATTCGCATAAAGAAGGGAACCAATTTTCTTTTTTATCTTCAGCAGTAAAAGAAATCCTTTCGTAAGAATAACCATCTTTTATACTTTTGGGAAATGTGTCATTTTCATCAAAAGGAGTACCAAAAGTAGAAGTGTCAGTTAAAGAAAATAACATTAAAGGGTCATTCTGTTGGAGTTCATCGCCAATAGTAGTGTTATTAATGGTAACCACAATCAAACTCTCCGGGAAAAAATAAGGTTGAACTTCTCCGCCGATAGCCGAATCCGAGGTATATTCTGGATCAAGAATTAAGCAATAAGATTTTGGCGGTATTTTGGCAGTATTAATTTTTAAAGTTGGATATTTAATTAAAATGGTAGTATCTTTAAAAGGGACAATGGAATCGGTGGCATCAAAATCAGTAATTTTATAAGCTCCAATATCTATCGTTTCGTTACTCGCATTAAAAACTTCCACAAACTCATTTCTATCTTCCGGATAAAACCTTCCGGTTTTTCCTTTGGGATTTGCCATTACTTCCGTAATAACTAATTTTGATTGAAGAAGAATTAAAATGAAAAACATATAAAATTATAAAACCCCAATTTTAAAAGTCAAAGTTTTAAAAATTTGGAGGGATATCTATTTAGTAAGTGAAACCTGGTTTTTTATAAATAAAGTTTCTAAAATACTTGACATTTCAAATTTTTTTTGTTATAATATTTATAGAGGTGTGTGTTAAAAAGGAGGGATGATGTTGGATATGGAGGGGATTAAATTTCGACGTTTAGAATGGTTAGATTATTATTTTATTGAAGGAGAGAAAAAACCAGGCGTTTTTTTATTATCTAACGATGGTGAAGTTCCAATAAAGATTGGACGAGCTGACGAAGACCTATTAGAAACCTTAAAGAAATTAACTGAAACGGTCAGAGGGATAGACGCGCAATATGCCTATTTTTGGGCAAAAACAACTGAAACTGCTTATGAAGCCTTTTTATTGGAATGTGAATTATGGCACCGATTAAATCGTAATGGCCAACCCCATCCAGTTCCTAAAGAACCTGATTGGCAATGTCCTTTATGCGACAAAGACTAATTTACCAAGGGCAGTAAAGAGTATATATTTTTCCACTTCTTTATTAAAGATCTGTTTTATTGCCTTTTCGTAAATTCTTAATTGGGGTAAATAACTTTTGGCAATTTTTTCACATTCTTTTTCTTTAAGAGGGAAAGTTTTGTAATCGTATAAATAGATTTTGTGATCTTCAATAATAATTTTATCAATCCGACCAGAATATATAGTATCTTTCTCTTTTAAAATAAAAGGTAGTTCACTATAACCATTTTCTCTTTTTTCAATGATTTTTAATAAATTTCCTTCTTTTAATTTTTGATAATGGGTTAAAATTTCTTTTATCCATTTTTCCAAGTCAATCATGCTAATTCCTTTTCTTTTTAAAAGTTCTCTTCCCCGTTTTTCAATTTCTTTTTCGTTTAAATTTAAATATCCTTTGCTAACCTCATCAAAAATGGTATGTAAAACCTCTCCAAAAATAACCCATTCCCAAGAATGGCGTCTTCTTTCTTTGGGTAAGATCTCAGTAACTTCAACATATCTTATTCTTCTTGATTTTCTGATCTTCTCAACCATTATTTCGGGTATTTCCTTTTCTTCAGTTTTTATTTCTTCTCTTATCTCTTTATATTCCTTAGCTACTTCCTCTTTAGTCAGTATTCTTACCTCTTCAATCTTTTTTCCTAATTGATAAGTATTATTCACTTTCTTAATATCCAGTTTATCTATTAACCAAAGAAGTTTTGACTCGCCAATTCTTTCATTGTAAACACCGGAGAGATAAAGAGCATCGGTTGCTCGGGTAACAGCCACATAAAAAATTCTTTTCTCTTCTTCTTTTTCTTTTTCCTTATGGGATAAAAATTCCTGATTAAATTTTCGCATCTCCCCAATTCCTTCCCCAATATATCTTACTTTTTTTTCTTCCTCAACAAATAAAAATGACTGGGTATATTTGACCTCCACACTTTCATCTAAAAAAGGGAAAAAAACCACCGGAAATTGAAGCCCCTTAGCTTCGTGAACGGTCATTATTTTTACTACATTCATTTCTTCGGTATTAATATTGGCTTTGGGTTCGTCTTCTTTAACAAACTGAAAAAACTGAATTATCCCCAATAAAGTTTGATTTTCACTTTCTAATTTTTCAATTAGATTTAAAAATTTTTTCACATTTGCTTTTCTCTGGGGATCAGTAAGAAAAGAATAAACTTTTCTTTCGGTTAATACTTTTTCAATAAATATTGATAACCTCTCCTGGTAATAGTTAGCCAAAAGATTTTTTAAATATTCAATATCAGCTTTTCGTCTTTCATCGCTATGCTGATAGTAGTTTAACAACTTTTCGTAAAGAGTAAAACCTTCTTCTTTATTTATTTGCAAAATCTCATCGTCGCTAAAATTGAATAAAGGACTTTTTAATAAAAGATAAAGATTATAAGAAGATGTAGGGTCGCCCAAAAATCTTACAAAACTTAAAAGAAATTGAATTTCCGGCTCTTCATAAAAACCTGTTCCTTTAACCACCACAAAAGGAATTCCATACTCGCGCAATTTTTCTTCTAAAATTTTTAAATAGGTTCTTTTTCTCAGTAAAATAGTAATATCTTTGTAATCACAAAGATATTCCTTTTCTTCCCCTAAACGATAAAGTTTTAAATTATTGACAATTGCTTTTATTTTTTGGGCAATAACTTCCGCTTCTAATTTTCTTCTTTCTTCAGTTTGTTCTTCACTTTCAATGATAATAATCTCAACTCTCCCAGGATTTTCATTGTTCCGTTTTTTTATAAAAGGATTATAATTTTTGCCAAAGATTTCGGAAAACAATACATTGGTAAAATTAATTATTGCTGGTAAACTCCGATAATTATCTTTTACAATTTCTAAGTGGAAATCTTCTTTAAGCCATTCTTTTAATTTTTTTTGGGCATAATTTACAATTTCAACATTAGCGCCACGAAAATAATATATCGATTGGTTCTTGTCACCTACCAAAAAAAGTGAAGGAGTCACTCCTAACTCACTTTTTCGTCCTTTGCCTGAACGCCATTCTTCAGTAAGTTTATCAATTATTGACCATTGTAAATAATTAGTATCTTGAAACTCATCAACTAAAATGTGATCAGTCCTTTCGTCAAAGGCATCTAAAATGTTGTGAAATTCGGGATGCTCAGTTAAAAGAAAATCGGTCAAAAGTTCTAAATCAGAAAAATCTAAAATCTCTCTTTTTAATTTTTCTTGTTGGTAATTTTTTTCCACTTTCTCTTTATAAAATCGAAAGGCAATATTTCCCAAAGAGGTACTCAACAATCTTTTTAATTCTTTTTCATTATTTTTATTTACTTTTTCTTTTGTTTCTTCAATTATTGCCCGAGAAGCAAACAATCTTTTTTCTAAAAAGGGAAGAAGAAAATTCTTTTTTAAACGATCATATCCTTTAAATCCATTTTCTACTAAAAAATTTAATAGCAGTGGGTAAAGAGGGTCATTTTCTTTTAAAAAAAGAATACTTTTTTCAATCGCTTTCTCATAAAGATTTCTGGGATTTTCAATCACATCCAAATAATGAGATAAATTTAAAAAGAAAGAAAAACGTTTAATTAGAGAAAAACAAAAAGAATCAATTGTAGAAATTCTAATTTTATTTAAATTCTCTTTTAATTTTTTAAATATCTCTTTATCTTTTTTTGCTAAATTAAAAATTCTTTCTTTCATTTCGTAAGCGGCTTTTTCTGTAAAAGTAATGGCTAAAATTTTCTCTACCGGTACTCCTTTTTTTAAAAGTTCTAAATACTTTTCGGCTAATCTTTTGGTTTTACCACTGCCTGCTGGAGCTAATATTAATTTAGCAATCATAACTGTTCTTTTTCACAAAGAAAATAATAATTACAAGTATAACAACGATTTTTCTCAACTTCGGTTACCGAAAAATCTCCGTTACGCATCTGCTCAACACTTTTTTTTACTATTGCTAATAGATATTCTTTCATCACTTTTAATTCCTCTTCTTTTGGTGTTTTTATTTCCACATCAGGTAAATAATAAATCCCTAACTTTTCACATTTACAATCAGGAAACTTTTTCTCCCAAAGAAAAGAATAAGCTACTATTTGGATTAAGTCCTTTTCTTGTTTCATTTGGTAAAAAGTAAAAGGCTTCTTATCACCGGTTTTGTAATCAATAATAAAGACACTGTTTCCTTTTTTATCAATTCGGTCGATTCTTCCTTTTAAATATATACCATTAATTATCTCTTCCTGAAGAGAATATTCCATTTTAAAAGGCAAAAAACCACTATCTCTTAAATACCTTTCCACGGCAACAATTTGGGGAATTATTTTTTCCAAAAGTTTTAAAAAAAAATCTCGCCATAGTGGTAAAATTTCAAAACTAACTTCTTTTTCTAAAAATTCTTCAGCTTTTTCTTTTATTATTTTTTCTAATCCATCAACCGGAGGAACCTTTTCTTCTTGATAAATTTTTTGCATTATCAAATGAACAAACCTTCCCCATTCCCATTTTTCAATTATCACTGAAGTTTCTTCCTCTAAGGAAAGACCAATAACTTCTTCTAAATAAAACTTATAAGGACACTTCAGATATTTAACTAACTGAGTAATTGTTAAAGGGTTTTCTTTAGTAGCAATATTTTCTAAAGGTTTTTTTGCCTTTTCTATATTAAAAAAAGAAGTTTCTTTTTTACCATTTAATATTTGTAACTCTTCATTGCTCAAAATAGTTGTGATCTCTTCCGGTTTAACTTTTTCACCTTCCAAAAAAGGTGTTAGTAAAACTGGATTCTCATTTTCAAAATTATGGGTTGAAAGATAACAATTTTTATAAGCCGTCTTTAAAAAAGAGTAAAGATAACTTCTTTCTCGAAAGAGAAAGAGGTCAGAATTAGGCAACGCAAACTCTTTTTTTAAATATTCGGGTATTAAGGGTTCTGGACGATATTTTCCCGGAATATCTTCTTCCACTAAACCGAAAAGATAAAATTCCCAATTTTTTAAAAAGGAAAAGTCCCAAACAACTAAGTCATGTAAATCAATTATTTTTATCCCCGAAAAATCTTTTTCAATTTCTATCGGTGTAGTGGTTAGATGATAATCAATAACTTTAATAAATTGAGGAAAATCTAAAGGAATAGAAAAATCTTCTAAACGAGAAAGAATTTCATAAAATTTTAGCAATCCTGCAGCTACTATCTCCGAATAATTTTCTTTTTTAAGAAATTCTATTTTTTGCAATAATTTTCGCAAATCAAAGATAAATTCATTTAAATAATTATTGTTTTTTAACTCTTCGGCTAAATTAAAAAAATCGTTAATATCTTTCATTATTTCATCAATTATTCCTTCTGTCAACAAATTTTTTATTTTAGGGTTGTTTATTTTTAAAAGTGCCTCTTTTAGATAAAGCCAATCGTTTTTACCTCCAATTACGCGGGCTACTTTTGATAAAAAATTTAAATATTTTTTTGTTTCCGGCGAAAACTTTTCACAATAAGGCAATGAGAAAATCAAAACGGTTTTTAAACGTGGATAATCTTCGTCCATTGTTTTTAACATTTCTATTAAAAAAGAAAAAGGAGGCAAATCTTTTAGGCGTAAAGTTTTAAATATTCCGTAAGGAAGAGCTAACCGCTGTAAAATTCTTTCTAAAATTGGTTGATACTTTTGCAAATTGGGTGTTACTAACACTACCGAGCTTAAATCCCTTTTCTTTTTAAAATGGTTTAATTTTATTCTTTTTAAGATCCCCTCTAATTCTTCTTCAATGGTAGAATAGGCATGAATAGGTAATGTTAAAATCATTTCTTCAAAAGAAAGAAAATCTTTTGTATATTCAATTATTGAAAAATCAGCTAGGCTTTTAAAAAAATCAAAGTTCTTACTTTCTTTTAAAAAAGTAATCACGAAAATATTATCACTACCTTTAATTAAGGTACTTATTAAATCTTTTTCTAAATTAGTAAAATCAATAAAACCATTAATAACTAAATAAGGAATTTTTAATCCTTTTTCTTTAATTATTTTGTTAGCCAAAAATTGACAATCTTCTTCATCTAAAAATTTATTTTTTTTCAGATATTCTTCATATTCTTCTTTTATTTTAAAAGCTAATTCTAAATTCTCATAGGCTTTTGGAAAAGTTTCCATTTTTTTTAAAAAAATATCTTTAATTTTTTTCTCATAATAATATTGTTTCAGTTCGCTAATAAATTCAGCTAAAATTACACTGTAACCAAAGGTAAATTTCCCTTTCTCTTTTAAAAGATTTAAAATAATAACTGGCTTTAAACTTCTATCAATTATTTTATAATCTTTTAACAAACCTTCCCGTTCTAAAATAAAAATTGCAAATTCTTTTAAAGTAAAAAAATAAGGAGGAATAAAAGATTTTTCCCTTATTAATTGAGTAAAAATAATTTGAGCAAAAAAATTTTGTAAACCCGTGCTACCAAAATGATAAATCTTAGAAAAATCATATCTTTCTGAATAATTATTTAAAAGAGTTTTAAAAACTTCCTTAACTACGCCTTCACTACTTCCTTGGACTTGATAAAGAAATTTCACTCTGATTTTTCTTCAGCAGGAGTGATTGTTACTTGTTGAGAAGCCAATTTTTGTAATTCCTTTTTCTTTTCCATTCTCCTTTTATATTTCAACCACCTTATGTGCCTTTTTCTTTTTTGCTTACTTTTACTTCGCGCCATTTTTAATTAAGGTAAAACTTTATACACAATATCTCCTTCGCGGCATTTTTCTTTTACTTTTAAACCAATAGTGTTGCCGATTTCCGCTTTTTCAATCGGTTGGTGCTCAATCTGCATAGAATCAACTGTCTGGGTAAAATCGGTAGAGTGGCCTTTTATTCGGATAGTATCACCAATATTTAGAGTTTCGTCGGTAATTTCTACAATGGCAACACCGATTTTAGAATAGTAATGAGTAATTTTACCCACTTTAATCTCCATTTCTTCCTCCTCACATTTATATTTGTAATTATATGAAAAATATTTTTTAAATCAATATTTATAAAATTTTAGCAGTCAAACCATTTTCCCAAGCTTTTTTTAAAATTTCTATTTCAATTGCTATCAAGTTTTTATTTTGGAAATTAATTGTCAATATAGGCTTTTCAACAACTTCACCAATTATATTCAATTTTATGCCTTTCATTATCTCTAAAAATTTAGCTAACTGCTTCTCTTCCACTTCGCATAAAAATCGAGTATTGGATTCCGAAAAAATAATTACATCCGGTCTTTCTATGGCCTCTCCCAATGGTACATTTTCTAATTTAATTTCTGCTCCTAAATTTTTAGTAAAACACATTTCGGCTAGAGCTACACCTAAACCACCATCAGCTAAATCATGAAGTGCCAAAATTAAACCTTGCTGAAGAGCATTAAAAATTTTTTCCATGATTTTTTTGCCTTTTTGAGGATCCACCCGCGGAACCTTGCCCAAATTTTTATTAAGGATTGAAAAATATACTGAACCGCCAAGTTCCTTATAAGTTTCGCCAATTAAAATAATTTTTGACTTTGGTTTTTTAAAATAAGAAGTAACTGTATTATTTAAATTAGGAATTATGGAAACAGCAGAAATTAACAGCGTAGGGGGAATAGTAATTCTTTTTTTACCGATGCGAAATTCATTATAAAGGGAATCTTTTCCAGAAATAAAAGGAACGCCATATCCCTTAGCAGCAAAATAGGCCCCCAAACATGCCTCCACAATATCCCCCATTACTTCTTCCTTTTCTGGATTAGAAAAACAAAAATTATCTAAAATTGCTGTCTGATTAATATCCCCCCCACAACAAACCACATTTCTTAGAGCTTCATCTATCACTGAAGCCGCCATCCAATAAGGTGAAATCTCTCCATAAGCCGGGTTTATTCCACAACCGATAGCAATTCCTCGGTTTTTTTCTCTTAAAGGCTTCAAAATAACGCCATCTGAAGGCGAACCTTCTAAAATAGGCTTCAAAAACGTTCTTCCCTGAACTTCTAGGTCATATTGTCTTATGATCCATTCCTTGGAAGCCACATTTTCATTTTTAAGAATGTTAATCAAAAGTTCATTATAATCTTTTATCTCCCAATTAATTTCTTCAATCGTCTCCTTTCGGCAACACACGGCTTTTCTTTTTACTTTGGGCATACCATGATGAAGAAAATTTAAATCAATTTCGCCAACAATTTTATTTTCATATTTCAGAATTAACTTTTGATCAGCTCTTAATTGACCAATAACGGTTGCTTTAACATTATACAAATCGCAGATTTCTTTAAATCTGGGAAATTTTTCTTTCGGCATAAATAATACCATTCTTTCTTGAGATTCTGAGATCCAAATTTCAGTATAACTTAAACCACTATATTTTAAGGGAACCTTATCGAGATATACTTCCGCCCCGGTTTTTTCAGCCAATTCACCAATAGCTGAAGATAAACCGCCACCACCACAATCCGTAATAGCATTAAAAAGATTTTCATCCCTAGCTTTTAATATAGCGTCAACTATCTTCTTTTCTTCGATGGGATTACCGATTTGAACGGCAGCGTAAGCAATTTTTCTTGACTCTTTTTTCAATTCTCCGGAAGCAAATGTTACTCCGTGAATACCGTCGCGTCCGGTATCACCACCTACTAACACAATAATATCGTTAGAAATTATCTCTTTTTTTATTTTTTCTTTCGGAATTATCCCTAAAGTACCACAAAAAACTAAAGGATTAGCCATAAAATTTTGGTGAAAATAAACTGCTCCACAAGCTGTAGGAATCCCCATTCGATTGCCATAGTCTCTTACACCACTAACCACTCCTTTTAAAATCCTTTTGGGAGGTAAAACTCCGGGGAGAAGATTTCTTTTATTCATATCTAATTTACCAAAACAAAAAACATCAATATTCAAAATGGGTTTAGAACCTAAGCCGGTTCCTAAACAATCTCTTATTACTCCTCCAACACCGGTGGCAGCGCCTCCATAAGGTTCAATTGCCGAAGGGTGATTATGAGTTTCTACTTTAAAACTTATTCCGTAATTTTCATCAAATTCAATAACTCCAGAATTGTCTTTAAACGCTAATAAAACATAAGGTTTATTTAACTCTTCAGTAACTTTAAAAATTGTAGAAGCTAGTAAATTTCTTAACCATTTACCTTTATAAAAAACATCCCCTTTTATTGTCTTGTGTTTACAATGTTCAGACCAACTTTGGGCAAAAGTTTCAATTTCAATATCTGTTGGTTCTCGTTTAAGTTTTTGATAATATTTTTGAATTGCTTTTATTTCGAGAAAAGTAAAACCAAATTTCTGGCCAATTTTTTTTAACTCTTTACTTTTTTTGTTTAAAATTTTGATTTTTTTTAGTTTGAATTTATATTTCTGAGGTTTTAAAAAAAGATAATCAGGTTTTTTCTTCACAATATGTTGAACTAAAGGATTATAGAAAACCTCTTGAGCAATCTCAGCTAACTTCTTTTTTCTTTCGTTAGTTTTAAATAAATATTTTTTTAAAATTTTGATTTGAATATCTTGGTATCCAATCTCAGCTAAACTTTTTATAATTTGTTCTTCTTCTGGGTCAGTAACTCCTAAATTATATCCAATTTCAATTACTTTATAACCTTTAAATTTATAGCTACCAATTATGAAATCCTCCGTGACCGGATCTAAAAAAAAATTTTTTATAATACTTTCAATATCTTTTTTTGAGAGTTTAGTTTTTAAAAGAAAAACCTTAATAATAATTAAATCTTTAATTTTACTTTCAAAATGTTCATTAATTTCTTTTTTTAAAAACTCACTTTCCTTATCAAAAAATTTTTTTCTTATTTCAACTCGGTAAATCATAAAAAATGCCGGGGGCGGGATTTGAACCCGCACGCCTTTTCAGGCCCACGCCCCTCAAACGTGTGTGTCTGCCAATTCCACCACCCCGGCTCCTATAAAAATTATAAAAATTAATATTAATTAGTCAATAAATTGACTTTTGTAATTTTTTTATTTAAAATTTTTCTAAAATAAGATGCAAATAGTAATAAAAAATTCAAAATTTTTATTTTTAATAATTTTCTTCATTATTTATTGTAGAAAAAATGATCGTTTCTTTACAACTAAAAAAACTTTTATCCAAAAATCCGAATGGATAAAATTACCCAATCCAAAATCAAAAATGGCAAGTGGGGAGTATTTCATAACCCTTTCGGTCTCTTCTATTTCTTCAGTCACTGTCGAAAAAAAGGGTAAAAAAGAATTAATTTCTTTAATTTATGAATACCTTACTGGTTTAACTTTCGTGATAAAAACTGAATTTGATTTTCTTTTAAAAGATTTAATAGATGTTATTTAAAAACAAATAGTATTTAGAAGTTCATTATAAATATGTAAATAAAAAAGAAAAAATGTTAGTGTTAGAAAAAATTCAAGCAGAACAAGTTGTAAAAACACTGGACGAAAATTTAAAAAAGATTCATCAAAAAGAGAGTATTTTTAATTTAATAAAAGAAAATGGAAAAATCTATTGGATAAAAATTTCTTTTGATTTTCCCAATAAAATCGAAGCAATTTTAAAAAGCAATAATTTTATTATCGATACTCCTTTGGTTGCCGCCGGTAACAATTTAGTTTTTTTCGCCAGGCCTCTCTGGGTAATTAAAGTTCGATATAGTATTTGTTTTCAAGATAAAAAAGAAAAAGTAATAAAAAGATTTCTTTTTTTGCCAATAAAAGTTCTTACTGCTTCTAAAAAAGCAGTAAGAAAAACTTTAGCAGAATTTTCTCATAACTTTAATCACTTGGAAAAATATTTCCTCGATTTAAAAGGAGAAATTAGAAAATATTTAAAAGATCCGGTGAAAACTGGTTTCAGAAAGGTTGAAAAAAGACTAAGCTATTATGCCGATGATTTAAAGTATTTTATAAATAAAATTATGAAAACAATCCTTCTTTTAGAAAATAACTATATTTTAAATAAAGATTTTTCAGCGAGTTTAATTTTTTACTTACGACCAAAAAGAATAACAACTGGTGTGTGTAGCGAACAAGACTAATCGATGATTGTCAAAATCCCTGTTGAAAAACTTACAATAGATTTTCTAAAAAATTTCCTTATTGCCAATCCTAATGTCCAAATTAAAGAAAAAGCTAAAGAGAAAATAACTAAAACAAACAGGATTTTAAAAAAGGCTGTAGAAAAAGAAAATCTTATTTATGGTGTAAACACTGGCTTTGGTGCTTTGGTAAACAAAAAAATTTCTTTAGCTGAAGCCAAAAAATTACAACATAACTTAATAATCTCGCACGCTTTAGGGGAGGGTGAATATTTTAAAAAAGAAATTGTGAAATTAGCGATCTTTTTAAGAGCCAATATGTTAGCAAAAGGTTACTCAGGGGTAAGAATAGAGTTGATTTTAAAACTTTTGGAATTGTTAAATCGGGAAATTATCCCCTGTGTTCAAAAAAAGGGTTCGGTCGGCGCTTCTGGAGATTTAGCCCCTTTGGCACAAATTGCTTTGGTTCTTTTAGGCAAAGGGAAAGTGTTTTATAAAAATAAAATTCAACCCGCTGAAGAGGTGTTTAAAAAAGAAAAAATTCAACCATTAATTCTTGATGTTAAAGAAGGGCTTTCATTAATTAACGGAACGGAAATGATGTCAGCTTTTTTAACTCATCTTTTAATTGAGGGTGAAAAAATTTTTAACCTTGCCAAAGAAATAGCTGGTTTAACCAGTGTGGTTGCTAAAGGAAATAAAAAAGAATTTGATTTAAGATTACATCGACTTAAACCTTATCCTCATCAAATATCAGCTGCAGAAAAAATTTGGAATTATTTAAATCTAGCTATTTTTAAAGAAAGTTTTCTTCAAGATCCTTATTCCATCAGATGCCAACCACAGATTTTGGGAACTGTTGGCGAAGGAATCGAATTTGGCAAAAAAATTCTGGAAACAGAAATAAACTCAATCACTGATAATCCAGTAATTATTGATAAAGAAATTTTAAGCGGCGGTAATTTCATGGGTTCTTCTTTAGCCTTAGCGGGTGATGTTTTAGCAATTTCTTTTACTCTGCTATCGCTTTTATCAGAAAGAAAAATTTTTTACCTCACTGCCGGGAAAATTCCTGATTTACCAATATTCTTGGTTAAAAATCCTGGGTTAAATTCCGGATTGATGATGGCCCAAATTTTGTCTTCTGCCTTAGCCGGTGAAAATAAAACTCTTTCTTATCCTGCTTCCGTAACTAGCTTACCAACCTCAGCAAATCAAGAAGATATTGTAAGCATGGGCATGAATAGTTTATTAAAATTAGAAAGAATTTTAGAAAACACAAAAACGATTTTAGCAATAGAGATTCTATGTATCAGTCAAGGTTTAAAATTAGGAAATTTTAAATTTAAAAAAAACACTTCTTTAATAGTAATGATTAAAGAAAATATTCCTTATTTAGAAGAAGATGGAGAACTTTCAGAAATATTAACAAAAATAAAAAAATTATTTTTTGAAAGAATAAACTCGCCAAATACCAACACTATCAATTAAAATCATTTTTCGAAAATACTGTTCATCACTCAATCTTATCTCACCGGTAACAAAAAGATAGTCATAATTTTTATACTTCTCAGGAAAAAGGGAACGATAAGGAAACCATTCGTCAATTCTTTCTAAAGGATAATCTTCTTTAAAAATCAAAGGGGAATACCGAATATAAGCAAAAGAAAAACCCACAAGACCTCCTTTCTCTAATTGGTAATAGCAAGGAAAATGAAGAAAAACTTCGTAGCCAAACAAGTCAGGTTTTGGCCTCCTTTCATAAAAAATTCCCACTACTTTTTTATTAGGCTCTAATTTAGTAATTATCTTTTTAAAATCTCTTCCGTATTTTTCGAACATCAAAAAACGAATATTTAAGTCAATCATATTAATTACTACCATTCCAATAATTAAATATTCCATGAATTTTTCTTTTATCCCTAAACTTAAGAAGGCAAGCAAAAAGAAAAAAATCAAAGGCGCAAACCTTTCGTTTAAAAATACCGCTTCAGTGTAACTTCCTGGAAAAAAGAAATAGAAAATAAGAGTAATGATCAAAAGTGTTGCTAACGCTTTGCTTTCTCTAAATATCTTCGGATTAAAAATTAAAAGCAAAATTGCCAAAAGAGTAAGTACTTTATAAAAGAAAATTATCAAATTATCGCTCTTAATCCCTAGTCTTTCCCAAAAATTAAAAAAATTCTGATAAATTGCTTTTAAAGAAATATTTTCCTTTAATTGAGCAATTAATTCGCTTTCTTCCCTTCGAAATTGACTTATTTGCCAAGGAATAAAAAATAGAATCAAAATAATAAGCGGAGGCAAAAAGTAGCGGAAACGCAAGGGTTTTTGATAAAAGAAAAGAATTACCAAATAACTTACTACCGAATAAATAAAAACCAAAGAATGACAAAGAAAAATTATAGCTAAAATAATGGTAATAAAAACTAAATATAACTTTTCTCTTTTTTTCTTCTCTTTTAACAAATTCAAAAGAAGGGCAAAAAGAAAAATAATTAATGGCAAAGCAAAAGCAATCCCCATAAAACCCCAAAAAAGATTGTAATTATAAACAATAAGAAAACTTCCTAAAGCAAAAAACTTCTCGCCGTTAATGACTTTTAAAAAATAATAAAAAGTTAAAAAAGTTAAAATTATTATTAAAAAAAGATAAAGCCGATTACTCAAATCTAGTGATATTAATTGGGATAATAAATAATTAAAAAAGAGATGGAAAGTATTATGCATAGGGAAAAGTCTTAGTTCAAAATAATCTTTATAATTTTTAAAATTCTTTAATACATAAGCCAAATGAAGATGTTGCGGTAAATCAACAAAAGGGAAATAGGTCAAAAAAATAAGAGGTAAAAGATAACCAAGAATTATTAAAAACCAATATTTTTTCATTTTTTAACCAAAATAGTTAAAATCAAGAAAATTATAAAAGCAAGTAGACTTAAAATCAAAGTAAATTTTCGGAGCGGCGGCAAAGAAAAAATTACTTTTAAAATGTGCTTTCCGGAATCTGATTTTATATAAACAAAATGATCTTTAGTTTCGTAAAAAGATATTTCACGATCGTCAAGATAAATTTTCAAATAAGGATAATAACTTATTGGTATTCTTAGAAATCCTTGATTTTTTTGTTCATAAAAAATTTTAATTTCATTATGTTTTAAAGAAAAGTCATTAATTTTTAAATAAACTTTTTCTGGTAAAGAATCGTAATGATCCTTCTCTAATACTGGAATAAAATTTATCCAGGCATTTTCATAGTTAATATTTAATTCATTCAGTAATTTTTGCCAATCGTCAGCAATTATTAACGTTCCCTCTTGGATAAATTTTTCTTTTAAAAAAGGTTTTTTAACATTACTCGCTAAAATTATTGGCAATTTTGTCTCGCCATACACCAATGGTGGTTGGGCACCAGCTAAAATAAACCGATCGTCCCAAGACACTCCTGATTTCAATAACACATAAGTTTCTTCTTCTTTGCTGCCTAAAAGTGTTGGTAACGTTATTATATGGGAAACACCCAAAAGAGAAAGAACTTTCAAAGAATTTTCTTTAAAATAATGCTTGGTCGTATCTGATAAATCCGAGGCAACTAACTTTATCCAAGGATATCCATATAAAAGATTCTTAGGAGCAAATTGATGATAAGGAGGTCCCAAAGGAGAAGCTAAATTGCCGTATAAAAAATTGCAGGCTGGATAGCGACAAAGTCTACGGAAATTATCAATTTTACTGTCAGGAATATCGATATCAAGTACTTTAAATACTTTTTGAAAAACTAAAAGGTTATAAATTTCTTCTCTCACTGCTAAAAAATTCTCCTTTTCCGCATAACGAAGATGAATAAAGGAAGGCAGAGTATCTATCAAAATTAAAACCGATAAAAAAAGAAATAAAAATTTTTCTCCTATTTTGAATTTTTGAATTAAATATTGGAAACCATAGGGAACTAAAAGAGCAGAAAAAAATACAAAATAGACCAAAAATCTTTGGGGTGGCAAACCAGCTGTTAAAAAACTAAAATATTTCTCTAAAAAAGGTGTTAAAAAAGTTAGAAGTAACGCAAGAAGCCAACTAATAGTTTTTAAATTTCTGAACCCCAAAAAAATAACCCCAATTATAGCTAAAATGATAATACTCCAACCTAAATAGGTCCCGGTATACCCTCCAATTTCTGATTTTAAACCCAGAAGAACGAAAGGATTAGGTGGCGGTAAATTAAGCTCAGCTTGTGGATAAAGATAAATTTTATATTCTACTATAAAAGGTACAAGAAAAAAGGCGGATGGCAGAAAGAAAGAAAGAAAAGAATAAACAATGTGGGGTAAAAGTTTATACTTTTTAAAAACAAAATAAAGTAAAATAAAAATAAAAGTATAAAAAGCGTAAAAAAGATGGGTAAGAAAAATAAAAGAAAGTAGAAATCCAAATATAATAAAATTTCTGATTTTCTTCTCTAAAAAACTTTTATCAAGATAGAGAAAAGCTAAAGGTAAAAAAAAATAAATTAAAGATAACGGATAATTACCAAAAGAAGCAATATAAAGAACCCGCCAAGGAGATACTAAAAAGGCAATGGAGCCAATAATAACTGCGAGCCTATTTTTATTTTCTTGTTTTAAGTAATAAAAAATTGTTAAGCCTGAAAGGATATGTAAAATAAACACAACAATTTTTAAACTGATTATTAACTGCCCTAAAGTTAAAAAATTAAAAATCCCGGTAATAAAAAAGAAAAGCGGGCTGTAAAATTGCAAATGAGGATAACCAGAATAAAAATAAAAAGTAAAGAAAGGCGAAAATCTTTCTTTTATTGCTTGATAAATGATTTTTTGTCTTACTAAGTGAGGCCACACATCGCCCGTAGTTGGATGACCCGGAGCTAAAAAAAACAAACCAGAAGAAATTAAAGCTACCAAAAATATAAAATATTCCCATTTAAATCTTTTGTTTTCTTTTTGGGTAATCTTTTCTTTTTTCTTCATATCAAAAAATTATTAAAGGCCTATTAGTTAAAGGATGAGTTTTAATTATTGGTTTTACTTTATAAACCTTTTCAATCAAATCTTCACGCAAAATTTTTTCGGGAACATCACAACCAATAAACTCTCCTTTAGCCAGAAGTAAAATTCGGTCGCAAGCAACACTGGCTAAATTTAAATCGTGAGTCAAAAAGACAATCGTTAAATTTTTAGCGTCTTTTAATCTTTTTAAGAGATTAATAAACTCAATCTGATAAGCAATATCTAAATGGGTGGTAAATTCATCCAAAAGCAACACTTGGGGTTCTTGGGCTAAGATTCTTGCCAAAATTACTCGTTGTTTTTCGCCGGTTGACAATTCATTAATCTTTTTATCTTCCAATCCAATTGTCCCGGTCAATTCCATGGCTTTTTCCACAATTTCCATATCTTTTTTAGTAACAAAAGAGAATCTTTTTCGATAAGGATTTCGACCCATCAAAACAATTTCTTTCACGGTAAAATCAAATATAAAAAAATTCTCCTGAGGAAAATAACCAATAATTTTGGCTCGTTCTTTTGGAGTTAAACTGAAAATGTTATTATTAAAAAGCAAAACGGCTCCCTTTTGAGGTGTTAAAAGTCCGGCCATTATTTTTAACAAGGTTGTTTTACCACTACCATTTGGTCCGATAATACCGAACCATTCTTTTTCTTTAATTTTTATTGACAAACCTTTAAAAAGGGGTTCACTTGTTGAATATTGAAAGTAAAGATTTTTTATTTCGTAAGCAAATATAGCCATTTTACAAATTTTTCTTTAACAAATAAAGAAAAAAAGGGGCACCAAAAAAAGTGGTAACTATGCTTATAGGCAATTCCACAGGAGCAATAGAACGAGCAATAACATCAGCCCCCATTACCGTTAGGGCGCCCAAAATGAAAGAAAAAGGCAAAACTTTTTCGTAATTAGAACCAAAAAGAAAACGGGCTAAATGAGGAACCATCAAACCAACAAAACTTATAGCGCCGGCAAAAGCTACTTGTACAGTGATAATAAAAGATACTAAAAAGAAAAGGACCCGCATAAATTTTTTAGTATTCACTCCCAAACTTTCGGCTACTTCGCTTCCTAAAGCAAAACAATTCAATTCAAAAGCATAACTGTTAATAATAATTAAAAAAATAATTGTTAAAGAATTTACAATGATAAAGATGATAAGATTAAGTTTATTAAAAACAATTGCTAAATTACCCATTAAAAGATAAATAATTTCGGTTAATGGCCTTTTAGAAAAAACCATCAAAAGCATCGTTAAAGAAGAAAACAAAAAACTGACAATTACCCCAGCTAAAATTAAAGTTAGTTTATTTGTTTTTCCTTTATAAAATGCCAAATTATATACTAACAAAATTGCCAAAAAAGCCCCCAAAAAAGCAAAGATAGGGGTAACAAAATAAGAATACCTATTAATAAAATATCCAAAACTTACTCCAAAAGCTGCGCCACTAGCAATTCCTAAAATATAAGGATCACAAAGGGGATTTTCCAATAGTCCCTGTAATACTGCTCCACAGAAAGCTAATGCGCCACCGGTTAAAAATCCTAAAATCATTCGAGGTAAACGAATATTTAAAATAATTGTCTTATCAAAGAAAAATCCTTCATTTCCTAAAAATAAGGAAAGAAAAACTATTAAAAGAAAAAATACCGATAGAAAAATTATTTCTATAATTTTTCTATTTCTCATTTTCAAAAATTTTTGCCAAAATTTTTGCTCCAATAATTATTCTTGGTGAATTTCTTAAAAAATAATCAGGATTTAAACTATCAATAATTTTTCCGTATCTTACGGCATTAACTTTTTCGTATCCTAAACGAGAAATTACCCCTTTCACTTTGCCTTGGGGATGAAAAGTAATAATGTAATCGGGATTTCTCAAGATGATCTCCTCGTGTTTCACTACCGGATATTCATACTCTTTATCACCAAAAATATTTTCTAACCCAAGATATGCCAACAAATCGTTTAAAAAAGAATTTTTTCCAATAGTTATTGGCGGAGTGTCATTAATTTCAATATATACCCTTTTTTTCTTCTTAATTTTTTTTATTTTTGCTAATTCTTCTTTCAAAGAATCAACTAATCTTATTGCTCTCTCTTTTTCATTAAAAAATTCCCCAATTTTAATTATTTCCTCAAACATTTCCTTTAAAGATTTAGGAGCAGAAACAAAAGTATTAACTTTTAAAGCCCTTAATTTTTCATCGATATTTTTTTGTAAAGGATAAGTAAGAAAAACAATTGTTGGTTTTAAGGAAACAATTCTCTCAATTGATGGGTTTATTAAATCCCCGACCTTATACACTTTTTTAGCTTCTTCTGGATAATCACAATAAATAGTATTTCCAACAAGGTATTTCTCACAATTCAAAGCAAAAATAATCTCGGTAACGGCAGGCACTAAAGAAACTACACGGATTTTAGGTTTTTCATCTTTTTTAGAAGGATAACAAAAGATTAAAAAAATAAACCAGAAAAATATTTTTCGCATTTATTTTTTATTTATTTTATAAGCAAAAAGAAGATAAGCCGTATGGGTAATAGAAAATTCCTTTGGTCTTGTGCCCGAATAGCGTACTAAAATTTCCCTTTCTAAAATTTCATATACCTTAATCCTCACAAAACCTACTAATTCCATTGTCCGAAAGGTTTTTTGAATTTGTTCCACATTAGGGCTTAAAGAGATTAAAGCATGGCCACCTTTTAAAATCCGATGAGCTTCTTTTACCACTTCCCAAGGTTCTGGTAAATCAATATAAACCGCATCCACACTGTTATCTTCTTGCAAAAAACCATCCCGAACAACATCTCGAAGATAAAAAATAACATTTTCTTCCAATCCGGCTTTCTTAACGTTCTCTTTCGCATTATTTAAAAAATCTTCCCTTACCTCATAGGTAAAAACCTTACCGAAGGGTCTAACAAAATTCGCCAAAGCAATAGTAAAAGCACCGCTACCAGTTCCTACTTCTACTACCAAGGCACCTGGAAAAATATTAGTTTTTAACAAAATTAACCCAGCATCTTTAGGATAAATGATGGTGGTTGTTCGTTTGACTTTCATTTCTAAGTCAGCAATTGTTGGTTTTAAGATATAAAACTTTTCTCCTTTATGGGTTTCAATTTCGTCACCAAAATCTTTTTGAAAAATATTTTCAATCTTAATTATTCCTTTGTGGGTTTGAAATTCACCCTTTTCCGGCAAAGTTAAAAGATATTTAGCATTTTCACTGTGATACAAAAGAATCAAATCATTCGGTTTTAGCATTTTAATGAATAAAAATTAAATAACCACAACCTATACCTAAAATATCATATATTAAATCTTTATAGCTAAAATATTCTTTTTTAATCTTTTTATCATAAGTTTCTTTAATAATCCCTAATAAAAAAGCTGAAGATAAAGAACTTATTGTTGATAATTTTTCGTCTTTATTAATTCGACATTTTAAAAAGTGGTAAGAAGAGCCAACAAGTAAAGCGCTTACCGAAAAATGAAAAAACTTATCTTCGCTAAACCAATTATCTTTTATGACTTTTTTCATACTATCTATTCTTAAATAATTTTTATTTAAGGTATCATAATTTAAAAGAAAAAGAAATAGCATTATTTCGCCCATATAATATTCAAAATCCTTATTAAAGTTCTTCTTAAATCCCAACGAGGAACCACCAAATCGACAAATCCGTGTTCTAAAAGAAATTCAGCTTTCTGAAAGCCTTCGGGCAACTTTTGTTTAATCGTCTCTTCAATCACCCTCGGACCAGTAAAACCAAGCATAGCACCCGGTTCAGCAATGATAATATCGCCTAAAGAAGCAAAGGAAGCCATTACTCCGGCATAACAAGGATTGGCAAGAATAGAAATATAAGGAATACCCTTGCGGTCAGCTATTCCCACTTCCATTGCAGTTTTTGCTACTTGCATTAAAGAAAAAATTCCTTCCTGCATCCGGGCACCGCCAGAAGTAGAAACAATAATTATTGGAATATTCATCTTGGTTGCTAAACGAAAAGAACGGGCTACTTTTTCTCCCACTACTGTTCCCATACTTCCCCCAATAAAACCAAATTCCATAGCACCAAAGACAACCAGTTTATTATCAATTTTACCTAAACCATAAACATAGGCATCTTTTATTTCTAATGAATTTTGGCTTTGTTTCAGTTTTTCCTTATAGTTAGGAAAATTTAAAGGGTCTGTAGATGATAAATCGCTATCATACTCTTCCAGTTTTCCCTCATCCAAAATATATTCAATATATTTCTTATGATTAATTCTAAAGTGATAATTACATTTAGAACAGATAAAAAAATTTTTCTCAATCGTTTTTTTATAAAGAATTTCGTTACAATTATCACATTTTATCCACAATCCATTTGGATAATCTTTTAACATAATTTAATTTCTATCAAAATAATAATAAATAAAATTTACCAAAAAGTCAAAAAAAGAATACCAAATTTTCAATTTTATATCGGAGGAGTATTTAGGGAAGGAGTTATTTATTTAACCGATTTTCTAACTTCCTTTACCCACCGCCTAAAAAAGAATAATTCCAGCAATTTTAGCCAAACAATAAAAAAAATTCGGCAGGTGCTTGGTGCCTCTTAGGCATATCTTACCCTCCTCTCTTTTGTTTTAAGAGGATATGTAAGGTCACCTAAGCACCTGCCTATTATATTAGATACAAAAAATATACCAAAGGTTCAAAACTTTTTTAATTCTATATTATCTCCTTCAATAAAACCATAAGTATAATTTATTAACCAGTCACCGGTATTTAGATAATATCCTTTACCAATTTTAACTAATGTTGGCATATGAATATGACCTAGGATAACCACATCGTAGTTTTCTTTCATTATTTTATTTTCAGCAAATTTATAAAATGCTTCTTTTAAGGTTAAATCACGCCCGCACATTCGGGTAGAATTTATAAAAAAATGGGCAAAACTCAACCCAATGTCTGGATGGATAAGAGAATATAAAAACTGATTTATTTTAAACTTAGTCATTAATTGACTAACCTTAGTTAAAAAAGAATTATCAATGAAATCGCCGTGGGCAATATAAACTCTTTTACCTTCAATATTTAAATCTAAATATTGCTCACCGAGAATAAAATCAAATTCCTTACTTAAAAAATTTTTTAAACCGTAATCATGGTTACCAAAAAGAAAATAGATTTCTATCCCTTTATCTTTTAGTTCTTTTAATTTCATCAAAATTTTTAAACCATTTTTGGGAATAACTAAACGGTATTCTAACCAATATTCAAACAGATCACCAAGAATAAAAAGATTATCTTTTGGTAATAATAAAGAAAGAAATTTTAAAAATTTTGCTTCTCTCTCTTTACTATTTATTCCTAAATGGATATCAGAAATAAAATAATTTCTTCTCAATTTCCTTAATTACCTCTTTATAATTTTTAGAATTATCAATTTTTATCAAATTTTTAAAACCCCTCACCGGCTGAAAATCTTTTCTCATCTGACAAAAAATTTCCCAACGGCCGTTGCTTATTTTCCTTGCCTTTTTTAATCTCTCTTTTATAACCTTTTCTTGCGCATAAAGATATATCCAAACTGGTGAAATTTTTTTATTCAAAATCTTTTTAACCATATCGCGCCATTCTTTTTTATTAAAAGTGCCATCGAGAAAAACCGAATAACCATTTTCATAATATTTTTTACCTCTTTTTATTAGATATTTATAGGTTCTTTGAGAAAAAAAATAAGAATAGATATTTTTTTTATAAGCTACTTTTCTTTCTTCTTCCGGAGAAATATTAGCCAACTCCTTTCTAACCACATCCGTTTTTAAAACAATGGCTTCTTTTTTAACCGCCAATTTTTCGGCAATAAAACTTTTACCGCTACCGATCAAACCAAAAAAGATAAAAAATTTTTTTTCTCCAAAAAGATTATTAGCGTAAGTGCCGGCCAATTCAAAATATCTTTTAGCTTTTTTTAATATTTTTTCTTTTTCCTTAACTTCTTGTAACAACAGAAAACTAGTTACTTTTCCCCGCACATAAGCTCGGTAGGTTTTATAAAATGTTAATAAAGCCAAACCTGAAAAATCATTAGTAATTCTTAAATAATTATCTAAAAAGTAATCAGCCAAATCTTTTCTTTCGTAAAATTCTAAATCCATAATCATAAAAGCAATCTCAGAAAAAGTATCACTAATAGCAAACCTTTTATTAAATTCAATGCCATCAAAAAGATAAATCTTATCACAAACAAAAATGTTTTGAGAATGTAAATCACCGTGACAATATTTAATTTTGCCCTCTTTTATTCTTTTTAAAAATAAATCTTCCTTTTCAAAAATAAATTTTTCCACCGCTTCTTTAATTGAGTTATATTGTTTTTTCTTTATAGTTTTATTGATAAAATCTTTTGTTTGATAAAAATTTTCATCCCAATTATACCGAATAATTTCCAAAGAACCATAAATTAAATCTTCCTTATCATTTCTTAAAGAATTATGAAAATTACCCACAACATTAGCAAGATTTTTTATAGTTAGATAATCAATTTCGTTTTTTAATAAAAGATTAGTCATTATCCTTTCCTGAGGTAATTCTTTCATTTTTATAGCGTAATCAATTATTTCACCTTTTTCTAAAAAACCAATTTTATTTTTATATTTTCTTATCGGCAAGATTTCTAAATAGATTTCCCGAGAAAACCGACGATTAAGTTTTAATTCTAATTGACAATATTTATATCGTAAAGGAAGTGTAGAATAATTTAAAAAACCAAAATTTACGGGTTTCTTTATTTTGTAGGCATATTCACCAGTTAAAAAAACCCATGAAGTATGAGTTTGAATAATTTGAATATTCCTTTTTATTTCCTTTTCTAAAGTCTTTTTAAGCGTGATAACTTCTTTTTCGTTCATTAATAAAATAAGCGATATTAAAAATTAAAAAACCAAAGGCAATTAGAAAAAGGATTTTTCCTAAATGATAAGCCTGGGAATAATAATAAAAAGTAACTAAATGTTTCCCTTTTTCTAAATAAATTGCCCTTAAGGTATGAAAAACACGATAAACATGCTCTTTTTTACCATCCACTTTTACTTGCCAGTCGGGATAGTAATTTTCCAAAAGAACTAAAAAACCATTTCTTTCATTCTCAATCTCCAATTCTATTTTATTGGCCTTATAAGTCAATATTTTTATTTTAGCTAAATCTTCCGTAGACGTAATTTCTGAAATACTAAACAATTCCCTATATAAGGTTTCGGGTACCAATGGTTTTTCATAAAATAAAATTATTTTTTTAGGATCAAAATCTTCTCTTTTCAAAATAGCAAACATCGTTTCTTTATCTTTAACAATGGAAAAATAAGGAGCAAAATAGGCTCGCTCCAAGAATGTTAAATTTTCATAAATCGCGTACTCCCGACCACTAAAAACTTTTTTCAAAAACGCCGAATTAAGAAAGTTTTTCAAATTACTAATTAATTTTTTAGTTTCCTCATCATAAGGCGATAAATCTTCGGGTAAGTGAGGAACAATTAAGTACTTAACTGACAATAAATTTAAAAAATTAGGATAATAAAGGTGCGGAGGGTTAGAAAAAATCACTGTGGAAGGAAGTCCAACAAATTCCTGATAGCTTTGTAAAGGATTAGGATGATGACCACCTACACTTTGAATATTATGATACATTAAAAGACCGTCATCAGCCCTTTTATAAAACAAAGGATAAACCCGATATAAAGATGTATCTTTCTGTAAGAAACTAACAACTTCATCGGGAGCATAAAAAATTTCCGGAATATCGACACTTTTTATATAGCGCCGACCATTTTTCACTAGATCTAAGATTAAAATCACAGAAATAATAAAAACAAAAATTGGCAATTTTATTTTTTTCTTTATAAAACTATAAATTAAAAACGCAAAAATAACCCAAAGAAAAGTAGCCCAAAGAAAACCATTTTGGATTCTTGGGTAATTATTTTCTAAATTTGTTATTTTTTCTTGAGAAATCTTACTAATAGAAATAAGTAAGTTCATTACAGTTTCTTTAAAAAGTAAGGAAAAAAGAGTCAAAAAACCCATAATTAAAGAAGAAGTTATCAAAAATTTTCTTAATCTTTTTAAATCCTTTTCTTTAAAATTTTCTAAAGAAAGTAAGGATAAACCATAAATACCAACAACAATAATACTGAAAGCCGTAGTAAAAAATATCATTGCTGGGCCACGGAATTTACTCACACCGGGTAGAAGATAATAAGGAAGATAATAAAAAGGTGTGTGGCCACCAAAAGCCATCAAAAGAGAAAAGACAACATAAATAAAGAAAAGCTTAACAATAGGTTTTTTAAAATAAAAATATAATGTTAAAAAGAAAAGCAAAATAAAGAGTACACCAAAATATTCACTATGAAGTTTAAAGGGATTTCGTCCCCAATAAAAGTCCAACCCACCAGAAAAATTCGGTGTTAATAAATCAAAAATTTCTTCCGGCGGCAATGACCAAGAAGTAGCAAACTCATATCCCCTTTCACCACCGCGGGCACCGTAAGGGAGATTTTTATAAATCGGCAAATACTGAATAGCCACAAAAAATAAGATGAAAATTGTCATTATTAAAACATAAATTAAAATTTTTATTTTCTTTTCTCTCAAAAAATAAAAAAGGAAAAGAAAAAACATTATTAAGGCTGTGTAATAAACCTTTTGGATATGTCCAGAAAAAAGTTGTAAAGACACGAAAGTACCTGAAAAAATAAAATAATACAATTTTTTATCTTTTAATCCCTTATAGAAAAAAAATAATACTAAAGGCAGAAGAGAAGAACAGATTAAACGGCCGTCGTGACCGGCATAAGCTAAAGAAACCAAAGGTAAAGCTAAGGAATAACCAATACCACCAACCATAGCAAAAAACTGCCTAACACCCAGTTCTTTTAAAAAAAGATAAGTACCCAATCCCGCGAGGAAAAGATGAATAACAAAAGTCCAGGTCCACACCACATAGGTGGGAATAAAAATTCTAAAAAGAGTTGTTGGATAAAACAAATCGGCAAAAAAACCCGCAACGGTTGGCAAACCAGAATAGATATAAGGAAGCCATTGGGCAATTTCTTTATATTGTTTTAAATAATTAGCAATAAATTCTCGATTAGGCAAACCGCCAAGAAGCCAGTCAGTGCCAAAAAGCATTTTTTTACCGAAGACAAAATCAATATATAAAAAGAAAGGAATTAAAAAAAAGATAAGAATAACAAACCTTTCTTTTAATTGGTATTTTTTCTCCTCAATTTTTTTCATAATCAATTATATCTTTTTCTTTTATTTTTGTCAAAAAAAATAAACCAAAAATTAAAAAATTTAAAAGTTCGTGAATAATAAGCCAAATCCGCGAGATTATTGCAATCAAGGAAGCTAACCCAACGGGCAAAATATTCTTCAAAAAAATCATCATGCTCCCTTCTCTCACTCCTAAACCCCCAGGAGCAATTAAAACCAAAAAACCCAGCATCCAAGATAAAGAATAAATCCCAATTAAAGAAAAAAAATGAACAAAATTTATTTTAAAATAAACGGCTTTTACCAATAGCGAAAAAGCACTTCCCTGAAAAAACCAAACAAAAATATCTAAAAGAAAAATCAAAAAAGATTTTTTTAGCGAAAACGAAAAATCAACTTTTTCTTTTCTCAATATTTTTAAAAGCAAATTAAAAAATCCTTTAAAAATTTTAGGGGTAAGAAGAACAAAAAGAAAAAGAATTAAAAAAATATAATATTTTTTTAAAAAAAAGATAAAATAAAAAAGAGCACCCAAAAGGAGATAGAAACTTTCTAATAAAATACTTAAAAAAACCTTTTTCTCTTCCAAACCAAATCTTCTTGCCAAGTCAAGTCGACTGAGAGCAAACCAAACTTTTCCGGGAACGTATTTACCTAAATTAGAAACAGCGATTATTCCGCAGGCCGAAAAAAAATCAAGATTCTTCCCTTTCTCAATTTCCTTAATAATTAATTGCCAAGCATAAACATATAAAAAAAGTGAAGGAAAAAGCAAAAGATAAGAAAAGATGATTAAATAAATATTTAATTGTAAAAAAGTATTTCTAATCTCTCCCCAACTTCCCAAAATATTTCGGAAGATGAAGTAAAAGGCAGCGATAATTATTAAATAAGAAAAGATTTTTCTAATTAAAAGAAAAATTTTCATTAATAAATTATAGAATAAATGTTACCTTTTTCAACCAAATGTTAACATTTGATTTTTTATGATTTTTAATTTATAATTAAGGTTAACTTAATCAGGAGGATTTTAATGAAAGTTAAACATTTTTTTATTTTTTTATTCTCTTTTTTTCTTTTAGCAGCTGAAAATCAAATCTTTTTATCCGACAAAAATGAAAACTTTAACCTTTTCGGCGCTACTTTCCAAACTAATAACAATAATAACTTAGAAAACTTAGATTCTCTTTGGATAAAAGCCGACTCTTTTCCTTTGCCAGCTATTGGTAGTAGTGATGCTTGGACCGGATTAAAAGTTTATGATGATACTATTTATATTGTTTTAAATCAATATAACTTACCCTTCCAGGTCCAAAAAAGACATCGTTTAACCGGCGCTTTACTCTCTTCTTTCAATGGTAATACTACTTCTTACGCCATGAGTGCTGTGAAAGTTGATGACTCTATTTTTGTTTCGGTATTTTATCCTTCGCCCGAACATATTGAAGTCTATTCGGCTAACGGTACTTATGTTCGCTCTTTTAACGCTCCCAGCGGTTTTAGGTGTCGAGGAATGGATTGGGATGGCTCTAAGTTTTGGGTTGCTAATTCGCAAATTTACGGTAATACGATCTACACCATGACCAAAGAAGGAACCTTACTAAGAAATCTAACTAATACCGGACCGGTCACTTGTTATTGGTTCTTTGACCTTACTTTAGACCGAATGATTCCTAATCGTTTATGGGCCAATGATCAAGAAAGTCCTTTTGTCACCCGTTATATCGCTGTGGATACTAATACAAATACTTTTCAGGTTAATGCTACTTTCAACCATCCCGGTGCCCCGAGCTCTTATCCCGAAGGTATTGGGTTTTATCAAGAAACCGATGAGAATGGATATATCTACACTGTTGGTCACAATTCTCTCTGGGCGTGGAAGATGTTGGTTCACATTTCCACCAAGATAAAAGAAGATAAAAAAATCACTTTCAAAAATTTCAAAATTAACAATCTTTTAAGAGTTCCGCTTATTTTAAAAGATGCCGAAGAGTTTTCGCTTTACGATGCGACTGGTAAATTATTAATAGAAAAGAAAAACCTAAAAGGAAAAATTCTTATTTGGAATGGAAAAGACAAAAACGGCAATTCAGTTGTTACCGGCGTCTATTTTATTAAAATAAAAACCAACAAAGAGATAATCACTGCCAAAGCAATTATTCTACGATAAATAAAGAAGAAAGGCGGAGAGAATTGATTTTCCCTCTCCGCCTTTTATTTTTAAAAATTGACTTCTCTTTTAGAGGTAATTAAAATTATTATATGAGAATAACTCCTTTAGATATCCGAAAAAAGGATTTTTTAATTCGTTTTCGAGGATATGACAAAAAAGAAGTCAAGGAATTCTTAGAATTTATCGCTAAGGAATTAGAAGAAAAAATCAAGGAGAGAGACGAACTTCTTAACCGAATTATCATTTTAGAGGAAAAATTAGAAAATTACCAAAAAGAAGAAAAGTTATTAAAAGAAACCCTCATGACCGTCCAAAAGCAGGTTGAAGATTTAAAAACGAATGCTCAAAAAGAAGCAGAAAATATCTTAGAAAAAGCTAAATTGGAAGCCAAAGAAATAATGATGAACGCCCAAAAAGAAATAGCCAAACTAAATGATGAGTTAAACAAGTTAACTTTAAAGAAAAAAATATTTCTCTCTCATTTAAAAGGATTAATTGAAGGTTTAAATAATTTTTTAAAAGAATGGGAGAAGGATTATGAAGGAGAAAATTCAGGAAGCGGTTGATTTTATTAAAAAAGAAATTGATTTTAAACCCAAAATTGGCATCATTTTAGGCACCGGCTTGGGAAAACTGGCAAAGGAAATTGAAGTGGTGAAAATGATTCCTTACGCAGAAATTCCCAATTTTCCAATGCCTACTGTGGTCACCCATGAAGGTCAGTTAATTTTTGGCTATATCCATAAGAAAAAGGTTTGTGCTTTTCAAGGTCGCTTCCATTATTATGAAGGTTATTCAATGTTTGAGATTACTTTACCTGTAAGGGTAATGAAAGCACTGGGTGTGGAAATTATGGTGGTTTCTAATGCGAGTGGTGGTTTAAATCCTTTATTTAAACCGGGCGATATTATGATTATCTGCGACCATATAAATTTTCTCTGTGATAACCCCTTACGCGGTTTAATTGACCCTGATTTTGGACCAAGATTTCCTGATATGTATAATTGTTATGATAAAGACCTTATCAAAATTGCCGAAGAAGTTGCTTTGGATTTAAAAATTCCCATAAAAAAAGGTGTTTACATCGCAGTGATGGGTCCGAATTTAGAAACTGCTGCTGAGTATCGAGCTTTCCGAATTTTAGGAGCCGATGCTGTTGGCATGTCGACGGTGCCGGAAGTAATTGTTGCTCGCCAAGTTGGGATTAAAGTTATTGGCTTTTCAGTAATCACTGATATGGGATTACCAGATAATTTGAAACCGGTAAATTTAGCCGAAATTTTAAAAATTGCTAACGAAACCGAACCAAAATTGACAATGCTGATAAAGGAATTTATTAAAAGAGTTAATGTTTAAAAAAATCTTGCTTATTCTTCTTCTTTTTTCTATTTTCCATAATTGCGCTTCTAAAAAATTGATAAGAGAAGAAAATGTAGAAGAACTTTTCCAAAAAGCTAACGAATTAATGGATAAAAAAAAATATGACCAAGCGATAAAATACTTTAGTAAAATCGTTAACGAATATCCCCACACAAATTACATTGTTAAATCCCAATTTCTTTTAGCCGAATGTTATTTTCTAAAGGGTGATTTTTTCCAAGCAAAATTAGAATACGAATTCTATACCCAAACTTTTCCTTATGCGGAAGATTACCAAACGGCTTTATACAAAATTTTACTTTGTGATTTAAAGAATTTAAGAAAAACTAAGAATTTAACCAGCTTAGAAGAATTAAAAGAAAGATTTGGAGAATTCCAAACAAATTTTCCTGACAATCAATTTTCCGCAGATATTAAAGCTCACCTCTTTACCATTGATTCTTTAATTGCCAAAGGTTTTTTTGATATTGCCTTTTTGTATTACAAAAATGATGAATTTAATGCGGCTAAGATTTATTTTGAATATGTAAAAGACAGTTTTTCGGAAACTCCCTTTAAATGGTCTTCCTTATATTTTCTGGCAAATATCTACTACCGAAATAATGAAAAAGAAAAGGCAGAAGAGTATTTACAAGAAATTATTCAAAAGGGCGATAAGCAATTGAAAGAAAAAGCCGAAAAATTACTTTCCCAATGGAAAAAATAGGGATTTTTGGCGGCACCTTTGACCCACCCCATATTGGTCATTTAATAATTGCCGATGAAGTACTTTCTTTACTTTCTCTATCAAAAATGGTTTTTGTTCCCGCTTATTCACCACCCCATAAAACCACCACTACCCCTTTTGAAGAACGGCTAACAATGGTGAGATTAGCAATTGAAAATAACGAAAAATTTATCCTTTCTGATATTGAAAAAAAGATTGCCGAAGTTTATAATATTGAAAGTTCTTACAGTATTTATACGATAAGAGAATTGAAAAAAATTTATTCGCAAGCAGAATTATTTTTTATTATCGGCTCAGACCAGTTTTTAGAATTTAAGAATTGGCACCAACCAGAAGAAATATTAAAAGAAGTAAAAATTGGCGTTCTTTTAAGATACGGTTACGAATTAGCCAAAGAAGAAAAAGAGCAATTTTTTAAAGATAAATTGATATTTTTGGAAGTACCACAATTAGCGATAAAATCAAGCGAAATTAGAGAAAGAATTAGAAACAATAAACCTTTTAAATATTTTTTACCGGAAAAGGTTTATAATTATATAAAAGAAAAAAAATTATATTTAACTTAAAGGAGGTCAAAATGTTTTCTTTACTTTATGCCCAACAGGGACAAACCCAAGTAAATCCTTTAGCTTCGTTATTGCCGTTAATTTTAATTATCTTGATTTTCTATTTTCTTTTGGTAATTCCCCAACAGCGAAGGCAAAAAAAACACCAAGAGATGATTAACAGTTTAAAAAGGGGTGATAAAGTAGTAACTACTGGTGGAATTCACGGAGTTATCTCTGATATCAAAGAGACAACATTTATCCTAAAAATTGATGAAAACACCAAGATTGAAATTGAAAAATCATCAATCGCTTACAAAAAATCAGGATAAAATGGAAAAAAAACCAAAATTACTTATTTATCCCCATCCGCTTTTAAGAAAGCAGGCTTTGCCGATAAAAAAGATTGACGAAAAGATTTTCCAATTGGTAGAAAGGATGAAACGGACTCTTTTTTTCTATGAAGGTTTGGGATTAGCGGCTAATCAAATTGGGGTTTTAAAATCAATTTTTATTGTGAACCTTAGCGGTGACAAAGAAAAACCGAAGATATTAGCGGTGATTAATCCACAAATCGTAGAAAAAGATGGCGAAGTTGAAGATTATGAAGGTTGCCTTTCTATTCCTAATGTGAGAGAAATTGTTGTTCGTCCAAAGAGGGTAATAATTAAAGGTATTTCCTTAGATGAGAAAGAGACTATTTTAGAAGGTAAGGGGCTTTTAGCCCGCTGTTTCCTTCACGAATACGACCATCTCTGCGGTATTCTTTTTATTGACCACTTATCAGAATTGAGAAAGAAATTTATTCTTAATCAACTGAAATGAAAATCATCTTTTTTGGTAGCGACGATTTAGGAATTCCCGGTTTATTAGCTTTATTGAAAAACAATTACGAAATTCTTGGTGTTATCACTTCGCCGGACAAACCTAAGGGAAGGGGATTAAAAATTCTGCCTAATCCCCTTAAAGAAACAGCGGAAAAATTGGATTTAAAAATTTTTACCCCAGAAAATCCCAATGATAAAGATTTTCAAAAACTATTAAGCGAATTAAACCCTACTTTAGGAATATTGATAAGTTACGGAAAGATATTAAAAAAAGAGATTATTGAAATTTTTGAAAAGGGGATAATCAATATTCATTTTTCCCTTTTACCCAAATACCGAGGAGCGGCTCCTATTCAAAGGGCATTGCTTAATGGTGAAAAAGAAACTGGCTTAACGGCTTTTCTTCTTAATGAAGAACTTGATGCCGGACCGATTATCTATCAACAGAAGATTGAAATTAAAGAAGATGATAACTATGGTACTCTTAAAGAAAAATTAAAAGAATTAAGTGCCGATTTTCTTATAAAGGCGATTGAAAAATATTTAAAAAACGAACCCCTTATTAACCAGGATAATCAATTGGCTACCTATGCTCCCAAAATTAAAAAAGAAGAAAGAAAGATAAACTGGCAAGAAAAAAAAGAAACAATCTTTAATAAAATCCGTGCCTTTTCGCCAACACCCGGAGCTTTTACTCTTTTCCGTAATCAACCGTTATTAATTTTGAAAAGTGAAAAGGTGGTTAACAGAAATTTTCATAATTACCAACTTGCTGCGGGTGAAGTTTTGGTTTACGAGAAAGGTCTTTATGTGAAATGTGCTGATTCCTTTTTAAGGATTAAAGAATTAAAACCAAGTGGAAAAAAAATTATTACTGACATAGATTTTATTAATGGTTACCGCATAAAAACCGGTGATGCGTTTGGCGATTAAAATTTTCATAATAATAGTGGCAATTTTTTTGGGATTTTTAGTTAATCTTTTCCTTTACGGTTTTTTAATTTTACCGGCATTTGTTAAAACTGCTTCCGAAACTAAGGTGCCGAATCTTATTGGTTTAACGGTGGAAGAAGCGCGAGAGGTATTAAAAAGGGCGAAATTAAAATTGGACGAAAAGATTATTTACGAAGAAAACAACTTCCCCGCAGAAAAAATCTTTAAACAAATTCCCGAACCCAATACCAAAATAAAAACTGGACGGCAGGTTAAAGTAATGGTCTCTTTAGGACCAAAATTCATAAGTGTTCCGGAGATTTATGAAAGTGACTTAGAAAAGACCATTGAACTTTTAGAGCAGTATGGCTTAAAACCCAAAATAGAAACCATCTTTTCTCCAGAATACGAAAGTAAAATTATCAACATTGAACCACCACCAAATACCCGCATTCGCAAAGGAAGTATGATTAAAATTTTTTGGGCTACCAAGGAAGCACCGGTTTTTCCAATGCCTAATCTCTATGGTTTAACATTAGAAAATATTCAGAAGATTTTAGAAAAATATTCCCTTTACATTAAAGAAATCAGGGAGACGGAAAGTAAAGAAAAAGAAGGTATAATTATTTTTCAATATCCGGAAGAAGGAACTTTGGTTAAAAAGGGAGATTCCGTTATTATAATTGTCTCTAAAGGGAGTGATTAATGCATGTTTCGGCTTCCATTTTAAATTGTAATTTTTTAAAATTGGAAGAAGAGATTAAAAAAGTGGAAGCTGCCGGTATCGATTCTTTTCATTTAGATGTGATGGACGGTCATTTTGTTCCTAATTTAAGTTTTGGCACTCCCATTTTTAATGCCTTAAAAAAGATAACCACCAAACCAATTATCACCCATTTAATGGTCTTTTCGCCAATAAAAATGGTTGATTGGTTTCGTGATGGTTCCCAAGGAATTATTTTTCATTACGAAGCGATAGAAAATCAAGAAGAGTTTAAGGAGACGATTAAAAAAATAAAGGAAAAAAATTTAGAATGTGGAATTGCCTTAAATCCACCAACACCAATTGAAAAACTCTTTCCTTATCTTTCAGAAATTGACGAGATATTAATAATGAGTGTCTTTCCGGGCTTTGGAGGGCAAAAATTTATGCCGGAAGTGATTAAAAAGATTGAGGATTTAAAAAATCTGATTACTAAAGAAAATTTAAAAATTACTATTTCGGTAGATGGTGGAGTTGGTCCGGAAAATAGCCAATTATTAATTACGGCTGGTGCTGACAAATTAATTGTGGGCAGTGCCATTTTTAAAGAAAAAGATTATTCGGCAGTAATCAAAAAAATTAAAAATGTTTGATATTATTGCTGACCGTTTTGTAAAATTACAAAGAAAATTATTAGGTTATGGTCGCCTTTCGCCAAAGGAGATTACTGACACCTTAAGAGAGATAAGAATATTACTTTTGGATGCTGATGTTAATTACAAAGTGGTTGGTGAATTTTTACGCTCCTTAGAAGAAAAATTGAAATCGGAAAAAATTACTTCTTCCTTAAAACCCGGAGAAGTAGTAATAGTTGAATTGTATAAAGAAATGGTAAAATTATTGGGCGAAAAACCAGTAAAACTTGATTTAACTGGTAATCTTAATACCCTTTGCCTCTTTGGTCTTCAAGGCACGGGAAAAACAACTACCGCAGCAAAATTGGCTTATTATTACAAACAGAAAAAACCCCTATTAGTTGCCTGCGACCCCAAAAGACCTGCTGCTTCCTTACAATTACAACTATTAGCGGAAAAGGTTAAAGCTGATTTTATTCCAGTAAAAGAAGATATTATTCAAACTGCCAAAGAAGCCTTGGAATTTGCTAAAAAAAATAATAACCAACTGGTGATCTTTGATACTGCTGGTCGGCTTCACATTGATGAAGAGTTAATGAAAGAATTGAAGGAATTCAAAGAAAAAATAAAGCCCAATTACAATCTTTTGGTGGTAGATGGAATGGTTGGTCAGGATGCGGTAAATCAGGCAAGAGAATTTAATGAAAAAATTGGCATTGATGGCATAATCGTCACCAAAATGGATAGCGATGCTAAAGGTGGTGCCTGCCTTTCCCTCAGAGCAGTAAGTAAAGCACCGATAATTTTCATTGGTGTTGGTGAGAAAATTGAAGACCTCCAAGAATTCCATCCGGAGCGGATTGCCAGTAGAATCTTAGGAAGGGGTGATATCCAAACTTTAATGGAAAAAGTAGAAAGAACTATTAGTAAAGAAGAGCAAGAAAAATTAGCCAAGAAGTTTTTAAAAGGCGAATTTGATTTGGAAGATTTTTTAAACCAGATAAGAATGATTAAAAAAATGGGCAGTCTTCAGAAAATTTTGGGAATGTTACCGGTTCCAGAATTGAAAAATATAAATTTTGATGAAAAGGAACTTAAAAAGATAGAAGCGATAATTTTATCAATGACTAAAGAAGAAAGAAAAAACCCCAAAATCATTGATGGCAGTAGAAAAAGAAGGATTGCTTTGGGCAGTGGCACCCAGGTAAGCGATGTTAATCGCTTACTTAATGAATTTTTCCAGGCACAAAAATTGGCAAAGATTTTTAAAGATAAGAAAAGAATATTTTAAAAAGGAGGAAAAATGATTTTTTATTCTTTAAACGAAGTGTTGGCGATGGCAATTAAAATTGAAGAGACCGGTTATAAAATCTATTCCCAATTGGCAGAAGAAAATAAAAACCAAAAGTTAAAGGAACTTTTTAACTTTTTAGCGGTGGAAGAACTAAAACACAAACAAACCTTCCAAAACATTAATGAGAAATTAAAAACCAGCCCCTACAAATTGCCTTATTCTTGGGAGGAAGTTCAACCCTATTTATCAGCAATAACCGATTCCCATTTCTTTAGTGGAGAAGATAAGGTTTTTAACCTAATGAGGGAAGCCAAAAATGACGAAGAAATAATCAATTTAGCCTTAGCCTTTGAAAGGGAAACCCTACTTTTTTATTACGAAATTTTAAACTTGGTTGCCGAAGAAGACAAACAAACAGTTTTACAACTAATTAACGAAGAAAAAAATCATATTAAAAAATTAAAAACCATTAAGGAAGAGTTAAAATGAGAAACATCTTTTCTTTGGCGATTGAATTAGAAAAAGAAGGGCTTATTACCTATCTCCGTTTTGGCTATCAGATTGAAAATATTGCGGCCAAAAACCTTTTTATCCGGTTGGCAATGGATGAGTTTGAACATATGAAAATCTTAGAAGAAGAACTTGCCCATTTTAAAAAAGAAGCCAAATTAAAAAAAATAAAATTACCGAAAACCGAAATTGAAAAGACTACTGCCAATTTAAAACCGGTCTTACCTCAAGAAAAAAAGGAAGCCGATGTTAACGAACTGAATGCCTTACAGGTAGCCTTAAATTTAGAAAAAAGGGCAATTGACTTCTATGGCGAACAGGAGAAAAAAAGTAAAGACGAAATTGCCCAAAAGATTTGGAAAAGATTAAGGGAAATTGAAGAAAGCCATTACCAATTAATCCAAGCAGAAATTGATTCCTTAACCAAAACGGGCTTCTGGTTTGATTTTCGGGAATTCAGTTTAGAAATGGAATAAATTATTTACCGATTGATTTTTTAAATCTTACTTCTTATAATTTTAAAAAAGGAGGAAAAATGGGTGAAAGTTTAACCCCCTTAGAAATATTACCAAAGGCAATAAAATCTGAGATTGAAGCTTATCAATTTTATGAACAATTAGAAAAAACAGTAGAAGCTACCATTTTAAAAAAGAAGTTAAATTTCTTAAAGGGTGAAGAAAGGAAACACGAAAAATTGTTGCGAAAAATTTTTAAAACCAATTTTCCCAAAGAAAAAATTATCCTGCCCGAAAAAGGTTTTACTCCTTTACCGGCAATTGATATGATTAAAAAACTATCCTTAGAATCCCTTTTAGAAGCGGCGATGGAAGCGGAAGAAGCTTCGGAAAAATTTTATCGGGAAAATTCCATTACCATTACCGATGAAAATAGCAAAAGATTATTAATCTATCTGGCGTCGATGGAAAAATCCCATTACCAAATTCTAAAAACCGAATATGATTTATTAACCAGTTTCTCTTCCTATGATGCCTATAAAAAATTCTCCTTAGAACATTTAGGACCATGAAAAAAATCTATTTTGACCATCAGGCAACAACACCCATTCATCCGGAAGTTCTATCTTTAATGGAAAGTTTACAAAGAGAAGTTTTTGGTAATCCGCAAAGTTTACATTCTTTTGGTTATGAAGCCAAAAAATTATTAGAAGATGCCAGAAATAAAATCGCCCAGCTTCTAAATGTTGAACCTAACGAAATCTATTTCACTTCTTCCGGTGCTGAAAGTAATAATTGGGCGCTAAAAGGTGTTGCCTTTGCCAATGCCGATAAAGGCAAACACCTTATCGTTTCGGCAATTGAACACCCCTCAATCATCCAATCGGCAAAAAGATTAGAAAAGTTAGGCTTTGAGATAACTTATTTAAAAGTAGATAAATACGGAGTTATTGACTTAGAAGAATTAAAAAAGAGTATTAAAAAAGAAACAATCTTAATTTCCGTAATGCATGCCAATTATGAAGTGGGCACAATCCAGCCGATAAAAGAGATTGCCGAAATTGCCAAAGAGAAAAAAATCCTTTTCCATTCTGATGGTGTTGCGGTTGCTGGTCAATTATTAATTGATTTAAAAGAATTGGGTTGTGATTTATACACCATTTCTTCCCATACTTTTTATGGTCCAAAAGGGGTTGCCTTATTATATATCAAAAAAGGAACAAAAATCCAGCCATTAATTGAAGGTGGTGTCCAAGAAAATAACAAAAGAGCAGGTACGGAAAATTTAATTGGCATTATTGGGATGGCAAAGGCTTATGAAATTGCCATAAAAGAATTAACCGAAAGAAGAAAAAAGTTAGAAAGATTAAGGGACCGTTTAATTAATGAACTTCCAAAAAAGATAGAAAATATCTATCTTACTGGTCATCCACAAAATCGCTTACCTAATCATGCCAGTTTCTGCGTAGAATATATTGAAGGTGAATCAATGCTCCTTTTTTTAGATGACCAAGGAATTGCTGTTGCTTCTGGTTCTGCCTGTACTTCCAAATCATTAAAGGCTTCCCATGTGCTTTTAGCGATGGGAATTCCACCGGTTTTAGCCCAAGGTTCAATAGTTTTCACCTTAGGGATAGAAAATACCGATGAAGATATTGATTACCTTTTAGAAGTTTTTCCGCCAATTGTAAAAAGATTAAGAGAAATCTCACCTTTATATAAAAACAAAAATTGACTTTTTAAAAATTTTTATTATATTTATAAAGAATGCTCTTTGAAAATTTGGAAGCTTTCAAGGCTGACGGTTTGACGCAAAAATTATTAAAAAAATTAGATAAGTTATTGATTTTCCTAAACTT
>CAZDHW010000001.1:119404-121780 GCA_964505415.1 uncultured bacterium | reverse complement strand
ACATTTCTTAACTCAATCCATTCAAAATCTGGACATTCCACATAGAAACTATCAACATCGTCATAAGCCCAATATCTTGGCTGGGGAGTAGAATTATCGGGAATTGGGTCAACTATTCGCAATTCACCAACGACAATATTAAAAGGTCTTACAAATTGCCATCTTTCGGAATTAATTATTAAAGTGCAAGATACTGGATATTCTCGGGGAATAGCGGAAGAGGCATAGATTTTATAGCGGTCAATAATATTAAATTTTACACTATCAACCAAAATGGTATCATAGGTGCCAAAAGAATCAAGCACAACCAATCTCTCATCACCCGATTTTAAAATAGCATAGACAGAATACCCATTTCCCAAACCACTATTTTTAATACCAATGGCAATTGTTGCGGTCTCACCCGGATCAATCCTACCATTATTATTTCCACCCGGTGGCGAATCCCAAGCAATTACTCCCTGCGGTGAGAGAACTGGAGTACCAACTTTTAGCTCAAAAGGTGAGAGCCAGAGAGAATCAAAGGTATCTCTTAAAACCAATTCAAATTTTATAGAATAACCATTGGTGCAGGCTTCGGCAACTTCAAAATTATAGCCATCTTCACCCGTGAAAGCGGAATCACCGGCTAAAATATTACCAAAATATTTTAAAGAATCAGTAATAGTAATGTTAGGGTCAATTGTGTCAAGCTGTAATTTTCCCCAAACACCGAAAACATTATAATCACATAAATTCTTTACCCAAAGGGGCATCTCAATCCTCTCACCAGGATTAACAATACCGTCACCATTACCATTTGGTGGGGCATCATTGATGAGATGCTTATAATATCGGACACCGGTTGGCAAAGGAGTTGCCATCACCGCATTATAGGCATCAATCCTTCCGGCACCAAAAAGGGAGTCTTTTCCTGGTCTTCCCAAATCAACAGCGGTAACTTGCAAAATAGAATCAATCTCCCTTGGTGTCAATTCCGGATTTTTAGAAAGCATTAAAGCCACAGTACCAGCAGTATGGGGTGTGGCCATAGAAGTTCCGCTCATTGTCGTATAACCACTATTATTATTGTAAGCACAAGAAACAACATTAACTCCGGGCGCAGAAACATCTGGTTTCATCAATCCGGGTGGATAGGGATAGTCATTAAAAGGTGGAACATTCTGCCAAGTTACCGGTCCCCGAGAAGAAAAAGAGGCAATCTGGTCTAAGGAATCGGTAGCACCGATAGAAACCACATCCGATTGAGCACCTTGGGCACCATTTTGGGGATGGCGCCAAGGAGAAGGTACATTTCCCGGACATCTTAAAGAATTTGGTGGCGAAATAGACTGCTCATTGCCAGCGGCAACAATCATCACAATCCCGGCGGCACCAACATTATTACAATTTGTCCGCCAAATCGCTTGTTGGGGATTCCAAGAAAGCATCCAACCGAGAGACATAGAAATTAAATCACCACCATTATCTGGGGAAAGGGGCGGTGAAACAACAAATTCCATTGCCCGCCATACTTGATTTTCCGCAATAGTATCCGCCACAGTTCTTACTCTTAATGCCATAATCCTCGCATCCGGAGCAACACCACATTGAATTCCCGCTGTTCCATCAGAAGCAATCGTTCCCGCACAATGGGTTCCGTGACCGTGGTTATCTATAGGATTATTGTTGTTATTTTCAAAATTCCAGCCGTGATAAGGATAATTTGGATCTTCCCACATATGGTCTCTTAAATCTAAATGGTTATAATTAACACCAGTATCAATTAGACCAACTACTATGCCTTCACCGGTATAACCTAATGCCCAAACTTCTGGTGCCCTAATTTTTCTTACTCCGTAAGTAATCACATCTTTTATTTTGGTTATATCACTTTTCTCGGGTTTTGGTAATAAGTTGGGACAATATTTTAAATCATAATCAACAAACCAGACATCTCCTCTTTTCTCAACTTCTAAAATCACATCCTTAGTCGCTTTACAATGGACAATATTACCAATCCATAACTGAATAATATCAGCAACCTTATTAGCCCCTTCTTTAGCCCTTAAATAAGCTACCAAATCCCTTTGTTTCTCAAAAGAGAAGGTCTTGAGAATCCGCGCCACCTCTACCCTTCTTAATCTTCTTGGCAGTCCTTCAACCATTTTATTAAGAACTTCCGAGTCAAATTGCTCTTTTAAGATAATATTTATGGGAATAAGTTCATCGTCCTTTGCTTTCTTAATTACTTCTTGAAGTTCCGGTGAGATTAAAGAAAAACTAAAAGAAAAGAAAATTAAAAAAAATAAAAAGATATACTTTCTCATTAATTACCTCCTTTTTATTTTTAAAGACATAAAAAATTATAACCAATAAAAATTAAAATTCAATAAG
>CAZDHW010000001.1:62536-119304 GCA_964505415.1 uncultured bacterium | reverse complement strand
TTTTATTTTTAAAGACATAAAAAATTATAACCAATAAAAATTAAAATTCAATAAGGCTTAAAATTTTTAAATTTGCTCTTCTTATAACTTATTGATTATAAGTAAAAGCTATTTTATAATTATGGAAATGAAAAAATATCTTCGGCTTCTTTTTGTTATCATCTTCATTGCTTTTCTTTTAACATTATTTTTAACTACTAAAAAGAAAAAGTATCCCGGAAATTGTTTTCAATGTGGTTACCTTACTTTAGAAGTCGATAGCTTTACTTTTTTTTCCGAAGGTTTAATACCGGTAAAAACCAAAAGTAGTTGTCCCTTTCTGGGCGTCGGTGATAAATGGGGTTATATTGACAAAAAGGGGGAGTTAATAATCCCACCCCTCTTTGACTCTGCCGGTATGTTTAATCAAGGTAAGGCATTAGTAAAAATTGGCGATAAATATTATTATATTGACAAGAAAGGAAGATTAATTAATTATTGATTTTTAAAATTATTTTTCTATTATTTTAAAAGTTTTAAAAGGGAGGTTTTATGGAGATTATTGCTGAAGGTAAAGGAGAACTTTTTCAATATTCTGACCCTTTTGAATTTCGGGAGTTTGTCCATAAAAATAAAGACCTCTCAATGAAAGAAAAGGTGATGAGCGAAAAAGAGGCGATTGAAAAGTTTGTTAAGGATGGTGATTATATTGGTACTGAACTTTACGGTACCGTAAGAGCACCAATGTCTTTAATCAGGGAATTGGTAAGGCAGGGAAAAAAGAATTTAAGGGTTGCTGGTCAAGGAATCTTGGAGATTGATTTATTATTGGCAGCGGATTTGGTAACCTCTTTGGATATCACTTATGTGGGCTACGAAGTTTACGGAATCTCTAACATTTTAAGAAGGGCTTGCGAAAGTGGTAAAGTAAAAACGGTTGAATGGAGTAATGCGGCAATTGCCTGGCGTTTTAAGGCCGCCGCCATGGGTGTTCCTTTTATTCCTACTTTCTCAATGCTCGGAACCGATACCTTTAATTACAGTGCGGCAAAGATTGCTATCTGTCCTTTTACCAAAAGAAAGATCTGCCTCTTACCCGCCTTATATTTAGATGTTGGTTTTATCCATGTCCACCGGGCTGATAAATATGGCAATTGTCAAATTGATGGAATAAGTGGTTTTGCCTTTGAATTTGCTCGGGCGTGTAAAAGATTGATTATCAGTTGTGAGGAGTTGATTGATAACGAAGAGATAAGGAAATATCCGGAAAGAACAATTATCCCCTATTATTTGGTAGATGCCGTTGTTGTTGCGCCTTTTGGTAGCCATCCGGGAGAAATGTGTTATAAATATTGGCGCGATGAAGAACATATTAAAGAATTTTTAGAATTATCAAAAACGGAAGAAGGGACAAAAGAATATTTAAATAAATATGTTTACGGCGTAAAAAGTCACGAAGAATATTTGGAACTTATCGGTAAAGAAAGATTGGAAAAATTAAGTAAGATGATTAGTGGGAGGTAAAATGAAATATAGTGAAACCGAATTGATTATCTGTGTTGCTGCCCGGTTAATGGAAGATAAAAAAACTGCCTTTATCGGCACCGGCATTCCCATGCTGGCAGCCGCCTTGGCACAAAAACTCTACGCTCCCAATTTGGTGTGTGTTTTTGAATTTGGTGGTACCGGTGCGAGATTGGAAAAACTACCCTTAGGAGTTGGTGATTCCCGAACTTTTTATAAGGCAATTGCTGCTTCCGGTATTTGTGATATAATGGAAACTGCCCAAAGGGGATTTATTGAATACGGCTTTCTTGGTGGTGCCCAGATTGATATGTATGGTAATTTGAATACCACCGTTATCGGTGAATATGAAAAACCAAAAGTAAGGCTACCAGGAAGTGGCGGAGCAAATGATGTTGGTAGTCATTGTTGGAAAACTATTATTATTATGAGACAGCATGATAAAAAAAGATTTGTAAAAAAATTAGATTTTATGACTACTCCCGGTTATTTGGATGGCAAAGGGGCAAGAGAAAAAGCCGGTTTACCACCAAATACTGGTCCTTATCGGGTAGTATCTAATTTGGGTCTCTTTGGTTTTGATGAAGAAACTAAAAGAATGAAATTGATCTCTATCCATCCCCATGTTACTTTAGAAAAGATAATTGAAAATACGGATTTTGAATTAATCATTCCGGAAAAGATTGAAATTACTAAAGAGCCAACTGAGGAAGAATTAAGAGTTTTAAGGGAAGAAGTGGATAAGGACCGTTTATACATATGATTAAACTAAACAACTATAAGAAATATTTAGAATTTAGAGAAGAGGTAAAAGAAAATTTAAAGGGATTAAAAGAACTTGATGAATATTCACCTTCTTTATTGAGAGCGAATTTAAATCTTTTAAGAGAAAAAGGTTATTTAGGTGTTCCCTATCCGAAAGAATATGGTGGTTTGGGCTTGGATTATCTTCATTATTCAATAGTTATTGAAGAAATTTCTTTTATCTGTCCTTCCACTGGTTTAGCGGCCGCTGCCCATACTTCTTTGGCATCTTTTCCCATTTTTAAATACGGAAATGAAAAACAAAAAAGAAAGTATCTTATAAATTTAGCAAAAGGAGAAAAAATTGGTGCTATGGGATTAACTGAACCCAATGCGGGCAGTGATGCCGCGGCTATTGAACTTTTAGCAAAGAAAAATAATGGTTTTTATATTTTAAACGGAACCAAAAGATTTATTACCAATTCTTTGGAAGCGGATATTTTTGTAATTATTGCCACCATTGATAAAAATTTAGGAAAGAAAGGGATAACGGCTTTCATTGTGGAAAAAGACACTCCCGGATTTAGTGTGGGGAAAGAAGAAGATAAATTGGGTGTGCGGGCCTCTTCCACTTGTGAACTTATATTTGAAGATTGCCAAATAAAGAAAGAAAATCTTTTGGGTAATGAAGGGGAAGGCTATAAGATTATTATGGAAACTTTGGATGGTGGAAGAATAAGTATCGCTGCCTTTTCTTTAGGAATTGCCAAAAGGGCTTACCAAATGATTGTGGATTGGGAGAAAGAAAGAAATACCAAAAATGAAAGGGTTTATAAAATTATTGCTGAGGCGGATACGCTAATTGAAAGTGCCTCCCTTTTGACTTATTATGCCGCGCTATTAAAAAATCAAGGTGAGCGGGCGGATAAAGAAAGCGCTAATGCCAAACTTTATGCTTCGGAAACAGCAGTAAAAATTTGTGATTACGCAATTTCTTTGTATTCTTATTACGGAATAAGTAAAGAATTAAATTTAGAAAAATTTTTTAGAGATGCTAAGATCTGTGAAATTGGTGAAGGTACATCAGAGATTATGAAATTAATAATTGCTAAAGAAGTTTTAAAAAATATTTAAAAAGGAGGAATAATGAATTTTGAATTGAATGAAAACCAGAAATTAATTCAGGAAACAGCAAGAAGATATGCCCAAGAGAGAATTGAAAAGATTGCTGGTGAAATTGACCGTACCGGTGAATTTCCTAAAGAAATTATTAAAGAGATGGCCGAAATGGGTTTTATGGGAATGATTATTCCCGAAGAATATGGTGGTGCTGGTTTAGATTTTACCAGTTTGGCAATTGCGGTAGAAGAAATCTCTAAGGCCTCGGCTTCTATCGGACTGATCATGGCAGTTAATAATTCTTTATGCGCCTATCCGATTTTCCAATTTGGCAATGAGGAACAAAAAAGGAAATATTTGCCTCTTTTAGCCACAGGGGAAGCAATTGGTGCTTTTGCTTTAACAGAACCCAATGTCGGTAGTGACCCAGCCAGTTTAGAGACAACAATAAAAGATGGGGGCGATTATTTTTTGTTAAACGGCACAAAAAGATTTATTACTAATGCCGGTGAAGCAAAGATTTTTGTTGTTTTCGCAACTATTGATAGAAATTTAAAACATAAAGGTATTTGTGCTTTGATAGTGGAAAGGGATTATGAAGGTTTTAGTATTGGCAAACACGAAGATTTATTAGGTTTAAGGTCAACCGCCAATTGTGAATTGATTTTTGAAGATTGTAAAGTACCAAAAAGAAATCTCTTAGGAGAAATTGGTCAAGGATTTAAGATTGCCATGCATACTTTGGATGTTTCCCGAATTGATATCGGTGCCCAATCAGTTGGTATTGCCCAGGCTGCCTTTGAAAAAGCCTTGGCTTATAGTAAAGAAAGAAAACAGTTTGGTAAATATCTTTATGAATTTGAAATGATTCAAGAGATGCTGGCGGATATGGCAACAAAAATTCAAGCGGCAAGACTTTTGGTCTATTATGCTGCCTTTTTGAAAGATAAAGGAGTACCTCGTTTTTCTAAGGAATCAAGTATGGCAAAATATTTTGCTTCTCAAGTAGCAATGGAAGCAACCAGATTGGCAATCCAAATTCACGGTGGTTATGGTTATACGAAGGATTATCCAGTAGAAAGATATTATCGGGATGCTAAATGTATGGAGATTTATGAAGGCACATCGGAAATTCAAAAGATTGTGATTGCTCGAAATTTAATTGAATAAAAAGGTTCCGACAGACAAAAATCTTGCCTATCGGAACCCTTTATTTTTGTTAGTTTATCTTAAAAAGATAAATTTCTCGGTAAACTCTTTTTTATCAGTTTTAAATTTGATTAGGTACACTCCAATAGGAACATCTTTTCCATAATCATCCTTTCCATTCCACAAGAGAGAAGAGGCCTGGTTATTGAAAGATTTAACCAGTCTACCTTCTAAGTTATAGATGGCTGCTTTCTTTATCTCCGTTTTAAATTGAAAGAGAATCGCTTTTTTAGCAAGGGTATTTATCTTTAAAATCTTTGATTTATATTCTTTTTCTTTTTCAATTGCTGAAGGGAACCAAGGAGCATCAAAATATAACCGATAAGGAATGTAAAAAGTAGTTGCTCGGGTATATAAAACACCACCGCCAGGAGCTGGAGCACCGGGAGAATAAACAATCTTTGGACCGCAAGTCTTTGGACCAAACCAAGTGCCTACTTGTGTTCCCGAATCGTTTACTTTATTTGTATCATGCCAATTAAAAGGATTATTGGCATCACTCCAACGGGAATAGACATAGCTGGTTTCATTATAAGAAGAATCATAGATAATATAACTGGCGTTTACCCAGATATTTCCAATAGATTTATAATATTCAATATCCGGCACCCTTTCATCCAATCTTGTTGAGCCAGCAAGAAGATATCTTTTTCGCCAGGTATCTCCCCACGCATGAGAACGGACAGCATACCAAATATCTAAATCACCAGTATTATGCCAATCCAGCTCATAAAGAACCCAGGTTGTTGCAATACTATCGGGAGAGGTAAAGGCGGGCGAAACTTTCGGACAATATTTATAATCTGTTATACCATCAAGAACCGCTAACGTTTGCCAATTACCCGGGGCGCCGTAATTATTATTTCGCTGATAACAAAGAGTATCTCTTGAAAAACGAACAAAAGCAAAATTTAGATTAGGTCCAGTACCAAAGATAATATCTGGGTCACCAATATCAAAACCAATTTGACTATCCCAAGTTCGACCGCAATCAGAAGAGCGGAAAAGTTTAGCATTAAAGCCCCCACGATTTTCATTAGCTGCTACACAATAAAGCCAATAATTATTGCGAAAATCTTTGGCAACGGCAAAATCGTTAATCGTATCATTATTCCAAGTAACCCAATTATGAACAGAACGAGATAGGTCAAAGGTGTAAGCAAGAACAAAAATATCACCGGTATTATTTAGACCACTATGAAGACCAAAGATATAAATATAATTAGAATCACCGCGACCAACAATAATTCTCACTTTCTTATATAAACTTTTAAGAGTATGAGATATAGTTCTCGCCCAAGTCCAATGATAACCATGGTCAGTTGAATAATAAAGACGAATAACTGAGTCATATCGGGGAGCAGTTACTACCCACATTTGACCAGTATTTTCATCATAATCACCATCAAAATCATAGAGAACTGAAGTATCAATTAAAACATCTCTGCCCCAGTCATAAGGATAGTTTAACTCTTGGTCAACGATTATTTCGTTTATCTTTACCGGTGAGGATACTGCTTTTGGTGGTTGATAGTTCTCAAAACCGTTAACAAAACCAACATTGCCGTAAGAAAAAGAAAATAATAAAACAATAAAAAAAATAAATAGACTGAGATATTTCATCATATCCTCCATTTGTTATTTAGGTATTAGGAAATATTTCCTAATACCTTGATAAATTATAACAAAAAAATTTAAAAAGTCAATAAATTGTTGACAAAAATAAAAATTTTTATTATAATTATATATCCAGGCAGGAGGTGTGGATGCTGATAGATATTATAATTTCAATAATTCTTTTAGTTTTATTTATTAAAGGTATTAAAAAAGGATTTTTAAATTCTTTACCTTTTATTTTGGCAGTTTTTTTTATTTTCATAATCCCCAACCGTTACGAAAACTATTTTTGGGAATTATTAAAAAATTATTCTTTCCCCTATTTTGTTTCTAAATTGTTAATCTATCTATCAAGCTTTCTTATTTTTTATTTCTTTTTTAAAATCCTTGCTTATCTTTTTGAAAAAATATTAGAATTTTTGCATTTAGGCTGGTTAAACTCCCTTTTTGGTGGTTTTTTGGGAATCCTAAAAGGGATTTTACTGGTGTGGTTTTTCTTTTTTATTTTGTTTAATATCTCATCAAAAAGTGAAAATTTTATTAAAGAAAAAAATGTTAGTTATCATCTTTATACCTACGGTAATTATTTTTATCAATTAGTAGCAACAAAATTTTTAGAAAAATATAATCTTAATTTTTGGAAAAATTTTTTAGTCTGTTTGCGAAACCTTGAAAAATAATCGTTTTTTGAATATTTGACTTTTTAGAGTTTTTTATAATAATTTTTTTATGCGGTATTTCTTAGTTTTTTTACTAATTTTTTTGGGAAATATAAAATTATTCTCTCAAGAATGGCTTGCCCGCTATAACGGACCTGATAGCCTTAGTGACGGAGCCCAAATGATTGTTTTAGATAATGAAGGAAATGTTTATGTCACTGGCGGTAGCAATTATCAACAAAGTTTTTGTGATATTGTCACTATTAAATATAACCCCAATGGTGAAATCCAGTGGATAAGCAGATATAATGGACCAGGTAATTATGATGATTATCCTACCGCAATGACGATAGATTCTTATGGTAATGTTTATGTTACCGGTGCCACTTGTTATCGCTCGGGAAATTATGTTGAACTAGATTATGTAACAATAAAATACGACCGCAATGGTCGAGAAAAATGGGTGGCTATCTATGATGGACCGGGAAGCGGAATTTTTGATTGGGATGAAGCCACAGCAATTGCCGTTGATAACGAAGGAAATGTTTATGTAACTGGGCAAAGTTCCGGTGGAAGTAATACCCTTTTTGATTTTGCTACTATAAAATATGACTCCAACGGATTTGTCCAATGGATAAGAAGATACGAAAGTGGAGGTTGGGACCAACCACGAGCAATTGCTTTGGATAATTACAATAATATTTATGTAACTGGGGGTTATAATGGCGGGGGCGAAACCCATTATGATTATTTAACATTAAAATATAATCGCGAAGGTGAACTTCTCAGTGCCGCTTGTTATAGCGGACCGGGTCTTGATTTTGATTTTCCTATCTCTTTAGCTATTGACAATTTTAACAATGTTTATGTGACCGGTCTCAGTTATCTTTCCCGTTTTCCTGGAGAGCCAAGTATTACTACAATAAAATACGATAGTAATCTTCGTGAACAAAGAGTAGCCATTTATCGCAATGGTGTTGAACCAAGAAAACTTATTTTAGATTCCTTAGGTAATATTGCTATTATTGGCAGTATCCTTACCGATTCCGGTTTAGATATTTTAACACTAAAATATGATACCTCTTTAAGGTATTTATGGTCAAGAATTTACGGCAGCCGTGAAGATGACTACGGAGTAGGAATTGGAGCCGATATTTTTGGTAATATTTATATTACCGGAATTATTGTTAATGAAAATGGAAATAATGATTATTTAACAATAAAATATGATGCTAATGGTGAATTAATATGGTCACAAAGATATGATGGCTTTAATGAAAACGATTATCCCAATTCCCTTGTTACTGATCGCATAGGTAATGTTTATGTAACAGGTGCCAGTTTTTCACCCTTTACTGATTATGATTATCTCACCATAAAATATTCACCTTTAGGAAATATTGAAGAATTTAAAAGGGATTTTAGCGATTTAGAGGTTAATTATCTAACAAAGGGAATTATTAAGATTAAATACCAATTAATTAAAGAAAGTAATTATTGTTTAAAACTTTATTCTTCCTTGGGAAATCTTATCAAGATTATTGATAAAGGAAGAAAAGGAAGGGGAAACTACGAAAATTATTTTGATTTATCTCAACTACCGCCTGGCTTATATTTTCTTACTTTAATCACTAATTATCAGAAAATAACAAAAAAAATAACCATTTTTTAATTATTTGACTTTAGAAAAAAATTTTCTATAATCATTTAATGATAAATAGTTTTATCAAAGGAGGAAGTATGCGTTATTTATTAGCCTTTTTCTTAGTTTTTACTATTTTATTATTTTTCAATTGTCAACCAGGGCAACAAATTACTCAGCAAATGGATAAACTAAATACCGAAATAAAAGAGCTTAAAGAAAAGGTAAATCTTTTATCGGCTGCATTAGACTCTTTAAAAAGTGCCTATGAGGAACATTATCAACAATTCCACGCCAAAAAACCAATAACCCCTCCGGCTGCTCCTAAGGTAAAACCACCAACACCAAAAGTAAAACCACCAACAAGAAAGTAAAAAGGAGGTAAAGATGAAGAAATATATTAAGCCATTTATTCTATTACTTTTATTAGTTTTTTTTATTGGCTGTGAGCAAGTAGTAGAAAAACCAGAAAAACCAACTGTTTCCTACGAGCCGGTTGATAACGGAGCAAAACTGAGACTTAATTGGACGCGGATAGCGGATGTTGATGGCTATTATATTTATGTGGATGGGATAAAAGATACCGCCTTACCTTCTTATACTACTTCTTATGATGTGAGTGGTCCAGCAAAAACTGTTGGTGTTTCAGCTTATAAGAAAAATGAAGAGAGTGAAAGATGGGAATTAGATTTAACCCCAGTAATAAGTGAAGTTAGTGTTTATGGTGCCAGTGACCCGGACCCCAACCATCCAAGTGGTTTAAAATTAACCGATAACGGAGCAATTCCTTTGGCAATTGGTAACCAAGCAAATTGGCCGGATTTAGACTATATCTTTGATGACCGGGGAGAATTTGCTCCAATGTCAATTGTTAACCCGGGCGATTATACTACTCCCCATTATAATGATAAAGGAAATGCTGTTTCGACAATGGCTTCAGGAAATTTTGACGATGAAAATATAGCCCCTCCTCCCGGTGTTTATTCAACCCAACGAAAGAATATTGAAATTAACGGCGTCTATTATCTTTGGTTAGATAGAAACAATAATGGCTATTCAACCGATGACAATTTTGGCAAAATTCTGATTAAAGCAATCACCAACAAACGAGTAGATATCAAAGTTGCTTATCAAAAGGTTAAAGGTCTCCGCTGGGTAAAAACCGACTAATTAAATTAAATAACTAATTTAAAAAAGCCCTGAGGTAAAATTCCTCGGGGCTTTTATTTTATGCTCTTCTTTTTTTTAATTAATTTTTATGAGGTTATTAATTATGACCTTTATTTAGGGTTTTTAAAAGTTGGCGCTTTAAAATTAGAATGTAGAAAAGTTTTCTATCAAAATAGCGAAGTTTACCAATTTAGTTGTTATTTAAACTCTTTTTCAAATTTTCTTTTTAAGATTGCTGATACGATAATAAGTTATGCTACTTTTGATTTTAAAACCCTTTTTGTTTACAAAAGTATCAATGAAAAAAATTTTAAAAGTAAAGAAAGTATCTATTTTGATTATCCAAACAATAAGATTATTTATAATGATAAAACCTCTTTACCTTTGATTAACGAAATAAAAGATATCTTGACTTTTTGGTTTTATATCCGTAAAATTATGTCAGAAAAAGAGATGGCAAATAATTGCTTTCTCCATTATAATAAAAAGAATTACGAAGTTATTATTGAAAAGAAAAAAAGAACCTTTATCAATACGAAGATTGGTTCTTTTTATGCTTGGGAATTACTGCCCCGCATTAGACCCCAGGCAAAAATTTTGGGTAGCATCTACCTTCAAGAAGGAGAAGATTATTTGCCTTTAATTATTAAAACTAATTTTCTTAGCGGACTTTTAAAAGCAGTAATTAAAAGTTATGAAAAGTTTTAAAAGATACGCCATAATTATCGCTGGTGGTCGAGGAGAAAGGTTTTGGCCATTAAGCCGCTTTAATAACCCAAAACAATTTTTAAAACTTTTTCATAAAGAATCACTATTAAAGCTAACAAAAAAAAGAATAAGTAAAATTATACCTTTAAATTATCAAAAATATGTAATTCCCATTGATTTAAAAAGAAAAACTAAAGAAATTCTTTCTTTAAAAGAAAAAAATTTGGTACTTGAACCCCAATCAAAAAATACGGCGATTGCCATTGCCTTAGCTTCTCTTTATATCAAAAAAGAAACCAATGATGCTTTAACTATTGTCTTACCAGCTGACCATTTAATTAAAAATGAAGAAGAATTTTATAAATGTGTCAATTTTGCTTTTAAAATTGCCGAAGAAGATTATTTAGTCACTTTTGGTATCCCCCCAACCTATCCGGCAACTGGCTATGGTTATATTGAAATTGATTCTTTAATCAAAGAAGAAAATAATCTTTTTGCTTATCAAGCAAAAAGATTTGTTGAGAAGCCAAATTTAGAAAAAGCCAAAGAATTTTTAGTAAGCAAAAAATTTCTCTGGAATAGCGGAATGTTTGTCTGGAAAATAAGTTATTTTTTAAAACAGGTTGAAAGGTTTATACCTTCCCTTTATGAGGATTTAAAATTTTTAGAAAGGAATTTAGGTAAAAAAAATGAAAAAAGACTGTTAAAAGAGATTTATAAAAGAGCGGAAAATATTTCGGTTGATTATGCGATTATGGAAAAGGCCGAAAGAATTGCCGTCGTAAAAGGAACTTTTGATTGGGATGATGTCGGTTCAATTTTAGCCTTAGAAAGGTATTATAATAAAGATGAAGAGGGAAATATAAAAATGGGCAAAGTTTTCAATTGGCAAACAAAAAATTCAATATTTTATACCAAAGATTTACCAATCTTTTCTTTAGGTATTAATGATTTGCTAATTATTAAAGAGAAAGATTTAATCTTTGTAAGTTCAAAAAAAGAATTTGAGAAGATAAAAAATTTTTTAGCCCTTTTAAAAGAAAATAAGGATTATAAAAAATATTTATGAAAATATTCTTAGGTACTAATAACCAAGGTAAGATAAAAGAGATTAAAGAAATCCTTAGTGATTTAAATTTAGAAATATTAACTCCTTATGATTTAAAGATTAAATTTAAATGCCAGGAAGATGGCGATACTTTTTACGAAAATGCTTATAAAAAGGCAATTACTGGCTTGTTACAAACGGGTTATATCACTATTAGCGAAGATTCGGGTTTAATGATTGACTATTTAAAAGGGGCACCAGGAATATTTTCTTCCCATTTTGCTAAAAAAGGTGATGATAAAGCAAATATTAAAAAGGTTTTGTCTTTATTAAAAGGTATTAAGAAAAATAAAAGAAAGGCAAAATTTAAATCGGTAATCTGTTTAGCTTTATCTTTAAAAAAAGTGAAATTCTTTGAAGGTGAATGTGAAGGTTATATAAGTGAAAAGCCGATGGGAAAAGAAGGTTTTGGTTATGACCCGATTTTTATTCCCCATGGTTATAAAAAAACTTTTGCTCAATTAGGAAAAGAGAAGAATAAAATCAGCCACCGGGCAAAGGCATTACAGAAATTAAAGGAATATTTAGAAACCTTAATTAAAAAGGAGGAGAAATGAGTAAAAAAATAATACTTCTATTTTTAATAATAATTCTTTTTTTTAGTTGCACTCAAGTGATTATTGATGGAGCAGGAATGGATAAAGTGGCTTCAATTTCCCCTACAACTGGTTATGAAGATTATGCGGAATATATGGTAACTAAAAGTTTTAGCACACGCACCAGAGTTTGGTATGCCTTGTGGGGTTTAATTCCTATTGTAAAGCCTGATATTGGCCAAATTGTAAAAAACCAATCTGCTGGAGGCGATGGTGTGATAAATCTTAAAATTGTTGATGAATATAATATAGTGGATTTTCTTGTAGATTTATTTCTTGGTTCCAGCTTTACTATTACTACAAGGAGTGTAAAAATCGAAGGTGACGTTATAAAAATTAAAAAGGAGAAGAAATGAAGAAGTTATTAGCTATTTTTATCTCTTTATTTATTTTAAGCACTTCTTTTGCCCTTTCCTTAGGAGCTGGTGTCTCCTTAGAAAATCTTTTCGGTGAAAAAGGAAGCGATCCCTATTTAGCTTTAAAGACAGATTTCACCGCTCCTTTCATTTCCATAATTGATTATCGCTTTGGCTTTCTTTTATTATCCTTACAAAAAAATTATAAATCCTTCTCCTTAGGAAGTGGCTTATATTCTGATTTTCTTATCAATGTTGATATTCCCTTAATATTAAAGCTTTATTTTCCTTTGGGACTTACTCTAACCAAAATATTAGAAGAGAAAGGTTCCACTACTATTGCCTTTAAAGGTGGCATTGGTGGTGAAAAGGATTTTCTTTTATTAAAAGGTTATTTAGAAGCTGGTATCAATCTTTATAAAGAAGAAAATACCCAAAAATCTTTTTATCTCCAAATAGGTTTTAAGAAAGATTTATAAATTAACCTACTGGGATACTATTCGGTAAATTCTTCGGGGGATAAGGGGTTTTTATTATTGATTTTCAATAATCTTTTTTAATAGAAGATAAATTTTTATTAAAATTTAAAATTTTGTAGTATTTTCTTTTTTTCATACGATAGATATATTATAATATATAACGAAAAAATAAGTTTTTTTATTACCCCAAAAATATTAGGGATAAATACGGTCAATCAGCCGAGGGAAAGGTATTGCTTCTCTTACATGTTTGATTTTACAAATCCAAGCAACTGTCCTTTCTATTCCCAAACCAAATCCAGAATGGACAAAACTACCGTATCTTCTTAAATCTAAATACCATTCTAAAGGTTCCTTAGGCAATTGATATTCTTCTATTCTTTTTTCTAACTCTTTTATATCATCTTCTCTTTGACCACCGCCAACAATCTCACCATAACCTTCGGGCGCCAAAATATCAACCGATAAAGAGATTTCTGGATTCTCTTTTAATCTTTTCATATAAAAGGCTTTACATTTTGCCGGATAATAATAGATAATTAATGGTTTGTCATAAAGGTTTGATAAAAAGGTCTCTTCATCACCACCAAAATCATCTCCCCAATTTATTGAAAAACCACCTTCTTTCAACTTTTTTATCGCCTCGTCATAAGTGAGGCGCGGGAAAGGAGGTTTAATATTTGTTAACGGTTTAATATCTCTTTCTAAAATTGCTAGCTCTCTTTTTCGTCTTTCCAAAACTCTTTCAATAATATAACAAATCATTTCTTCGGCTAAATTGATAATATCAAAAAGTTCCATAAAACTGGCTTCGGGCTCAACCATCCAGAATTCCGTTAAATGTCTTCTTGTTTTTGATTTTTCTGCCCGAAAAGTTGGACCAAAACAATAAACCCGACCAAAAGCCGCCGCGGCGGCTTCCATATATAACTGACCACTTTGAGAAAGATAGGCCTTTTTATCAAAATAATTAACTTCAAAAAGGGTAGTTGTCCCTTCACAAGAAGTTGGCGTTAATATCGGAGCATCAACCAAAAGGAATCCCTTTTGGTCTAAAAAATCCCGACAGGCTTTTATCACTTCCGCTCTAATTCTTAAAATAGCAAACTGTTTTCGCGAACGAAGCCATAAGTGACGGTGTTGTAAAAGAAAGTCAATGCCGTGTTCTTTTTTAGTTATTGGAAAATTTTCGGAAGGACTTAAAAGTTTCAACTCCTTAGCAACAATTTCATAGCCACCCGGTGCCCTCGCATCTTTTCGGACAATTCCCTTTAACTCCACTACTGATTCTTGACTAACTTTATCAGCTAATTCAAAAGAATCGTTAGCCACTTCTTTTTCTTCAAAAACTGCTTGAATAATTCCGGTACCATCACGAATTAACAAAAATCTTACTTTACCCGAAGACCTTTTGTTATAAACCCAACCCTTTAAAAGAACCTCTTTTCCTTCATATTCACCAATATTTTCTATCCAAATCATAATTTGTATTTAATCTCTCGTAAAAATTTTTTCCGCTTCTCAATATCTTCTTCTTTTTCCACACCTTTCGGCTTAAAACCATCAATCACCCCTAAAATTCCTCGCCCTTCACCATCATCAACAATTATTACTTTTAATGGATTGGCGGTAGCCGCATATAAATTACAAACTTCGCAAACCTGTTTTATGCCGTTTAAAATATTTATGGGATAGGCATCCTTTAAAAAAATTATAAAAGAATGACCAGCTCCAATATTTAAAGCATTTTCAATTGCCAATTTTTTTAAATCTTCATCGTTGCCCTCCGAACGCACCAAACAAGGTCCCGAAGATTCACAAAAGGCAATGCCAAATTTAGCCTGAGGATTGGTACTAACAATCACTTCGTATAAATCTTCTATTGTCTTAATGAAATGGCTCTGACCTAAAATCACATTCACTTCCGCTGGTTTTTTAACTTCGATTATTTTTATTTCCATATCTCCTCCCTTGATTGCTAATTGTTGACAAATCTTTAAATTTTGGTATATTATAATAATTAAATAGCAAAAGTCAAGATGGAGAAGAGAAAAATTGGACCGGTAAGCTTGTTAAAAGATAGCTATTTGCGCCTTTTGGCAGAATTTGATAATTTTCGCAAGCGTAAAGAAAAAGAGGTTTTAATGGCTAAAGAGTTGAGTTTGAAAGAATTTTTTATGGATATTATTCCGGTTTTAGAAAATTTCAACCGGGCTCTATTTCATTCGGAATTGATTAATGATTTTCAGAATTTAAAAAGGGGCTTAGAAATTATTTATAATCAATTAAAAAGTATTTTAGAGAAACACGGTTTAAAAGAATATTCCCTTTTAGAGAAAGATTTTGACCCCAAATATGCGGAAGCAGTGGGTTATGTAGAGACCGATAAGGTACCACCTAACAAAATTGTGGAAGAGGTAAGTAAGGGCTATCTTTACAAAGATTATGTACTAAAACCGGCGCAAGTAATTGTGAGTAAGGAAAAGCAAAATCCTTCGGCCACTTAGATGAGTCTAATAAATAGAGAAAAGCAAGGAGGTAAAGATGAGAAAAAGAGTCATTGGTATTGACTTAGGAACAACCTTTTCGGTTGTGGCAGTAATGGAAAAGGGTCAACCAATTGTGATTCCTAATCCCGAAGGTGAAAGAACAACTCCTTCGGTTGTCGCTTTAGGTAAAGAACGGCTTGTCGGTACTTTAGCGAAAAGACAGGCAATAATCAATCCCGAAAGAACAATTTATTCTATCAAAAGATTTATGGGTAGAAAATATTCGGAAGTAACCGAGGAGATAAAATTGGTTCCTTATAAGGTAGTACCGGCTGATAATGGTGATGCTTGGGTGGAAGTAGATGGGAAAAAATATTCGCCACCTCAGATTTCCGCGATGATTTTAGAATATTTAAAAAATGCGGCTGAACAATATTTGGGCGAAAAGATTGAACAAGCGGTGATAACCGTTCCGGCTTATTTCAACGATGCCCAAAGACAGGCAACTAAAGATGCGGGTAAGATTGCTGGTTTAGAGGTATTAAGAATTATTAACGAACCGACCGCTGCTTCCTTAGCCTATGGTTTAGATAAAAAGAAAAACGAAAAAATTGCCGTTTATGATTTGGGTGGCGGTACTTTTGATATTTCTATTTTAGAAATTGGTGAAGGGGTTTTTGAAGTTATCGCTACCAATGGTAATACCCATCTGGGTGGCGATGATTTTGATGCCCGAATTGTTGAATGGATTTTAGAAGAGGCAAGAAGAGAATATAAAGTTGATTTATCTAAAGACCGAACCGCTTTACAAAGAATAAGAGAAGCGGCGGAAAAGGCAAAAAGAGAACTTTCTACTAAATATGAAACTTTAATAAGCTTACCTTTTATCTATTCTGACCCAGAAAGGGGACCGATTCATTTAGAATTAAAATTAACCCGGGCACGCTTAGAAGCTATGGTTGAAGATTTAATCCAAAAAACCTTGGAACCGGTAAGAAATTGCCTGGCAGATGCTAAATTGAGACCCGAAGATATTGATGAAGTTATTTTGGTGGGTGGGCAAACAAGGATGCCGAGAGTTCAAGAGGTAGTGAGAGATTTCTTTGGCAAAGAACCACACAAAGGAATCAACCCTGACGAAGTAGTGGCGATTGGTGCCGCTATTCAAGGAGCCGTGCTTGCTGGTGAGATTAAAGACATCGTCCTTTTAGATGTTATCCCCCTTTCTTTAGGTATTGAAACCCTTGGCGGTGTTTTTACTAAGATTATTGAAAGAAACACCACAATTCCTGTAAGAAGAAGCCAAATTTTCACCACTGCCGAAGATAATCAAACCGCTGTCACCATCCACGTATTACAAGGAGAAAGACCAATGGCCGCTGATAACAAAAGTTTAGGAAGATTTGATTTGGTAGGTATTCCGCCGGCGCCCCGAGGAGTACCGCAAATTGAAGTAATATTTGATGTGGATGCTGACGGAATTTTACACGTAACTGCCAGAGATTTGGCGACTAAAAAAGAACAAAGTATGAGAATTGTACCTTCTTCCGGTTTAACCAAAGAAGAGATTGAAAGGATGATTAAAGAAGCGGAAATGTATCGCGAAGAGGACCGCAAGAAAAAAGAATTAGTAGAAACGAGAAATAAAGCCGATAGTTTAGCCTATACGATTGAAAAAAATCTGAAGGAATTTGGTGATAAAATTTCCGAAAGTGAGCGTCGAGAAATTGAAGAAAAGTTAAATCGTTTGAAAGAAGTAATGAAAGGCGATAACAAAGAGGAGATTGAACGGGCTATTGATGAATTACAGAGAGCCAGTCATCGTTTGGCGGAAGCTATGTACCGCCAAGCGCAAACAGAAAGAAAAGAAAGTGAAAATAAGGAGAAAAAAGATTATGAAGTATATGATGAAGAAAATAAATCTTAAAAAGGAGAAAACATGGTGAGCAATTTAGACGGCAAATTAGAAAAAATACTTAAATCATTAACAAAAAGAGAAGAAGAAGTTATTCGCCTTCGCTACGGTTTGGGCGGCGAAATTCCCCACACTTTACAAGCGATTGGCGATAAACTTAACATCACCCGCGAAAGGGTTCGTCAGATTGAAGAAAGAATATTAAGGAGATTCGGAAGTAAAGAGTTAATTGCTGCTCTTAAAGAGCTCAAAAAACCATTAATGCGCGGACGGATAAAATATTTTACTATTCAAAAGAAATTAAAAGAATACGGAAATCTCCTTTCGGTTAAAGAAAGAAAACAAATTGAAGCAAAATTAGAAAAACTGAAGAAAGTGCTTATCAAAAAAGATAAAAAACTAATTAACGAAGCGATAAAAGAATTGACCGCCGCTGCCCAGCCGTTATTGCGCGCAAAAAGGGTAAAGGTTAGTTGATAAAGAATTAAATTTATTTAAAATTTTAGTTTATTTTAAATAAAAAGGTTCTTTATTTATTCTTATGGAAAAGACAAAAAAGGATTACTACGAAATTTTAGGTGTTTCCCGAAACGCCACTAAGGAAGAAATAAAGCAGGCATATAGACGTTTAGCGAAAAAATATCATCCGGATATGAATCCGGAAAATCGAAAAGAGGCAGAAGAAAAATTTAAAGAAATTTCTGAAGCCTATGAAGTTTTAATGGATGATGAAAAAAGAAGGCTTTATGACCTTTATGGCCACGAAGGAGTCTCGCAAAAATTTGGACCCGGTGGCTTTAGTTGGGAACATTTTACTCACGCTGATGAATGGCGTGATATTTTTGGTAGTAGTTTTGACCCCTTTGATTTTCTTAGAAGATTTTTTGAAGAAGAAACAATTTTTGATATCTTTGAAAAACCAACGAGGGAGAGAAAAAGAAAACCGGTTGGTGGTAATATTCGAGTAAAAATGAAAGTATCTTTAGAAGATATCGTCGAAGGAAAAGAGAAAACTTTTGAATTAGAAAGATACGAAAAATGCCTCGACTGTGGAGGAACCGGTGGAAAAGGAAAAGTTGCCTGTCCAGTTTGTAAAGGAAAAGGAGAAATTCATCATATTCAAAGAAGTGGTTTTAGCCAAATTATCAAAATTACTACTTGCACCCATTGTGGCGGCAGTGGAAAAGTAGTTAAAGAAATCTGCAAAACCTGTGGCGGGAGTGGTCGAATAAAGAAAAGAAAAATTTTTAAGATTAAAATTCCGCTAGAAATTGTCAACAGTAATAATTATTATCTCTTAAAGGGCGAGGGTCATTACGGCGAAGGGGGTTACGGTGATGTTATTATTGAGTTTGAAGAAATTCCCCATTCCTTATTTTTAAGAAAAGGTTATGATTTAATGGTGGAGGTGCCTATTCATTATACCTTAGCTCTTTTGGGCGGAGAAATTGAAATACCAACTTTAAAAGGTAACAAAAAAATAAAAATCGAGCCCGGTGTTAAAGATGGCCAAATAATTAGAGTGAAAGGATTAGGAATTAAAGCCCAAAATTATACGGGAGACTTATTAGTTAAATTAAAAATCTTTTTCCCAAAATATATTTCGGAAGAAGAAAAAAGATTGCTGGAAGAATTGAAAAGAGTTTCCCGAGAGACTCCACCACCTCCGCAACGACCTAAAGAAGGCTAAAAATGAAAAAAAGTTTTATTTCCTGGGAAATTTATTATTATCCTTATAAATTAGAAACGGGTGAGATGATAACAATTGACAATGAAGAAGCCCACCATATTATAAGGGTGATGAGACATAAAGTTGGCGATAAAATAAAATTAACTGATGGCCGCGGCTTTGAATATGAAGGGATAATAAAAAAAATATTTTATAAGGAAAAAAAATTAACTATTGAAATATTGAAAAAAGAGTTTCTGCCGCGCGAACCTAATGTTGAAATAACCTTAGCCAGCTCCCCTTTAAAAGGGGAAAATACCGAAATAATGCTTTCCAAAGCGGTGGAATTGGGAATTAGAATTTTTCAGCCAGTTTATTTTAAAAACACGGTAGCAAAAATTAGTGAAAATAAGTTAAAACGGTTAGTAAAAGTTGCTGTCTCTTCCTTAAAAACTTGCGCCGGGACAATTTTACCTCAAGTTGCTAAGCCATTATTTTTTCAAGATTTAATAAAAGGTTTTTCTTCATATGATGAAGTTCTTTTAGCTTACGAAGATAGCGAAACAAAATTGTCGACAGTTTTAAATAAGAAGGGAAACAAAATTTTGTTAATTATTGGACCCGAAGGCGGTTTTGCAGAGGAAGAAATAAAAATAGCAACTCAAAAAGGAGCGAAACTTTTTTCTTTAGGAAAAAGGAGATTAAGAAGTGAAACGGCAGCCATTGTAGCCCTAAGTTTAATTTTATATGAGTTTAATAATATCTAAAAGGGGGTGAAAAAATGACAAAGATTGAAGTCCGCGATGGCGAACCCTTTGAAAGTTTTATTCGCCGTTTTCGCCGGGCAGTAGAAAAAGCTGGGATTTTGCAGGATATCAAAAGAAAGGAATATTATGAAAAACCCAGCGAGCGAAGAAAGAAACGCCTGGCAGAAGCCATCAGAAGATGGCGTAAAAAAATGCAACAAGTGTAAAGTGATCTGTGATAAAGAAACTTTACTAAATTTAGAATACCCTAAAGTCCTAAGTTTAATTGCCGATTATTGCCAAACCGACATGGGACGGGAATTAATTTTAAACCTTTCCCCTTTTCCCAAAATTGAAGAAATAAAAAAAGAATTTAATAATTTGGAATATTATCTTTCTTTAAAAGAGAAACCTTCTTACGACAATCTCTTTAATCTTGCCGAATTTTTAGATAAAAAATTTAAAAAGGAGCATTATTTTGACGGAGCAACTTTAATCTTAATAAAAAATTTTTTAAAAAATGTTGAGGAGATTAAAAAATATTTTTCTTCTCCAAATCCCCCGGAAAGTTTTTTAGTTTACCTAAAAAATCTTAATAATTATAAAGAATTGATCAATCTTATTGAAGAAAAAATCAGTGAAGATGGTGAAATCCGCTACGAAAGTTTCCCGCAATTGTTAGAATTAATTTTTCAAATTAGAGAAGTAAGAAATAAAATTGTTAATAAATTAAATAAAATAATTAAAGAAGAAAAAAATATTTTAACTATTGAAAGTTATACCCTTGCTGGTGAAAGATATGTTTTACCTATTAAAATTAATTTTGTTAATAAATTTCCGGGAATTGTTCATGATTATTCAGAAAGCGAAAAAACAGCTTTTTGTGAACCTTTAGAAATTATTGATGATAATAATCTTTTAATTAAATTAACTTCCTTGTTAACCGAAGAAAAAAAGAAAATTTTAAAAGAGTTAACTCAAAAAATTCTTGAAAAGTCTAAAGAAATTGCTCAAACGGTAAAAACAATCGCTTATTTAGACGCTTTAAATGCAAAAGCCAAATTTATTGAAGAATACAACTGCCAAAAAATTGAAATTTCCCAAAACGCTGAATTTCAAATTTATTCTGCTCGGCACCCACTTCTTTTAAAATTAAAGGGAGAAGTGGTACCCCTTTCTTTTCAGTTACCTAAAGATATAAAAATTTTGTTAATCTCCGGTCCTAATGCCGGTGGAAAAACGGTTGTTTTAAAAACTATCGGTATTATCTCCCTTTTAACCCAAGCAGGTATATTTCCGCCTGTTGGATTAAATAGTAAAATCCCTTTTTTTAAAAAGATCTACGCCTTGATCGGTGATGAACAATCTTTAGAAAAAGGGCTTTCTTCTTTTCATGCCCATATTAAAAAAATAAAAACTATTCTTACTAATGCCGATGAAGAATCATTAGTTTTATTAGATGAATTAGGAACTGACACCTCTCCGGAAGAAGGCGATGCTTTAGCAATGGCAATTTTAGAAGAACTAAGTAAAAAAAACTGCTTTGTTTTTGCCACCACCCATTCGCCGCGATTAAAAATTTTTGCCCATAATTCCTCTAAAATTATGAACGCCGCTATGGAGTATAAAGAAAAGCCTACTTACCGATTAATTTTAGGCATTCCCGGTGATTCCAGTGCTTTAGAAATTGCTAAAGCAATTGGTTTAGAAGATAAGATTATTGAAAAGGCAAAGGAATATTTAACATCGGACTTCCTTATTATAAAAACAAAATTAAATGAGTGGGAAAGGATATTAAAAGAATATCAAGAAAAAATTGAAAACTTAACGGTGGAAGAGGAAAAATTAAAAAATTTAATCAGCCAATATGAGGAAAAAAATAAAAAATTACAAAAGATTTTGAAAAATCATCAAAAGGAATTTCTTAAAGAAAAGGAAAACTTTTTTATTCAGGCGCGAAGAGAATTGGAAAATCTGATTAAAAAAATTAAAGAAAAAGAAAAGAACGCAACGAAAGAGGCCAAAGAATTTATCGCCAATAATTTGTTTACTATTCAAGAGGAAAAAAAATTTCTTTTTTCTTCAGCTGAAGAAGAGGAATTAAAAATTGGCGCCAAGGTATATATCGAAAAGTTAAATCAAATTGGGAAAATTGTTGAGATTAAAAATAATCTTTTAAAAGTTTTAACCGAAAAATTTATCATTACGGTGCCTAAAGGAGAAGTAAAATTATTAAAAGAAAATGAATAAACGAGATATTGTGGGAAAAATATTGGCAGATTGCGATATTGTAGAATTAATCAACACTTATTTACCCTTAAAAAAAGTTGGTCGCTATTATCGGGCTTTATGTCCTTTTCATCATGATACCAAACCATCCTTTTATGTTAACCCAACTCAACAGCTATTTCATTGTTTTGGCTGCAAGGAAAGTGGCAACGTCATTCATTTTGTGATGAAATATGAGAAATTAGAATTTAACGAAGCAATAAAATTTTTGGCTGAAAGATTAGGAATAACTTTTGTTGAAGAAAAAGAAGAAAAAACAAATCGGGAGATTTATGAAATTCTTAAATTGGCAAGTAATTTTTATCACGAAAAACTTTTTCTCTTTCCCCAGGCATTAAGTTATCTTACCGAAAAAAGAAAGTTATCTTTGGAAACAATAAAAAAATTTCAATTAGGTTTTGCCCCCGGGAGAAATTTTTTGATCGAGACTCTTAGAAAAAGAGGTTATTCAGAAGAGTTAATAATTGAAAGTGGCTTAGCTTACAAAAAAGAAGAAGAGGTTCGGGAATGGTTTTTTAATCGAATTATTTTTCCCATTTTTAACCGCCGGGGGGAAGTTATTGGCTTTGGCGGTAGAGTATTAGACGAAGAAACTGAACCTAAATATCTCAATTCACCAGAAACTAAGGTTTTCAAAAAAGGAGAAAATCTTTATGGTCTTTATCAAACGATGAATTATTTAATTAAAAATAAAGCAATTTTAGTAGAGGGCTACTTTGACCTTCTCACCCTTTTTGACAAAGGTATTAAAAACTTGGTAGCTCCTTTAGGTACTGGTTTTACAATAAATCAAGCGAGATTATTAAAAAGATACAACGATGAAATTATTATTTTATTCGACGGCGACCAGGCTGGTAGAGAAGCTACCAAAAGAGCTATTGAAGTCGCTTTAAAGGCTGGATTAAATCCGCTGGTAGCCTGGCTTCCCGAAAATTATGATCCCGATAAGTATCTTAATGAAAAAGGGGCCGAGGAATTTGTTCAAAATATTATCAACAAACCTTATGATTTAGTAGAGTTTTATGTTATGCTTTATCAGCCAACTACTATCCTTGAAAAAAGAAAAGTATTAAAAGAACTTTTAGAAATGATAAATTTTACTTGCGATTTACCTTTAAAAGAACTATATTTAAATAAAATAAGTGAAGTTTTTAACCTTAACAAAGAAAAAGTGTTAACCCTTTCGGCCGAAAAGGATGTTTTTATTTTTAAAGCAATTGAAACTAATGAGTTTTTAAAAAACATCGAATTTAAAATAATAAGGGTTTTGCTTAACTATCCCCAATATCTCTCAGTTATAGAAAAAAATATAGAATATGAAGAGGCTTTTTCGGAGGAGATAAAAGAAATAATAAAAATCATCAAAAAGGCCGAACAAAAAGAAAGAATTTCTATTGGTTTAATTTTAGAAGAAATTAAAAACGAAGAATTTAAAAAGAAATTGGCTCTGCTTTCTTTCTTTCCTCAGGAATTAATCTCTAATATCAAAGAAGAAGATTTTAAGCGTTTATTATTTCAATACTTATATAATTATTACCTCAATAAATGTGCTACCGGTAAAATTGATGAAAATGATTTGGAAAAAATTTATGAAATTAAAAAAAATTTAATCAAAGGAGGAAAATGAGTAATAATAAAAATAAAAAAGCTCTTTTAGAAAAATTCTATAATGAAATTTTGAAATATAAAAATAAAAAATTAACCTACGATCAATTAAACACTTTACTTCCGGAAGAGTTGAATACTGCCGAAGAAGTAGAAGAGATTTTATTAAATCTTAATAAAATGGGTATCGAAGTTGTAGAAGAAGTAATTCCGGAAGAAATTACCTCCCGAAAACCTAAAAAGGTTTCTACTGAACCTTTCGAAAGTGCTACTAAATTCTATTTCCGTGATTTATCAAAATTGCCCCTTCTTACCAAAGAAGAAGAGGTATTTTATTCCAAAAGTATGGAAGAAGGTTATCAAGAAATTGTTCGCTATCTTTTTAATAGCGTTCCCCTGTTGGAAAAATTAGTGGAATTATGTGAATCAGTAGAAAAAGGTGAAAAAGATATTGATCAAATTGTTCGAGTAGAATATGAGTACCTAATTAATCGCCGAGCAATGGCTCACAAAAGACGACAGTTTATCCACCGCATAAAAACTTTAAAAAAATTGGTCACTATGTTAAAAGAACTTTTAGATAAAAAACCAACCCCAGCGGTCTTAAGAAAAATTGAAGAAAAAAAGAAAAGTATCTTTCGGCGAATCCAAAATCTAAGTCTGCAGCATTCCGTTATCAATGAATTCTATGAGGAATTTAGGACCAAAATGATAGAAATGAAAAAAATCCACGAGCAATTAAAAAATACCAAAGATAAAAACGAAATTAAAAATTTAAAAGAAGAATTAAAAAATTATGAAGATTTTTTTGGCAAGAAATATGAAGAAGTAGTAGAAATTTGGAAAAACATTGAAAGATGTCAAAATAAAATATTATTTGCTCGGGATAAAATGATTAGCGGCAATGTCCGTCTGGTGGTTTCAATCGCTAAAAAATATGCTAACCGAGGTTTAGAATTTCCCGATTTAGTAGAGGAAGGAAATGTGGGCTTAATAAAAGCAGTGGAAAAGTTTAATTACAAAAAAGGTTATAAATTTTCTACTTACGCCACTTGGTGGATAAAACAAGCAATAACTCGAGCGCTAGCCGAACAATCAAAAACTGTAAGAATTCCAGCACATATTCAGGATGCGCTTAACAAAATTACCCGAGCTCATCATAAATTTATTCAAACCTACGGACGGGAACCCACAGTAAGTGAATTGGCTCAGAGGCTGGGAATGAGTAAAGAAAAAATTGAAAGGTATCAAAAAATTGTTCAACACGGAGTATCTTTGGACAAACCGATTGACGATGAAGAATCGGGTTTCATCGGTGATTTTATGGCGGATGAAAAAAGTACCTCACCGGCAAGAAAAGCAGGGATTGCTCTTTTAAATGAAAAATTAGAAAAAATCTTACAAACCTATCTATCCAAAAGAGAAGAAAAAATTCTAAAACTCCGCTTTGGCATTGGTGACGGTATTCAAAGAACCTTAGAAGAAGTGGGTCAAATTTTTAATATTACTCGAGAAAGAGTAAGACAAATTGAAGCTAAAGCATTAAAAAAACTTCGCCACCCAGCAATCTTAAAAGAATTTTCTTTTTTGAAAGAACTTTTAGAAAAATAATGAAAAGAGCGGGAGAGATAATTTCTTTAAAGGAAGTTTTACCTCAAATACTTAAAAAATTAGGCTTGTGGGACAAACTAATAGAAAAGCAAGTAATCTTTAACTGGAAAGAAATTGTTGGTAAGGATTTTCCTTCCCAAATAAAGCCTATTGATTTAGAAAACCAAATTCTTTATCTTAAAGTTCCTTCTTCTGAATGGAAGAAAGAGTTAGAGTATCTTAAAGATGAATTGATTGAGAAAATCAACCAAAAAATAGGAACCAAAGTTGTAACAAAAATCAAAATTTTTATTCATCATTGATAATTCTTTAATAAGAAGATATTGACTTATTAAAATTTTTACGTTATAATTAATTGAGTAAGAGTAATTAAAATATTTAGTAGAAATTATTATGAAAGTAGAAAATGTAGAAGAATATTTTAATAGATTATTAATGGAATGTGTCCGAAGAAAAGCGTCGGACCTCCATTTAACGGTTGGGCGTCCTCCCACATTAAGAATTGATGGTAAACTTTATCCCATTGAAGGAGAACCAATTTTAACTCCAGAAATGACCGAAAAATTTAAAGATATTGCTGCTCAACACGCTAAACATTTACGTGCTCAAATCAATGATGGTGGCGGTGGTGATTTTGGCTTAGATTTTGGTGAACATGGGAGATTTAGGGTTGCTATTTATAAACAAAAAGGATTTTTTGGATTAGCTTTACGTTTGATTCCTAAACATATAATGAGTTTTGAAGAAATCGGTTTTCTCCCTCATCTTATTCCTAAAATTAAAGCCCTATTGGATAGACCCCACGGTTTAATTTTAGTAACCGGACCCACTGGCTCAGGGAAATCCACAACTCAAGCTTGTTTTATTGATTATATTCTTAACTCTCCTCGCCACGTATTAACTATTGAAGACCCTATTGAATTTGTTCACGACCATAAAGCTGGGATTATTACTCAAAGAGAAGTGGGTGTTGATGTTTCTTCTTTTCGAGAAGCAATTATGAAGGGATTACGCTCTAATCCTAATGTAATTCTCGTTGGTGAAATTCGTGATTTAGCTACTGCTGAAGCTACGGTGTGGGCTGCCGAATCAGGACATTTAGTAATTGGAACTTTACACACTACTAATGCAACTGAAACAGTAACTCGATTTATTGATATCTTCCCGCCAGAAATTCGTGACCAAATTAGAATTCAATTTTCAATTTCTTTATTAGCGGTTTTTTCACAAAGATTATTATTAAGAGCCGAAGGAAAGGGAAGAATTGCTTGTTTTGAAATAATGATGGCAACTCCTGCGGTAAGAAATTTAATTCGGGAGAAAAAAATTGAACACCTACCTTCCGCAATTCAAACTGCCTCGGCTGAAGGAAGCATTACTTTTGACGCTTACCTAGCCGAACTATATAAAATGGGTAAAATCACTTACGAAACAGCAATGCAAAATGCTTTTGACCCGAAAGCATTAAGAGAATTAATTGAATACGGCGGGCGGAGACATCGATCTTAACTTTGGACACAAAAATTCAAAAATGGGAAAAATAAAGAGTATTGGTGTATTTTTCTTTTTTTTTATATTATTTTTAAGTTGTCAAAAAAAATCTCTTAATACCACAGAAATTGAAAACTGGCTAAGTTATTATTTAGACCAAAACAAAATCGGTTACGCCTTCTATAAAGTTAATATGGGCGATACTCTTATTAAATTTTATAACCGCATTAAAATGAAGTTAAAAGTAGGTACAGAATTAAAAGAATTAGCGGTAAATTCTTTTTTAATAACTGATAAAAACTTAAAATTAATCAGTTTTGAAACAGAACAAACTTCAGGGAAAAATGTATTAAAGATTAATGGTAAAGCTGATAAAGATACCCTCTATTTTACTTTTCAAACCGGCTCGACCGTTAAAAAAAATCGATTAGTTTTGCCACCTAACACCTATCCAGCTGGAATTTTATCCTATTTTATTGTTTCTCAAAATTTAAAAAAATGGAAAGGCAACCTTTTAGATTTAACTCTTTTTTCCGTACTTCCAGCAGAAATAAGTATGATAAAAAAAGATACAGTGATTATCAATGATACCGTTTATGAAGCAGCTGTGTATCAAATTGAAATGGCAAATGTTAAATCTTTTTATTATTTGGATTCTTTAGGAAATTTATTAAAGGAAATTTCTGCTGGCGGAATTATTGGTATTAGAGAAAAACCCCAAAAAGCTATGGCCGAATGGAATAAAGATTTTTTAGATATTCTCTCATTTTTTTCAGTTCCTATAGATACGTTTTTTGCTGAACCAACAAAATTGAAATCGGTAAAATTAGAAATCCAAGGTTTGGATAAAGTTGATTATTTAGACATTGATCTTCCTTATCAAAAGGTAATTAGTAAAAATCCCTTAGTAATTGAGATTACTAAACCTTCTTTAAAAGAAGTCACAGCGTTAAAAATAACTGAAAAAGAAAAAGTTTATCTTTTTTCTACACCCACCATTCAATCGGATGATAACTTAATTAGAAAAAAAGCACAGGAAATTGCCGGAGATATTAAAGATAAAAAAATAATTGCTGAAAAAATTTTAATCTGGGTTTTTCGAAATTTAAAAAAGAAAGCAACTACTTCCTATCCTTCGGCTATTGAAATTTTAAAAAATTTAGAAGGTGATTGTAATGAACACGCCACTTTGTATACCGCTCTGTGCCGTTCTTTAGGAATTCCAACTCGTATTGTAGTAGGTTTAGTATATGCTGGGAGAGCCTTTTATTACCACGCTTGGAACCAGGTTTATCTTGGCGAATGGATTTCCTGCGATCCTACTTTTGGAGAATTTCCGGCTTCGCCTCTCCATTTGATCTTAAAAATTGGGGATATTGAAGAACAGGTAAAAGTATTAAATATTGTCGGAAATATTAAAATAAAAGTATTATCTTTTGAATACGAATAATGCTTTTAGGCATTATTTCTGACACCCATGATCATATTGAAAAAGTAAAAAAGGCAATCGAAATTTTTAACCAATACAATCTTACTGGCGTTATCCATTGCGGTGATTTTGTCGCTCCTTTTACTTTAAGAGAATTTGTAAAACTTAAAGCTAAATTTTATGGAGTTTTTGGTAATTGTGATGGTGAAAAAGAAGGTTTACTTAAAGTAGCTAAAGAAAATAATTTTATTCTTTGTGAACCGCCTTTAGAACTTGTTTTTAATAATAAAAAATTTTTAATTTTTCATAAATTAAAAAAAGAAACCATTAAGAACGTAGATTATATAATTTATGGCCATACCCATCAACCAGAGATTAAAAAAGAAAAGAATTCAGTTTTTATTAACCCGGGAGAAGCTTGCGGATTGCTTACCGAAAAAGCAACTATTGCTATTCTTGATATTGACAAAAAAGAAATAAAATTTGTTGAAATTTAAATCATTAACCGCTTTATCAAAATAGTTGCATAAGCACCCGGAGGAAGAAGGAAATTTAAAGTTAGTTTGTATTTTCCTTTATATAATTCATCGGCTAAAAATTTACCAATGGCAATTTGAGAAGGTAAAACAATAACTTTTCTTAAATAAGGCTTAAAATAAAGGCCGCGGATCTTTAAATTTAATTTTAATTTTTTTAAACCGAGCCCTTCATTTTTTAAAACCTCTTCCATAATTTCTATCCATTCATTTTTTTCTTTTATTTTTGGTGACGGCGCTGGCAGAGAAAGAGTTAATAATTTTTCTTCAATTGTAAAAGGTAAATTTTTATAAAAATATAATTTTCCGAATCGATAACTTACCTCCCAAAGAGGGACAGATAAATTTTTTAAATATAAATTTAAAGTTTTATTCCAAATATAAGCTTGATAAGCATTGATAAAAAGACTCAAAAGTTCATAAGGAATTTTTCTTATTGCTCCTTTATAATCATTAGGATTTTTTATTAAGTATTTTATTACCGATAAGTACTCTCTAACTGCTAATTTTTTAGCTTCTTCCCACTTTCCCCAATTTTCTTTTAAGAATTTCTTAAACTGTTTAATTTTACTTTCATCAAAAGAAGAAGGAGCAGCTAAAAATAACTTTAAAGCCTTTTCGTAATCTTTTTTAATCAAATAATAAGCAATAAAACCTTCTTTATGCCGCGCACTTCCCATTCGTTGTTCATCATAAAAATTAGGAAATCCGTAAAAACTCACTTCCCAAAGATTATTTTTTATCTTTTCTCCTTCCTCTTCGGTTAAATCTCTAATAGTAATTTTAAAATAATTTCCTAATAAATCTTTATTTTTTAATGGTCTTTCTAAAAAACCAAGAAATCTCAAAGAAAAATTTTTTTCTTTAATCATTTCTTTTCTTATGGTTGGAGAAGCAAAATATTGAAAAGCATAAGAATAACGGTCTTTTAATCCCAAACGGTAAACCTTACCAAATCCATATTTTTTTTGTAAAAGATGAATGACGTCTAAAGTATTAAAGCCCTTTTTTTCTAATAAATAAACAGCATATCTTCCCTTTTCTTTTAATGGCAAGAAAACAATTTCTTTAACTAAAAAATCTTCTGGTTTTACCTTTAATTTTATAGGTTTGCTAAAAAAGGAAATTTTTTTTGAAATTCTTCTTTTCGATAATCGGGTAAGATCTTAGGGGATTTTTTACTTTCTTCGATGCCGAGTTTTTTTAATTCTTCATGATAAGTAATTAAATGATTTAACGTTAACTTTTTTATCGGTGGTAATTCTTTTATAAGTTCTCCGGCTCTTTTTCCGGCTCTTTTTCCAAAAACCAAAATATCTAAAAGAGAATTGCCCATTAAGCGATTACGGCCATGAACACCACCGGTAACTTCCCCACAGGCTAATAATCCTAAAACATTAGTTTCACAATTTTCATTAATCAAAATACCTCCATTTTGATAATGTTGTGTGGGATAAGTCAACACTGGCTCCTTGCGCATATCAATTCCAAAGCGTAAAAACTGACGGTGCATTGCCGGTAGTTCTTTTTCAATAGTACCCTCTCCTTTTAAAATTTCGATTAAAGGAGTATCTAACCATACGCCAAAATAACCACTCGGAGTTTTAATTCCCCTTCCTTCTAAACATTCTTTTATTATTGCTGAAGCCACTACATCCCTAGTCTCCAAAGGATGAATAAACTGCTCCCCATTAGCATTTACTAATTGAGCTCCTAAACTTCTCACTTTTTCGGTAATCAACTGTCCTAACAACTGTTCAGGAAAAGCTACTCCCGTTGGATGGTATTGGATAGTATCTAAATAGATAAATCTTGCTCCTATTCGGTAACCTAATACTAACCCGTCAGCAGTGGCACCATAATGATTAGATGTTGGGAAACCTTGTACGTGTAGCCGGCCAGCACCTCCAGTTGCTAAAATAGTAACCTTACTTTTGACAATAATTATTTCTCCATTTTCTAAATTTAATACTACCGCCCCACAACACCGACCGTCTTCATCGCTCAAAAGTTCAATAGCAGAAGAAAATTCCAAATAATTAATACCTTTATTGAAAAATTCATCACGAAGAACTCGCATTATCTCCATACCCGTATAATCCTTACAGGTATGCATTCTTTTTCGAGAAGTGCCGCCACCATGAATAGTAATCATTTCTCCTTCTTCATTCTTGTCAAACATTACCCCTAAATCTTCTAACCATTTAATAATTTTGGGGCCATCATTAACCAAAGTATAAACTAATTTAGGAATATTTTTATAACCACCTCCTCCTATCACATCTAAGAAATGGATTACCGGGGAATCTTGTTCCTTTACAGCTGCTTGAATACCTCCTTGAGCCATTATAGTATTAGCGTCGCCGATTCTTAATTTAGTTACTAAAAGAATATTTTGAGTATATTCAAAAGCTGTCAAGGACGCCGCCACACCGGCACCACCACCCCCAATAATTAAAACATCAACATCATAAGTAGGATTTTCAATTTTAAATTTTTCGGGATTAAGATAAGAATAACTTTCTAAAATATCACCGATTTCATTAACTACTAAATCACCTTTGTTTACACCGACTCTTATTTTTCTTACTGTACCAGTTTTATAATCTGGATGATAATTTTTCAAAAGTTCTTCTTTGGCAGCAGCTGTTAACTTTGGGAAAATTTCTTTTATTCTCTTTTCACGAGTTTCTTCTACCTTCTTTATTGATTCTTTCATATAATCAGGATACATTTTGCTCTCCTTTAAAAATTAAGGTTCAATTTCTCTTTTTTCGTAAAGTTCCTTTAATTTTTCCAAAGGTAAACTTACCAATTTCTCGAATTCTCTTTCAAATTTTCCTTCCTCAATTTCTTTTACTCTTTTTTCTAAGTCTTTTGCCCTTTTTAAAAGGAAACGGGCATAAAGTCTTCTTCCTAAAAGGCCAACATAATATTGAACAATTTCCGCTGGACAACGGGAAGCGCAAAGTCCGCACATGATACAATCAAAAGAAAGTTCGGCAACTTTTTTTATATCTCCCCGAATAGCAGCATTAATATATTCCATAACTTTTAAATCCTGCGGGCAAACGCGATTACAACTTCCACAAGAAATACATCGTAAAATTTCTGGATAGTAGCTAATAAAAATTTGAGTATCTAATTTTAACTCGTTGATTTCATATATCGCCTTATTAGCAGGATAAAAAGGAATCTGAGTTAAATACATTCCCTCTTCTACTTTCGTTTGGCATGCCAAGCCAACTTTTAAACGAAAAGAATCTTTTTTACGGTAAACAGTAGCACAGGCGCCACAAAAACCACCGCGACAGCCAGCACCACGAACGTAAAGAAAACCGCAGTATTCTAAAGCACGCATAATAGTAAATCCCTCAGGTACTAAATATTCTTTACCCATTATATAAATTCTCACCATAAGTTTTTATATTTGGGAATACTGTTTAACACCTAATTCGTACAAATCATTTCCTAAAATATCATTAATCACAATTACTGGGAAATCTTCCACTATCAATTCTTGAATAGCTTCCGGACCTAATTCTTCATAAGCAATTACTTTGGCGCTTTTTATTTTTTTCATTGTTAAAGCTGCTATCCCTCCAATCGCACCAAAATAAACAGCCCGATATTTTTTCATTGCTTCAACAACCTCTCTTTTCCGATTACCTTTACCAATCATCCCTTTCAAACCATGGGCTAATAAAATCGGTGTGTAAGGGTCCATTCTTCCTGAAGTTGTTGGGCCCGCCGGGCCAATAGGATAACCTGGTTTTGCTGGTGCCGGACCAACATAATAAATTACTGCTCCTTTCAATTCAAAGGGAAGTTTTTCGTTTTTTTCAATCGCTTCTACTAATCTTTTATGAGCTAAATCTCGAGCAGAATAAATAACACCGTTAATAAAAACTTGCTCGCCAACTTTTAAATCCGCCACAACTTCTTCAGTTAAGGGAGGAGTGATTTTTTTTATCATTGTTACTCCTTTTTAAAGGATTAATTATAACATTAAAAACAAATTTTTTCAAGAGAAATTTACTTGAGCTAAATAAGAACTTCTTACTTTAATCCCAGCAATAACTTTCTTTATTCCGATATTTCTTCCAAAATCGACAAATTTTTCAAAGGCTTCTTTTTGATAATATTTTTTCACCGGATAACTATTTTTTGTTGGCATCAAATATTGACCAATAGTGACAATATCTACTTTGTGTTCTTTTAAATCTTTCAAAGTCTCGTAAATTTCTTGTTCTTCCTCTCCTAAACCTACCATAAAACCACTTTTAACGATAATTTCTTTATTTAATTCTTTTGTTTTTTTTAAAATCCATAATGAACGAAAATAATCGGCTTTTTTATCACGAACAATTTTTGTTAAACGTTTTGTGGTTTCAATGTTATGAGTTAAGACATCTGGCTTTTTAGAAACTACTAATTTTAAAGCTTCAATATCACCCATAAAATCAGGTATTAAAACTTCGATCACAGTTGGCATCGAAATTTCTCTTATTTTTTCTATGGTTTTGGCAAAAATACTAGCTCCATAATCTTTCAAATCGTCACGGGTAACCGAAGTAATGACACAATAAGATAAAGAAAGTTCTTTAACTGCTTTAGCAACCCTTTCCGGCTCATCGGCCGAAACTTTTTGGGGAAACCCTTTTTTAACTCCGCAAAAAAGACAATTACGCGTACAAATTTCTCCCAAAATCATAAAAGTCAAAGACTTTCTTTGAAAACATTCGCCTAAATTAGGACATTTAGCACTCTCGCAGACAGTATGCAAATTATACTTTTTTAAAATTTCTTTCAAAAATACATATTCTTTTCCCCCTGGTAAAGAAGAAAGTTTTGCTAGATAAGAATTCATTAAAATATTATAATTCATTGATATCAAAAGTCAAAATATAACTCACACAATTTTTCTATCTAATAAAATTTAGCCTTGATCCGTTACGGCTACTTTATATGGCTTTTTTAAATATTTTCTTATCATAAAACTTTTAGCTAAGATTAGTTAGCTTTCTATAAAATATTCTAAATATTGACTTTTTAAAATTTTTGTTTAATTTTTGTAAAAGATGCCTTTAATCTTTTTTTCTTTTTTTGCTCGTCCCGAAATAAAAATCACTGTTGATAAAATTTATTATTTCTCACCAAGAATTAATGCTAAACATTCAATTGTTATTGACTTACCTTCTCATCCTCATTGTTATCAAGCTTTGGTAGGTGTTTATAACAGCGGAAAGAAAAAGTTTATTCTGAAAGACGTTATTTTAAATATAGAAAACTTTACTTTGCCTTGTGTCAATCATCAAATCTTGGAAATAAAACCAGATGAATATAAACAATTTTTATGGATTTTTCCGGCACCTTTATTTTTAACCAAACAAAAGGGGAAATTTATTTTAACGCTTATAGATAATAAAAATCGGAAATTTTCCATTGCTGGTCGGTTTCCAAAAATTTGACATTTCTTATTAATTTTCTTATAATAATAGCATGTTAAAGAATGTTACTAATTTTATTTATCAAAAAGTAAAGGAAATAAGAAATATTGTGGGTGATAAAAAAGTTATTTGTGCTGTATCCGGTGGTGTTGATTCAATGACAACTGCGGTTTTATGTTATAAAGCAGTGGGCGAGAATTTAACGGCGATTTTTATTGATGATGGTTTAATGAGAAAAGACGAAGACCAATTTGTAAAAGAAGAATTAAAAAAATTCGGCATCTTGGTAAAAGTTTATGAAAAGAAAAATCTTTTTTTTAACGCTCTGCGAGGGTTGACTGACCCAGAAGAAAAACGGTTAGCTTTTAGAGAAACTTTCTACAAAGTTTTTCAAGAAATTATTAAGGAAGAAAATGCCCAGTTCTTAGCCCAAGGAACTATTAAAGCGGATATTATTGAGACTGAAGCTAAAATCAAAACTCAACACAATGTTCTCTCTCAAATTGGAATAAATCCTAAAAAGTACGGATTAGAAATCATTGAACCATTAAAAGATTTGTTAAAACCTGAAGTAAGAAAAGTAGCCAAAAGATTAGGATTATCAAAAGAGGTTTATCAACGGGCTCCTTTTCCTGGTCCAGGGTTGCTCTGCCGGGTTCTTGGCGAAGTTACCGAAGAAAGAATAGAAATTATTAGAAAAGCAACTGAAATTGTCGAAAAGTTAACAAAAAATCTAAGAAGTTTCCAAACCTTTCCGGTGCTATTAAGTGATAAGGCAACCGGAATAAAAGATTTTCAAAGAATTTTAGGGGATATAATTGTAATTCGTTCTGTTGATTCTAAAGATGCTTTATCCGCCAAAGCAAAAAAGTTATCTTATCTTTTATTAAAAAAAATCTGCGACACCTTAATTAACGAAATCCCAAGTTGCGTAAAAGTTTTATACGATATAACGGATAAACCTCCATCTACTATTGAATATATTTAATGGATTACCAAATTTATTGCCTAATTGCTTTATTAGGATGGGGTTTTTGGGGATTTGGTACTAAGATTTTAGGAAAATACTTAGCACCTTTCCCTTTATCTTTTTTTTCCAATATTGGTACCGTTATTTTTCTTCTATTATTATTACCTAAGTTTTCTGTTCCTTTAAATAAATTTTCTTTTTATGCTCTATTTAATGGGATAGTTGCCGGTGTAGGTACTTTGGGGTTTTATTTTGCTTTAAATAAAGGTGAAGCTTCTATAATATTTCCTATAACTTCTTTATATATTGCTATTCCCGTTATTTTGGGTTATCTTTTTTTAAAAGAACCTTTAACTTTAAAACATTTAGGAGGGTTTATTTTAACTTTAATTGCTATTTATCTTCTAAGTAGTTAGTAGGTATCTGCTTCTTTAAGTAAATAAACTCTTATCCAAGGCGAAGAAAACAAAGGTTCAAAAACTAAGTTTTCTTTTTTTAACACATGAGGACGAAAGTAAGAAAGAAAATCAAAATAATTTTCGATACCAGCAAAATCGCTAATTAAGTAAAACAAAAGAGAATTTTTAAATTCTTTTAAATCTTTATTTAAAGCAATAATTTCTCGAAAACTTTCTAAATTTTTTTTTATTTCAGGCAAATAATATTCAAAGATGCTTTTTCTTCTAAAAGGAACAATTAAATACTGAGGTTTGATTTCATTTAAATATCTTTTCAATATTGGAAGGGAAGAGAAAATTGCCACCATTTTGTCTTCTTCGTCTTTTAAATTTTGCTTAATTTCATTTAGTCTATTAATTGAAAAATTACTTAAAAAAAGCAAAAAAAATAAAAGGAATTTCATACTCATCAAAAAAATTTTACTTTTTAAAAATTGTTCAAAAATTTGAAAAAGAAAAAAGCTTAAAAAAATTAAAGATAAAAGATAAAATCTTCTCATTGGCAAAACACCTCCGCGAAAAGACAAAAGGAAATAAAAAACAAAGGGGGTCAAAATAATTATCAATAAAATCAAATGTTTTTCAAAAATTTCTTTATTTTTAAAAATGATTATTAAAAGACTCAGGAAACTTAAAAAAAGAAAAAGCCAGCCAGTCTGGTTATTTATATCTTTAAAAACTGTCAAGAAATATTTTTCAGGTTTAACTGGTAAAATTCCAGTAACAAGAGGATAGCGAGCGGTAACGACATATGAATAAGAAGGGTTACCAAAGGCCCGCCAATCAAAGAAAGACCATAAGAGAGGAGCTAAAAAAGGAAGCAATAATAAAAGCTTTCTCTTCGTTTTTTTTCTTAAAGAAAATAATAAAAAAAGAAAAGCCAAAAACCAACTATCCGGCCTAATTAAACCGGCTAAAAAATTTAATATTCCGTATTTCAAATAATTTTTTTTTAAAAAATAATATATTGCGATAATCATTAACGGAATATACACCCAGACCCAATAAACCTTTAGGAGATTGTCCCAACTATCTTCAAAAACTAAAAAGGGATAAAAAAATGCCAAAATTCCGGTTAAATAAGAATTAGTAAAAATCTCACTAATTTTTAAAAAATAGTAAAAACCAAAGGAAATCAATAGGGAAATTAAAAAATAACCAGCAAAAGAAGGTATAATATAAAAAAGAAGGGCAATCAAGGGTTTTGGGGTTTCATTTAAAAAATAAGACGGCGGTTCCCCTTTTATAAAATAATAAAACATATTACGATAAGTTATATTAACACTTTTTCCTAAATAATCATATCTTAGACCAAAAAGAATTGGTAAAAAAAGAAGGATTAAAAAGAAACTTATGGTAAAAATTAGCTTTAATTTAGAATCCAAACGTTGGCTGGGTAAATTGGTTTGTCTTTTTAAAATACTTGAAGGCTAAAGTGGTAGCTTCCCGACCCCGAGCTGTTCTTTTTATAAAACCCTGCTTAATCAAAAAAGGCTCATAAATTTCCGCGATCGTTTCCGGATCTTCGCCAATGGCCACTGCCAAACTTTGTAAACCAACCGGACCACCGTGAAACTTTTCAATAAGTGTAAATAAAATTTTTTTATCCATTTCATCAAAACCAAATTTATCAATTCCTAACTGAGCTAAAGCATATTCAGTAATTTCTTTATCTATTTTTTTTCTTTTTTTAACTTGAGCAAAATCTCTTACCCTCCTTAAAAGTCGGTTGGCAATACGAGGAGTACCTCTTGCTCTTTGAGCAATTTCTACAGCAGCTTCTTCATCAATATCAATCTTTAATAACCGAGCAGATCGTAAAACAATCATTTTTAAATCTTCTGGCGGATAGTAATCTAAATGAAAAACTATTCCAAAACGCGAACGAAGTGGAGCAGTTAAAAGTCCGGAACGGGTAGTAGCACCGATAAGGGTGAAATTAGCTAATTTAATTCGGTGAGAACGAGCCCCTGGACCTTTATCAATTACAATATCTAAAGAAAATTCCTCTAATGCTGGATAAAGATATTCTTCAACAATATGATTTATCCGATGGATTTCATCAATAAATAAAACGTCTCTCTCTTCTAAGTTTGTTAGAATTCCAACTAAATCTGCTGGTCTCTCTAAAATTGGTCCGGAGGTAGTTTTTATTTTTACACCCATTTCCTTAGCAATAATAAAGGCCAAAGTCGTTTTCCCTAAACCTGAAGGTCCAAACAGAAGAACGTGTTCTAAAGGTTCTTTTCGTTGCTTTGCTGCTTCAATAAAAATTTTTAAATTTTCTTTTAGCTTTTTTTGACCGATAAAATCTTCCAATGTTTGGGGTCTTAAAATATTTTCATATACTTCCTCACCAAACAATTTCTCCGGTACTATCAACTTTTCTTTCATTCCTTTAAAGCCTGCTTAACAATTTCTTCTAATGATTGGTTTCCAATTCTTACTTTTCTCAATTTTGCTTCTGCTTCTTTTTTAGTTAAACCTAAATTCATTAAAGCTTTTAAGGCATTTTCATATAATTCATTTCTTTTTTCGTAATAGTTTTTCTCTTTGACAAAAACATCTTTTAAATGAAAAATTATAGTCTCTGCCTTTTTAGGACCGATTCCAGGAACTTTTTTTAAACTTTCAATTTTTTTGTTAATAATTATTTCTTTTACTTCTTCAGGAGTAAAATAAGAAAGAATGTTAATTGCCCCTTTGGGACCAACACCCGAAATATCTGTTAATAGAGTAAAATATCTTCGCTCTTCTTTATCATAAAAACCATAAAGAGTAATTTCATTTTTTTGAAGATATAAATAAGTATAAAGTTCACATTCGGTACCAACATTTCCTATCCGGCAAGCGGTATTAAGCGAAATAAAAATTTTTAAACCCAGATTATTATAATCCAAAATTATGGAATCTGGTTTTTTTTCTAATATTTTACCTTTTAATTTCTCAATCATTTTTTAAATAATGTCTTATCTGAATCTCTTTATATCCGGTATAAGCTACTGCCAAAGCATCAGCACTGTGTTCGTTTAACTTATTTTCTAAATTAAAAATTTTTTTTATCATATATTTAATTTGTTTTTTAGCTGCTCGCCCATTTCCACAAATTGCCAATTTTACTTTTGCTGGCGTTACTTCAATTAGGGGAATTTTCTTTTTTGTTAAAAGATAAAAAATAGCCCCCCTTAAATGTAAAGAAAAAATTATACTTTTAGCAGCCGTGGGCTTAAAGAAGAAAGTTTCAATAACACAAAATTGAGGTTTTTTCTCATTGAGAAGCTTTTCAATTTTTTTAACTATCGAAAAAATTCGTTCATTTAAACTTTTATTTTTGTCCGTTTTTATTACTCCCCAAGAAAGACATATTTCATTTTCAATAAAAGCATATCCAGTCTTTGCTACTCCCGGGTCTAAACCAAGAATTCGCAAACTAATATCTCCTATTCTTTAGTAGCAAATTTTTCTAAAATACTTTCTTCGATATCAAAATTAGAATATACCTGTTGAACTTCCTCCAATTCTTCAAAGGCGGAAATCAGTTTTAATATTTTTTCAGCGATTTTTTCATCGGTAATAGTAACAGTTGTTAATGGTAATTTAGTTAATTCCGAATGATCAATAGGAATATTATTTTCTTTCAATTTTTCTTTTACTTTTGAAAAGTCTTCCGGAGCAGTAATAATCTGGTAAGAAGTTTCATCAGTTTTAATATCTTCAGCACCAGCTTCTAAAGCAACTGCAAAAATTGTTTCTTCATCAACTTTATCTTTACTTACCATAATCACTCCTTTAGGACGAAATTGCCAAGATACCGAACCTGCTTGCCCTAAATTACCACCATATTTAGAAAAAATGTGACGAATATCGTTAACTGTTCGATTACGATTATCGGTCAAAACCTTCACAATTACCGCCACCCCCTCTGGCCCATAACCTTCAAATTCAATTTCTTCATAAACTACCCCCGGTAATTCGCCCGTACCTCTTTTAATTGCTCGCTCGATATTTTCACTAGGCATATTAGCTTCTTTAGCAGCTTCAATTGCTGCTCTTAAGCGAGGATTAAAATCCGGGTTTCCTCCGCCTAAACGGGCAGCAGTGGTAATCTCTCGAGCTAATTTAGAAAATAAATTTCCTCGCATTCTATCTACTTTAGCCTTTTTATGTTTTATTTGTGCCCACTTTGAATGGCCAGCCATCTTTTCCTCCGTATTTTTAAAAAATTATAATAATTAATATAAAAATGTCAAGATTAAATAAAACGATCAAACCTTTCTTTACTTGCTTTACAAATAGGGCAAATTTCTGGTGGATTTTCGCGAGCACAAAGATAACCACATACTCGACATCGCCATACGGGTAACGAAAGTTTAAATAAATTTTTATTGACCTCCTGGGTAACTTTTTTACTTCTTCTTTCTGGAATTGCTTTTGTTTCTTTTTTACCTAAATAAACCTCTTCGGAAACATAAAGGCCACAATAACAATTACCATACTCTCTAATATCTTCATCTCGATAGTCACAGGGACAAATAATATCTACATCTTGATTTTTATCACCGGAAGCTAAACGGCAAGGACATGCGAAATACCCGTATCTTTCTTGATTAATTAAAAGTCCTTCTATTAAACTTTTGGCAAAATCTTCATTAGGATTTAAGAAATAACCTCTCTCTTCAGCTTCTTTCTTTAATTTCTCGTACCAAAAGTCAATCAACTCAGTTTTTATTTTCATTACTTAATTTCTTTTTTATCTTCTCTTCATCATAACCAACGATTACTTCTTCATCAATTAATAAAGTTGGAAAAGATAAAGAAGGGTTTATTTTTTTTAGCTGGGAGATTATTTTTTCTTTCTCTTCATTTTTAACTAAATCCACATCGCAATAGTAATAATCAATTTTCAATTTATTAAGTAATTCTTTGGTTTTCCGACACCAAACACAAGTACTTAAAGCATATAAAACCACTTTTTTATCTTTTTTATCACCTTTCTGATAATTCATTTTTTATTATAAACAATCTACTATTAAAAGTCAAATATTATTATTTTTTAGCTATTAAAATTTTTATACCCTAACTATTTCAAGAAACTCTCTAAAGAATAGTTTTTTCTTATTTTCTTATCTTTTTGGTGAATAAAAAACAGTTTTTTTAAACCGTTTATTTTCTTAGCTTTTTAAACCGCTTCTTATAAATTATAACAAAAAATAAAACTTTTATCCGCGATTTATTTTCTTATTGACAAAATAAATTTTTTTACCCATATTTAAAAGATGGTTGAAAGGCCTTATAACGAATTAATAATTCATGACCAATTAATTATCTCCTTAAAGCAAACAATTTACCGTTATCCAAATGAAAAATATCCTTATTTAAAAACTTATACAAACCATCCTGAAAAGGAAAAAGGCATTATTACTCAAAATGATGAATTTTGTTATCCCGATTTAATTGTTATTGATTTGCGAAATGAAAAAGTAATAATGGTCGCTGAAGTAGAAACAATCACAACTTTAAATGAAGAGGAAGCGAAGGAATGGAAAATTTTTTCTTCTCTTTCTCAACACTTTGCTCTTTTTTATCCTAAGGGATATGAATTCCGAATTCGAGAGTTATGTCGGAATATAAAAATTGATTCTTTTTTAGAATATTCTGAGGTGGAAGGTAAATTTAAATTAGAAAAGAAAAGAATTATTTTTTAAAAAGATTAAGATATAAATAAAAAAGTTCGTTCCCCCAAAAAAAATTTAAAAAACTGCTTATAGCTAAAAAACTGCCAAAAGGGATGTATTCCTTTATACTTTTCTTTTTTAAAATTATTAAAAACAACCAAATAATTAAACCTAAAAAAGCACCTAAAAAAATAATGAAAAGGACAATCTTATAACCAAAATAACTTCCCAAAAATCCTCCCATTTTAATATCCCCACCGCCCAAGGCTTCTTTCTTTTTTACTAATAACCACACCAATTTTAAAATAATTAAAGAACCCATACCGGCGATAATCCCGTAAAGGGAAAAAGAAAGGGATTTTTCACTATTAAATAGAAATCCTAATAATATCCCTGGATAAGTTAACCAATCAGGAATTATTTGGCATTCCCAATCCATAAAAAATATTATTAACAAAGCACTTAATAAAAATATCGCCAAAATTGTTTTTAAAGTGACACCAAATTTTTCCCAACTTATTAAAAAAATAAACCCAGCTAACACTTCTACTAAAGGATATCTTAAAGAAATTGATTTGTGACAAAAACGACATTTACCCCCCAACATCAAAAAACTAATAATCGGAATATTGTCATAAAAATTAATCTTTTTTTTACAATGGGGACAAAAAGAACGAGGTTTTATAATAGAGATTTTTCTAGGAATGCGATAAATTAAAACATTAAAAAAACTGCCAAAAACTAAACCAATAAAAAAAATAAAAAATTTAATTCCGATATCCACTTAACACACTCCTTACAAATTTTTCATCTACACAATAATCAAAGAGTGTGTCTTTAGTAATTATTCCATCCCGATAAAGTTTAATTAAAGATTGATCTAATGTTTGCATGCCAAATTCGGTTCCCGTTTGCACAAGAGAGGGTATTTGATAAGATTTATTTTCTCTTATTAGATTTTTGATTGCTGGTGTGCCTACTAAAATTTCCATTGCTGCGGCTCTTCCTCCTTCTCGACGAGGAACTAAAATTTGAGAAATAATTCCTACAATCACATTAGCAAAAATATGCCTCACAAAATTTTGTTGGTCTGCTGGAAAAACATCTATTACTCGATCCACTGTTTCAGCAACATTATTGGTATGGAGAGTTGAAAGAACTAAATGGCCGGTTTCTGCCGCAGTTAGTGCTAAAGAAATTGTTTCTAAATCTCGCATTTCCCCAACCAAAATGATATCAGGATCTTCTCTTAAACAAGCTCGCAAGGCAGAAGCAAAAGAACGAGAATGAACTCCAATTTCTCTCTGACTTATTAAACAATTCCTTCCTTTAAATACGTATTCGATAGGGTCTTCAATTGTGATAATTCTTAAAGCTTTTTCTCTATCTATTAGATCAATCATACTGGCCAAAGTAGTAGATTTGCCACAACCAGTTGGCCCGGTAACCAAAATCAATCCTCTTCGCTTTCTTACCAGTTCAGCAACAATTGGTGGAGCCGGTAATTCCTCTAAAGTTTTTATTCTTGCCGGAATAATTCGAAAGGCAGCGCCCACTCCGTTCATATCTAGAAATACGTTAACCCGCGCCCTTATTCGATCTTTACTGGTATATTCTACTCTAACTCCCTCAGTTACTTCTCCCCAGGTATAAGATAAATCTATTTCTTTTTTCCTTTCTAAAGCGGCTATCTGCTCTTTGTTTAAAATAGAATAAATTATCTCTTTAGTATCTTCTTTTGTTAGAATAGGCCCAGGAATTTTTTTAAGTTCACCATAAACTCTAATAATTGGTGGATTGTTGGCGGTAATATGTAAATCAGAAGCTCCGTAAGCAGCTGCATATCTTAACAACTCATCAATTTTTTTAAAACTTTTTGCTTCCTTTGATTGGGTCATTAAGATAAATTTTTAGAAAATATTCCTTTAACTTTGATTTTCTATAACCCGCGGAATTATAAAAATCAATAATTCTGTCTCTTCTTTTTTTACTATTGTTCGAGTGAATAATTTACCTATTATTGGAATCGCACTTAAAATGGGGACTTTAGATTCAGCCTTTGTTTCTTGTTGTTGTTTTAAACCCCCAATAACAATAACCTCACCGTCTTTAGCAGTTACTTGAGTTTTTGCTTCTCGCGTAGCAATAATAGGGACTTCTTGTTCAGCAGCTGTTCGCCAACCGATAATCGCTTCCACTTTTGGTTCAATTTCCATAGTAATATTTCCGTCAGCCGTCAAATGAGGAGTAACTGTTAACTCTATACCAACTGACCTTTCTCGCCAAGTATAAGTTCTTTCCCGAGTTTCTGGATCGACCCTTACCTCTAATAATGGCACTCTTGTTACCATTGCTACATTTGCTCTTTGATTATCCATTGTCAAGGTATGGGGATTAGCCAGTAATTTTGCTTTTCCTTCTGATTGTAATAATTCTAACGCTGCTGACATTTGAGTAAAAGAAAGTTTTCCCACTATTAAATGATTAAACATAATAGGAATAGCTACTTCTTCCCCGATTTTTGGCATTTCCGCAGCGGTGGCAGCCGTTCTTATTGACCAATCAATTCCGTAAATTTTATCAACAGATATTTTTGTTTCAATAAACTTAGCTTCAATAGAAATTTGCGGTGCCGGACGATCGATCTCAGCGATTACTTTATCAATTTCAGTTAATTTTTCGGGAATATCAGTAACGATTAAATAAGAAGACCTTTTACTTCCTCCACCTTCGCCAATTTTTTTCTCAACTTCTTCACATCTTCCTTTTGAGGAGAGAAATCTATCAATTACTTTTTTCAAATCTTTAGCTTCGGCATAATTTAAATTATATATTCTAGTTTGAAGTTCACCTTCCACATCCTTTTTAAAAGGTTTTACCATTATTACTCCTTCACTAATTTCTACTGCATTACATTCCACCGCTTTTAAAATTGCGGAAAAGGCTACTGAAAAAGGTACATTTTCAAAACGCATAGTAATAGTTCCTTTTACTTCTGGAGAAGCGATAATATTAACATTCCCTAGTCGTGAAAGCATTCTTAAAACATCAATAATGTCAGCATCTTTAACTTCTAAAGAAACCGTCCGTTCGGCTACCCTTTTCTCGGTAGGCGGAGTCACAGTTTCTTTACTCAACTCTAAAATTATCAAGTTACCTTGCCGAAAAACCTTATAAGCATAGGGCGCCTCTAAATTTATATTTATTTTTACCTTTTCTTCTTCTTCTTTTATGATAATATTTCTTATGCCTAATTTGGATACTTCTATTGTTTCTTTTATCAACGATTTGATATTAAATAGAGTCACATTAATTGCTGGAGGATAAAGATCAAGAGAAGTTTGAAATTCGCAAAAAGTATCGCAACTCAAAGTAATTCGTAATTTTTCTAAAAGTTCTTCGTAATAAATGTTTCTTAAAAAATTATCTTGAGAAAAAGAAAAAGTGATTAAAATTATAAGTAAAAAAATATACTTTTTCATAAAATTCCTCCTTTAATTTAATTATTCGCTTAAAAAAATAGTAAATCTTTTGCCGCCTTTTTCCACAATTAACCTATCTTTTTCAATAGCAATCACCTTCTTCCCATCGATTATGTCACCTACGTGAACTATCTGATTATTAACAATCGCATAGGCTTCATTTTCGCTAATAGTAATTGCTGAAACTATTAGAGATTTCATTTCACTAACATAAGAAAATTCTCTTACAAAGGGATCTTCTCCCCAAGTTTCAGTATCTAATTCAACTTCTTTTGGTTTGACAATAGTTAATTTTAAGGTCTCTTCCTTGACCACTGGTTTTTCAATAGCTAAACTTTCTTTTTTAATCGGTTGGATAACTTTGGTTTTTGAAATTTCTTTTTGCGGTAATACTACTAATGTTTCTTTTTTCGTTTTGGGTTTTATTTCCTTAGCTAAAGTAGTAATTTTTGACTTTGGTTTTGGTCTTAATAAAGTAAATATTACTAAAATAATAACTAAGATTCCTACCAAAGCAATCAATCTTTGTCTCATAAATTTATAATAACAAAAAATTTAAAAATGTCAACTACCTCTTTTTTTTAGTTTTTAAAGTTGTTAAAGGTACACAAGGTTCACCCACACGGGCTGTAGTGATTTCACCAAAGTAATCTAAGGTTATTTTATCGGCTTCGATTCTTACAATTCTTCGACCGCCGACCTCATCACCGATTTTATATTGTTTGCCATCAATTAAAGCGTAGTAAGTATTATCGGTAGCGATAATGGCTTGTAAAATATACATGCCAGTAGTCTTTTTCTTAGATTTTTTCTTCCGCTGCTTTTGTAATTTGGCTAATTCTCGTTGTCTTTTTCTTTCTTCTTTTAATCGCTTTTTTTCTAATTTCTTCAACTCTCTTTCTTTTCTTTTTTCTTCTTTTGATTTCTTCTCCCTTCTTTCTAATCCCCCAGCTTTCTTGCCAGCTCTTCTGGCAGTTCTACTTTTTTCAGCCATTTCTACGGTTTTTTTCACCGCTTTGACCGGTTTTTTCTTAAAGATTCTTGTGCCCACAAAAATTAATACAAAAATAAGAATTAAAATTGTTATAATCCTTCGCATAAGAAAACCTCCTTACAAAATTTTTCCAGCTATACTAGAAGCAAAAATATTAACCAAAATCCTGGCTTCAATCAAAGGTTTTATTTCATCTTTACCGATAAACTCTAATTCATAAACTTTAACAAAATAAGGAAAATTTCTTAAATTAGCAATGAACTGACCGATATCTAAATATCTACCTTGTAAGGTAATCTCAAAGGGTATTGGTCTTAAAGGTGTTTCTTTAGTCTCTTGGATTAAAAGAGTATCAAGTCCTGGAGGACGAATACTCAAGAATTTAACATTATATTTTTTAGCTTCTTCCGATAATTGCTTAGCTAATTTCAAAACTTCACTTCTTGGAGCGATTTTTGCTACAAATTCTTTATTTTCTTCTTCCAATTTAGCAATTTTTAAACGAAGAACCTCACTCTCTTTTGCTAATCTTCTTAATTCTTCAATTTTGGTTTTAAGCTCTTTTGCTTCGGTTTTAATTTTTGCTCGAGCAGCAATTTTTGGTTGATAAAGAAAAACTATAAAACCAATCACTATTAAACCTAATACAATCAAACCGCCTAAAAGCCATTTTCTTTGAAGAATATTCATTTTCACCTCCCTACTCTAATAAACATTCTAATTCAAAATTTAAAACTTCCTCACCACCAACAAGATAAGATTTTGTTTTATTTATCAACTGAACATTCTTCACTACTTTACTATTCTCTAATTTAAGCATAAAGTCAGCTAAATCAATTTCTAAATATTCTGGTTTACCAGTAACAATACCTTTAAGATTTATCTTTGAAAGACCGGTAAACGTTAAAGTAGTTAGCTGAATATTGGACGGTACTTCTTTAGAAAAAAACCTCAACAAAGGAGTAACCACTTCAGTCTCACCCACAATACTTTTTAATAATTTTTGCTGTGCCTCTAATTCATCAAATTTATTTTTTAGATTGGTATATTCTTGAGAGTAAACTTCTACTTCTTTTAACTCTCTTTTTAAGTTTTTTATTTGATTATATTCCAAAGCTTTTTGAACCTCCATTCCGATATTGATAAGAATAAGTAAAGGAATAAGTAATATAGCGATCGCACCAACAATTTGTAAATCTTTTGCTGCGTATCTTTTAATTTTTAATTCCGATGGTAAAAGGTCAACAGCTTCCGGATCAAAATGGACCCCAAGCGCAGCTACTAAACGGTGGCCAATATTTTGAGGAAAATTGGGCAAATAAAGATTATGAGTTCTAAAGGGATCAAACAGTTCTACTTTGATTTTCAAATTTTCTTCCAAGTACTCTTTTAAACCTTTAAGTTCAGCACCACCACCGCAAATCAAGAGACGATTTATTACGGGTATATTATACTCTCTTTTGTAATAATCAATACTCCGATTTATCTCATTTAGAAATCTTTCTAAGGCTGGGCGTTGTAAACTTAACAATCTCTTCACTTTTATCCCGTTAGGAAGGACCTCTTCACTAGTTTCCTCCGGAATACCGTAAGTTCTTTTATATTTTTCGGCTTCTTCTAAGCTTAAAGCCAGCTCTCCTTCTTCAGTAGCAATCGCTACTGTCATAGCCTCGGTAAGCGAGTTTCCTGCAGTAGTTACTGTTCGAGTAAACTCTAATTGTTTGTTTCTTATAAAAACCATATCGGTAAATTCGGCACCAATGTCTAAAAGAAGAACGACTTCTTCTTCCTTTAAGTCGCCAAACTTTTTTATCGCCGCTGCTAAAGCAAAAGGTACCACAGAAATGGCAGTAGGCTCTAAACCTACTTTCTTTAAAGTAGCAATGTGATCGGCGATTATATCCTTTCTAACCGAAACAACTAGCACATTATTAGCTTCTTTTCCTGCTTCAGTAATTGTTCCTAATGTCTTGTAATCTAAAATTGCTTCATCAATAGTAAAAGGTGAATATTTATCTAATCTAAGAAGAATAGCATCCCTTAACTCTTTTTTTGACATCTTAGGAAAAGGCGCCTGACGCAAACTTACGGAAGGACCGCTAACAAAGGAATAAACCTTTGCAGGTTTTAGGTCTTTGATTAACTCTTTTATAATTCCACTGATGTCGGGAATTTCAAAAAATTCTTTTAATCCGTAAGCAAACACTTTATCCTTCTCCATATAAACAAATTTAACCGATTGAGAACCAATATCGATTGACAAGGCACCTTTTCCTTCGGCTTTAAATAATTTTTTAAAATCAATTCCTTTCACATTTCACCCCCTTTTAAGGGATTAAAAATTGATTTATTGAACCATCGCTTGTTCTTATTTTTGCCAATTTATTTCTAACATCAAAAGGCGCACCGCTCGTCTGGTCATTATAAAATCTTAATAAAGAAAATAATTTTTTACTTCGGGGAGCAAAAATAACATTGTTATCAAAAATTATTTCCTGATTAACTCTAAATCTTATGCCGCCTCTAAAATTAGCTACGGTATCATTATCCACCACAATATATTCATAATAAACCGAATCAGAAGAAAGAGAAAGTAAATTTAAACTATTTATTGTTACTGTTTCGGTAGTAGGATTAAATAATTCAAAAGAAAAATTATTAAAAGTAGTATCGGGAGGAACATTAAAAGCTTGCGCGGAATTAGCGATATAAACTAAATTTCCGCGAAAAATTCCCGGAATTTTAAATTCAATAAAAATTTCTGATTTGGGAAGTACAGTTATATATTTTTGAATGGTTTCTTTTTGAGAATAAACCTTTACTCGATGGATTCCGATAGGAATGTTACCGAAAGAAAAATAACCATCTTCTTTAGGAATCGATTCCGCCACTACTATTTCCCCGTTTTTAGGATATTCACAACTAACTCGCCAATTTATTGCCATATTTCCCGGAGGATTTTTTTCACTATCATAAATATAGCCATAAATTTTATTATTAAATAATTCATCATAACTTTCAGCAATTTTATAAGTTAAAGTAAACCGACCATTACCAAAACTTCTAATAACCAAATCTTCAGGCGTATATTGATAATATTTTCCCCAAGCATCCAATTTATAACTTTCTTTATCCTCCGCAAAATCTAATTTCAAGTAAGGACCCCTCCATAACCCACCTTCATTATTTACCAAAGAACCCAAACTATCCGGCAATTTGCCCATATCTCCAACATATCCAAAATCAATCCTTTTACCATCTAAAATCAGGTCAGGATCCCCAGTAATTGCTTTTCCAATTTTTTTTAATTCTTCCATAGTTTCCTCAATCTGAGAACGCTCTCTTATCCTATCAATAGCGCTCAAAGAAATCCCAGCAAGAATACCAATAATCACCATCACAACAATCATTTCTAATAAGGTAACCCCTGAATTTCTTTTTATCATTATTCTTGAAAATTTACCCGGCTAAATTTTAACTCAATATATTTTACCCCGATTCTTGGATAAACAGTAATAATCCGTTCAATAGAATCATATTGAAGAGTATCCCGATACACACACACTAGTCTCTTTTTACCAATGGCCACACCGGAATATATAAAATTTCCACCAACCCGTGGATGGATGGAATCAATAATTAATCTTCCTTCCCTTGGATGAAAAAGGGTTATTAGTATATTATTAGCCTTCACTGAATCAGGTAAATTTCCAAAGGCATCGCACACTATCCCGCTTACTTCATTATTAAAAAGGTCAGAAAAGGAATTTGCCAATTTTTTAGTAAGCCATTTTTGGTAACTCATCTCACTACCCCCAGCAAAACTTCGAATAATCAAACTTTCGGGATAATATTTATAAGAATCTCCCCAAGCATCGATTAAAAAATTACGAGGATTTTCCGCAAACACTGGTGTCACATACGGCCCTTTCCATAATAGACTATCTACATAATCTGGCTTAATTGCTAAATCAATTAAATAAAGAGGCAACATTCCACAATCACCAACAAAGCCAAAATCAATTCTTGTTCCCATATAAGTTAATCTTTCATCTCCAACTATTGCTCTACCAATTTCCTCTAATTCTTTCATTGTCTCTTCAATCCGTTGTCTTTCTAAAGTAACATCCCAAGTTTTTACTGCTGCTGAAGCTAAAATACCAATAATAACCATTACAATTAACAATTCTAAAAGAGTGACTCCTTTAGCCATTAAAATAAAACTATAATATCATCATTTGTTTGATGTCTTTGTGGGTCATACCATTCACCATCAGGACCGGCACTTTTTATTCCTAATGTTTCACCATTGGGCCCGAGATGATACATTATCGGTGTTTCCCACGCATCATACAAAAAAGAATGGTCAGGGTCATCCCGTACATAAGGACCATTCCAACCCTTTTTTGTAAAAGGATTCCAAGCCGGTATCGATTCTTTACCTGGATAGATGAATTCTCTTAAAGTATCTGGACGATTGGTTGCTAATTCAATCAAATGCCTCGGAAAGCGACCAACATCACCTTTAAAACCATAATCAATATAATTGGGACCAACTTCACCAATAATTGCTTTTCTTAGTTGATACAAACGGTTTTTAGTTAAAGTAATTCTGGCATTTTGGGTTACTCGAGAGACAATTGGGGGAACTAAAAAACTTAATAAAAGACCAATAATAAAAATTACTACTAATAATTCAATCAAAGTAACCCCTTTACTTTTCATAAATTAATTATGTAAAACAAAAATTATTACTTCGTCATGCTCTGGGTTATAACTTCTTATTGATTCGCCATTAATATTAAATCCAATCAAGGCATAATTGGTAGGATATTGAGAACCCGGCGGATACCACATACCGTATCTAATTGTTCCTGGATCATATCCCCAAACATCATTAGGACCATCTTCTCTTGTATCAAAACAATCTTCTTTGTTATCATAATCTTCCTCATCAAAATCTTCTGGTGTAAGTTCTTTGCCCGTATAAGGATTGGTAGGGAATTTTCCTAATTTAACTTCAAAAACTCCTCCCGGAAAATAAGAACCATAGCCATCTTCATAAAAATCCTCGGCATAATGACCCTGTTCTAAATGGTAAGTTTCAATAACTACCTGGCAAAGATGCATATTCGCTTTTACTGCTGTTTGCCTTGCCCTTTCTCGTATAAGATTTAAATTAGGGATTTGCAAAGAAATTAAAATACCTAAAATCATTATTACCACTAATAATTCTACTAAAGTAAAACCATCATTTTTCATCAGACAATTATAACTTATTTTCTTGGTTATGTCAATAATTTAAATTAACTCAGAAAATAAGAAATTTATGGATAAGAAAGTTTAAAAAAGTGCCGCCCACGATAATATAAAAAGGTTCTAAATTAGTTATAATTAAAAACAACAATAAAAGAAGCGAAAAAAATACAAGCAAAAAATTGTCGATAATTTTCAAAAAGAAAAACAAACTAACCTGAAAAATAAGACCTATAATTGCAGGCTTAACACCAAATAAAAAGCTTTGGATATAAAAATTTTTTTCAACTTTTTGATAAAGTTTTATTATTAAATAAAGCATTATTGCTGAAGGCAGAAAGATAGCAATAGTAGCGATAATGCTTCCGAAAATTCCGCCCACTTTATAACCGATAAAAGTAGCTATAATTGCTACCGGTCCGGGTGTTATCTGACTAATTCCCATTCCAGCAAGAAAATCTTTTTCCGAAAGCAGCTTACGAAAATCGACGAATTCTTGTTTAATAAAGGGAATCGCCGCATAACCACCGCCAAATGTGAGAGAACCAATTTTTAGAAAAACAAGAAATAAAATAAGGAGGGGTGAAAAAGAAAAAAGAAATCTGTTAAATTTTTTATCTGAAGATTTTATAATAATTCCTAAAAAACCGCAAAGAATTATTATAAGAAAAATTTCTACTTTTAAATTCGTTAGTAAAAAAGCCAAAAAAATTATAATTACGGAAATAATAATTTCTTGACTTTTTTTATTTTTAAAAAAATCTGTTGCCAATTTTAAACTACCCCAAAATAAAATTGCGGGTATAATGGGTAATAAATATTCAAAGATTTTTTCAGTAAAATTTAATTTTTGATATTTAAAATAAAGAATCGCCAAAGTCAAAGTAAAAAAATAACTTGGTAACAAAAAGAAAACAACGGATACCACCATTCCTTTTATTTTTCTTAAGGTATAACCAATAAATTCCACATAATTAGGAACAAAAGGACCGGGTAACATTTGTCCGATAGCTACAGCGGTTAATAACTCATCATCATTTAGCCAACATTTTCTTCTCACACAATATTCTCTTATCACAGAAAGCATAGCCATTCCACTGCCAAATCCTAAAAGACCAATTTTAAAAAAATTCCAGGCTAGATCTTTTAAGCTAACATTTTTCATTTTTTAATTTTGCCGAGACCGCTTTTATGTGAACATACCTTAAAGGTTCTGGAAGTCGATATTTTTTACAACAATTTATTACGATTTCTAAAGCTTTTTCTTTAGTTATTAAATTTCCTGGAGAAATATAGATTGGCTTCACCTTTTCTTTAGACCGAAGAACGTAACCGCTAATTTCGTTGTTTAAAAAAATTGGCAAATAGGCAAATCTCTCTTTTTTAAGTTCACCTTTTATTTCGCCAATTAATAATGACTTGGCTACGCCAATCGTTGGTTTATTAACAATAACTCCAAAATGAGTAGCTATTCCGGCTCGTCGCGGATGTAAAATTCCTTGACCATCAATAAGAATAATATCGGGTTTTCTTTTTATTTGTTCATAAGCCTTAATAATAAATTTTAACTCTCGATAAGATAAAAATTCTGGAAGATAAGGAAAATCAACTTTATCTTTAATAATCACTTCTTCTACGAGTTTTAACTCAGAATAATTAAAAGTAGCAAAACAACAGTAACCATAATCAGAAGAAAAAGCAGTATCACAGGCCCCAATTATTTCAATTTTTAAAAACAAATCAACTAATTTTGTCTTTTGGGCAATCGCTTCTTGTTCTCTTTTTAAAATTTCAAGATTTATCAAAGCAAAAGTACTGTTTTTCTATCTCAATAATTTCGGCTATACCTTTTTTCGCTAATTGAAAAAGCTGAAAGAAAGTCTCGAAAGAAAAAGGGATTTTTTCAGCAGTCGCTTGGATTTCCACAATTTTTCCGCTACCGGTGAGAACAACATTCATATCTATTTCGGCATTAAAATCTTCCTCATAATTCAAATCTAGTAACATTTCGCCATCTACTAAACCAACCGAAACGGCTCCTAAATAATCAATAATAGGATTTTTCTCGATTATTCCCCAAGCAAGCATTTTTTTTATGGCTTCACAGAGAGCTAAAAAACTACCGGTAACCGATAAAGTTCTTGTTCCACCATCGGCTTGCAAAACATCGCAATCAACAAAAATAGTTATCTCTTTCAATAAAGAAAGATCCAAAATACCCCTCAGCGACCGGCCAATAAACCTTTTTATTTCCTGAGCGCGGGAATTTATTCTTAAAGTTGTTGATTCCCGAGGGGTTCTCTGTAAAGTAGAACCGGGCAACAAAGAATATTCTGCTGTAAGCCAACCACTTTCTTTGCCCAATAAAAAGGATGGTATCCTTTTTTCATAATTTACTGTACACAAAACAATAGTTTTACCCGCTTTTATCAAGCAAGAACCCAATGGGTTTTCTAAATAGCCAATATTTATTTCTAACTTTCTTATTTCGTCCGCTTTTCGGCCATCGGTTCTAATTGCCATACTATTCTTTAAGAGTTACTCGCATAATTTTATCAGGCAAAAAACCTAAAAAATTGCGAGCAATTCTTTCAAATTCAGGTGGCACATCGGTAAGATAAATTATTAACTCCCCGTTGTTTTGGCTATACTTTTTATTAACAAAAAATTCAGCGATTGATTTAGCTAATTCTTCTGAAGAGTCAACCACGGCAATTTTGTTTTTAAAAATTTCTTTTATTGTTTTTTTTAATAAGGGATAATGGGTACAACCCAAAAGAAGCGTATCAATTTTTTCTTCCTGGAAGGGTTGAAGATAAATTTTTAGAATCTCCTTAGTAAGGTAATGGTCAATCCATCCTTCTTCTACCAAAGGTACCAATAATGGCGTGGGTCGAGCAATGATTTCTAAACTTTTATCATACTTTTTAAAGACTTCCTCATAAGCACCAGATTTTATTGTCGCCCGGGTACCAATAACACCAATTTTTTTGTTTTTTGTCTTTTTAATTGCTGCCTTCACCCCTGCTTCAATCACACCCATTATTGGCAAGGAAATTTTATTTCTCACATAAGGAAGGGCCACTGAAGAAGCTGAATGGCAAGCGATGATAATTATTTTAACTTTTCGTTTTTTCAAAAAATTGCAGGCTGCTAAAGTATATTTTTTAATAATTTCTTCTGATTTTTCACCGTAAGGCAAACGCGCAGTATCCCCAAAATATAAAATTTTAATTTTCGGTAATAATTTTTTTACCTCTTTTACTACCGTTAATCCGCCTAAACCAGAATCAAAAATACCGATCATTCTTTTTTATTAATAAACCTTTTTATTCCTTCAGCAATCCCTTTCGCCAATTTTTCTTGATACCAATCTTTGCGTAAAAGAACCTCTTCATTGGGATTGCTCAAAAAACCACATTCAATCAAAATTGCCGGCATAAAGGCATCTTTTAAAACATAAAAGCCAGCTTGTTTTACTCCACGATTTTCAATATTAAGAATTTCACAAACCGCATCTTGAACAGCTACTGCTAAATCTTGCGATTCTTTCAAAAATTCTTGCTGGGCTAAATCAGCAAGAATAAAAGAAAGAAAATCGTCGCTAATCTCACTTTTCTGAGCTTCATATCTTATCACTTCGTTTTCGGCTTTGGCTACTGCTCGTTCCCAATCGGTTCGCGCTTCTGAAAGAAAATAGACTTCAAAACCATTGGCATAAGAATTTCTTCGCGGAGCCGAATTACAATGAATGCTTATAAAGATATCAGCTTTATTATCGTTAGCAACTTTAGTTCTTTCATTTAATGGTAAAAAAATATCACTATTTCTTGTCAAAATTACTTCCAAACCCATTTTTTCTAAATACTTTTTTAACTTCCGAGCAATTGCTAAATTCAAATCTTTTTCTTTAGTTCCTTTTTTACCAATTGCTCCGGGATCTTTTCCGCCGTGTCCAGGGTCTAAAACTATTAATTTTACTCCGGTTTTTAATCGGGGTAAAAATTTCAAAGTTACCACATTCTTCTCTTTATTTATCCGAACATCACATTCTTTCTTTAAATAAAATTTAATATTAAAACCGTCCTCTTTTTTTATTTTGTAGTCTTTCAAATAACCTAAAATTGGTAATTTAGAAACCTTTGATTTCGCTTGAAAATTTATTTCGTAGTCTAAATAGGAAGAACTTTTAGTAGAAAAATAGACATCAGAATCTAAATAAAAAGCAATAATTGTAGTATCCTTTTTTTCTCTCACTTTAATTTCAGTAATTTCCGGAACTATCACTTCTTCAGTAAATAAAAATTTTTCTTTGGTCGTCATTAATTTTTTTAAAATTTTTTCACAAGTAAATAATGAAAGAAAATAATTATCACCAATTTTTAAAACCGGATAAGGAATTTTTATTTCTTCAAAATTTATTTTTATAACTGGTTTTTCTAAATCAATAATAATTTCGTGAGTAAAAGAATCGTTAAGAATTAAAAAAACTTTTCCATCCAGAAACCAACTTTTGGCGTTTAATCCTTTAATAAAATCGTTTAACAACAAATATTCTTTATCCTCAAAAATAATTGTCTCTGTTGTTTCGTTACCAATTATTATTTTTCGGGCAAAAAGAAAATTAAAAAAGAAAATAAGAAAAAAAAATTTTCTCCTAATTACCATTTATACTTCTGATAATAGCGCTCCTCTCTTTTTAACGCTCTTTCTTTCAATTCTTTTCTTTTATCAATTACTTTTTTACCTCGCGCTAAGGCAATCTCTACTTTGCATTTACCTTTGTCATTAAAATAAACTTTCAAAGGAATTAAAGTATAACCACGCCTTTCGACTTTACCGATTAATCTTTTTATCTCTCTTTTATGAAGTAAAAGTTTTCTTTTTCTTTTTGGGTCGGGGTTAAAAACACTACCTTTTTCATAAGGAGCAATATGAACATCCTTTAAAAAAACTTCATTATTTTCAATTATACAATAGCCTTCATCTATTGAAATCCGACCTTCTCTTATTGACTTAACCTCACTTCCTTTTAACTCAATACCAGCTTCATAAGTTTCTTCAATAAAATAATTATGGAAGGCCTTTTTGTTTTGCGAAACAATCTTCATTAATTAAAATTTTTTATTTCTCTTTGGATTTTACCTTTTTGCGATTTTTCAAAAATTTTTCTTGCAGGTCAGGATATTTCTTCAAATGCCAACGAATGACAGTTTCACTCACATTAATCTTATCAGCCAGTTCTTTAATAGAACCGACCCCTTTATTGAGAAGTTTTCTGATTTTATCGTAAGTACTTTCGTCTTCAATAAGTAAAGATTTATAATTAAGCAAATAATAAGCTTTTTTGTAAGAAATTCCCAGTTTTTCTGCCATTTTAGCTACATTGAAATTAGCCTTCTCATATTCCCTTTTGATTTTCTCGTAATCAAATTTTTCTTTTTTCATAATAAAAATTATAACAAAGAAACTTAAAAAATCAAGTAAATTTCTTTAAATTAAAAATATTAATGAATTTCGTACCGAATAAAAGCTAATTAGTAAAAAAATTCTTTTAATACCCTCTACCATCCAGAGAATGGCTCCCTTATTTTCTCTTTGATGGTCTACAATTTCTTTATATTCAAAATGTTATATCTTTATTTAATATTAGTGTTATCAACGTAATTTATAAATCCGTTATGAGTATTAATGCTCTTAAGATTATTAACTAACCCACTATTAGTGTTGTTAACTAGTAATAATCAAAATCAATATTTTTGAATTGCATTATTTATTCACTCTTTTAATATT
>CAZDHW010000001.1:0-62436 GCA_964505415.1 uncultured bacterium | reverse complement strand
TAATAATCAAAATCAATATTTTTGAATTGCATTATTTATTCACTCTTTTAATATTGTCTTTAGTTTGTCCTATAAAATAATTGATTTTTATATTAAAATAAGGTATAATTTATATTTTATGAAAGCATATAAATTAAAAAAAGAATATTTAAAAGAATATTTAAAAAGTTTAGAAAGTTTTGGTGAAGTTTGGGGACCGGTAAAAAAGGTGAAATTGATGTCTACGAAAGGATTACCGATTTTTCTCAGCTAAATCTTAATGCCCTTCGACCAATTTTACCATTGAAGAAGTTTCTTATTCCGCCACGATTCACAACTTTCTTTTATAAGGATGGCAAATATGAAAACGCTTTAAAAGAAGCAAAAAGAAAAATTATTTTTGGTGTTCATCCTTGCGAAATCCACGCACTTTTGATATTAGACCGATTATATAAAGAAAGATTTCCTGATTATTATTATTTAATTAACCGCAAATCAACATTAATTATTGCTTTATCTTGTATACCTGACGATAAATGTTTCGCCCGTTCTTTAAATACCCATTTTGTTGAGGAAGGTTTTGATTTAGGATTTACGGATTTAGAAGATTACTATTTAGTATGGGTTGGCTCTTCCGAAGGCGATGACCTTCTTAGACTTCGTTTAGATCTTTTTGAAGAAAAGATAACTTCTAAAGATCTAAATCATTATATTGAATGGCGGAAGTGGCGAGATAACCAATATCAACTTAATTTGGATTTGACCGCAATGCCCGATATAATGGAATTAAGTTATGAATTAGAAATCTGGAATGAAATTGGTGAAAAATGCCTCTCCTGCGGAACTTGTAGTATGGTCTGTCCAACTTGTACTTGTTTTAATATTCTCGATTATTTAAATATTGCTGATGAACCCGGGAAAAGAGAAAGATTTTGGGACAGTTGTATGTTAAAAACTTTTGCTTTAGTAGCCGGGGGTTTTAATTTTCGGGAGAAACGAGCTGACCGGGTAAAACTTTGGTACACTCATAAATTAAAAGCTTTTATTACTGAGTTTGGCAAACCAGCCTGTGTCGGCTGCGGTCGTTGTCTGGCTAATTGTCCAGTTAACATTAACGTTTTAGAAATAGTAAAAATTTTAAAAGGTGAAGAGGTAGCAAAAAAATGAACATAAATTTATATGAACCGATTCCAATGAGAATAATTAGAAGATATGATTTAATTGAAAATGTTCGCTTTTTCCAGGTGAGGCCGGTAGAAATTGAGAAGGCATTGACAATTAATTATAAACCTGGTCAATTTATGATGATTTCTCTCTTTGGTGTTGGTGAGGCGCCTTTTTCTATTTCTTCTTCCCCTTCTCGACCAGGCTTATTAGAATTTGGCATCAGAAAGATTGGTGTATTAACTGAACAACTTTTTAAATTAAAAGAAAACGAAATTATTTATATCCGGGGACCTTATGGCAATGGTTTTCCTGTAGAAAAAATGGTTGGTTCCAATTTGATTATTGTTGCTGGTGGCTTAGGAGCAGTTCCTTTGCGCTCTTTGCTTTTGTACGCTTTGGATAATCGTGATCTTTTTGGAAAAATTTATTTTCTTTATGGCGCCCGAAGACCAGGGGAAATGCTTTTTCTACGAGAATTTTTAGAATTGAAAGAAAGAGAAGATTTAGAATGTCTTTTAAGTGTGGATAAAGATGATACCGGTACCTGGACAGAAAAAATTGGTGTGGTAACTGAGCTTTTTAAATATTTGGAAGATATTGACCCTCAAAAAACTTATGCTGTGGTTTGTGGCCCACCAGTAATGTATCGTTTTGTAATTGAAAAATTGGTAAATTTCCAGATTCCTAAACATCAGATTTTAATGACTTTAGAAAGAAGAATGCGTTGCGGAATGGGAAAATGTGGTCATTGCGTAATTGGTTCAATTTATACTTGTGTTGATGGACCGGTTTTCACTTATTGGGATGTTTTACATATGAAAGATTTAATATAATTTTATATAATTATGGAAAGAAAAAAGAAAGTTGGTTTTTATGAATTCACCGGCTGCGCCGGTGATTTATTAACTATTGTCCATAATGAGGATTATCTTTTAAAAGTTTGGAATTCGGCAGAAATTGTGAGTTTTCGTTTAGCCAGTAGCCAACGCAGCGAAAACACTCCTTTAGACCTTGCTTTTGTAGAGGGTTCAATAACTGCTGAAGAACAGGTAGAAGAGTTAAAAAAGATAAGAGAAAGAAGTAAAATCTTAGTAGCCTTAGGTACGTGCGCGGCTTTTGGTGGACTACAAGCAATGTATTCCCATAAAAAAGATTTCTTAACTCGTTTTAACTCAGTCTATCCTCAAAAATTTAACATTCTTAAACCTTTGGATTCTAAACCTTTAGAAGCCTATGTAAAAGTAGATTATTATATTCCTGGCTGCCCTATTGATTTCAAAGTTTTTCTTTATAATTATACCCGTTTGCTTAACGATATTCCTGGCGAATTACCTTCTTATCCAGTATGTTTAGAATGTAAATGGCGAGAAAATAATTGTCTTCTTCTTAAAAAGATACCTTGTTTAGGTCCCTTGACCCGTGCTGGCTGTGAAGCTCGGTGTCCCACAAACAATCTGCCTTGTGTGGGTTGTTTTGGAGCTTACGAAGATGCCAACATTTCTTCTTGGCTAAAAATCTTTCAAGAAAACAACATTCCTTTGAAAGAATTAGAAAAGAAAATAAGGTTGTTTTGGGGTGTAAAAGCTAATAATTTTTTAAATAAAATAAAGAAACAAAAATGAAAAATATTAAACTCAACTTCATAACCCGTGTTGAGGGACACGGAAATATTTTTATTGAAATCTACAAAAATAGATTAAAAAATATAAAATTCGAAATTCCTGAAGGGCCGAGACTTTTTGAAACTTTGGTATTAGATAAGGAACCTCAAGAAGTTTTAAATATCGTGCCTCGAATCTGCGCCATTTGTAATGTTTCTCATCGTTATGCAGCCCTGCGGGCTTTAGAAAAGATCGGCAATATTAAAATACCAAAAGAAGTTAAATTATTACGGGATTTAGCTCATTGCGGTGAAATGTTAGAAAGTCATGCGCTCCATCTTTTCCTTCTTGCCTTACCCGATTTTTTAGGCTATCCTGATGCTATAAGTATGACCGAAAAATATCCGGATTTAGTCCAAATTGGTTTACGTATAAAAAAATTCGGAAACTTTCTAATGGAAAAAACTTTAGGAAGAATAATTCATGGCGAAAATATGATTATCGGTGGCTTTGGTCGATATTTAAACGAAGAAGAATTATCCGTTATTAAAAAGGAAGCTGAAGAACTTTTGCCAGAAGCAATAAAAGCTTGGGAAATCACCCGGAACCTCCATTACGCAACTTTGGGGGAAGAAAGTATGCTTTTTGTCTGTTTAAAGCCACCCACGGATGAATACGGATTTTGGGGGGACGAAGTAATTATTTCCAATGGCGAGGAATACCCAGTAGAAAAGTTTTACTCTTTAATTGAAGAAAAAATTGTTCCCCATTCTTCAGCTAAACATGCCTTTTATCAAAACCGTCCTTACATGGTAGGCGCTTTAGCACGAATAAGTTTATTGGGAGAAAGATTACATAACGCGGCTGCGGAAGCTTTTAAAAAAAGTTATAATCTTAGCTGGATAAGAAATCCTTTATATAACAATTTAGCCCAAGCGATTGAGATTATTTTCTCTTTAGAAAAAGTTATTGCCGTCGCCGATAAACTCTTAAAAGAAAAGCCAACTTTTAATTTTTCTTTACCCGATTTAAAAAAATATAACGGTAAAGGAACAGGTGCTGTAGAAGCACCCCGAGGAACACTCTTTCATTACTATGAATTTAAAAATAAAAAATGTGTAAAAGCCAATCTAATTATTCCCACAGCTCAAAATTATGCCTCTATAGAAAGACATCTTCGAGCAGCTGCTGAAAGTATTGTCGAAAAATTTGGCATTAATGAAAAAGAATTACTAAACGAATCAGAAAAAATTATTCGAGCCTATGATCCTTGTATTTCCTGTTCTTGTCATATTATAAAAATTTCTTAATAACCCCAAACTTCTTCTAAATAGGCTTTTCGACGACAAGCCGGACAAAGTATTTGGAGATGTAGCGTCCGATAAGGAAATTCTTTATTATTTGTTTCTGATTCGTAAACTAATCCCAATTCTTTATAGTAAGTTAAAAAAAGTGTTGGGTTAGCGGACATTAAAGAACTTACTTTTTTAGCAATCCACAAAAGCTGATCTTTAGGAGCAATAATTTCGCCACAATAAGAACATAAAATTAATTCTTTTTCAATCTCATTTTTATAACCATCCTTTTTTAATGCTGAAAGATCAAATTCTGGAGTGTGTTTAATTCCTTCACCGGTGATGCAATATCTTACACATTGACCACAATAGATACATTTTTCCTGATAATGGATAATTTTTCTAATTTTTTTATCTTTATCGTCAATTATCTCTCTTGCTTTAGAAGGACAAACCTCAGCACAGGCACCGCAACCAACACATTTTTCGGAATTGAAAATAATTTTGCCTCTAAAGTTAGAAAAAACCTTTGCTGGTTCGTAAGGAAATTTTATCGTGTAAGGACCTTTAAAAATTGCTTTGATTGCTTCTTTCAGTTCTCTTAATTTAGGTTGTCTCATCTTCACTGCTTATTTGAGAATAACCTTTTTTATCTTTTCCAAATTTATCAATAACACTTTTATGCCACAGTTTTACACCGAATAATAAAGAACCGCGAGAAAGAGCGTGAGCTGCTACCGGCATCGTAAAAAGAATAAATAAAGCACAAATTAAAGCTTTTATTCCCATCGCTGTAAAACCTTTAATAAAGAAAATACCAATCATAATACCACAAGTACCAATAGTAACACATTTTGTTGAAGCCTGCATCCGATTATAAAGGTCAGGAAATTTAACCAGCCCTAAAGCACCGAGCAAATCAAAAACCACACCAACAACAATAAAAATCCAACCTAAATAATAGAAAAACATAATTTTCTTCTTTTACTCATCTAAATTTCTTCCTTCTAAATATTTAGCTAATGCCAAAGTACCAATAAAAGCCAATATGGCAATAGTAATTGAAAGGTCTAAAAGATAAGCAAGATTGGTAAAAAATGCCATCAAAGCGGTAATCCCACAGAAAAGTATTGACATAATATCAACCGCAATTGCTCTATCAGGAATTGACGGTCCCTTTAATGCTCGATAAAGACTAAAAAATGCTGCCAAAGATAAAATGGTAATCAAAATACTCATATTTTTTTATTCAAATATTCTTTTTAAATATTTTTCAAATGTTTGGGCAATTAACTTTTTAGCCTTTTCTTCATCTTCTTCTTTTACCCAAATCCAATGAATATAAAGAGTATCTCCTTCAATTTCGCACGTCATAGTCCCGGGTGTTAAAGTAATAGAATTGGCTAAAAAGGTCTTAGCAATTTCGGTTTTTAAATTTGTTTTTATTTTTATTATACCGGGTTTTAAAGGCATACCTGGATGTAAAACCCTTAAGGCAACATCTAAATTAGCTTCTAAACATTTATAAGCAAAAATGGGAATATAAATCAAAAGCCAAAACCACCGGTGAATTTGAAAGATTTTTATTGGTTTTTCAATAAAATAACCACCAAAAATAATAGCACTCGCTAAAGAAGCCAATACCCCAATAATAAACTCATCATAGTTTAAATTGAAGGAAAGTAATAACCACAGGATGAAAGCCGTAATAAAAAATAATATTTTTCTACTCATCTCATTAAAACCAATTTAGCATAATCAATTCCTCTCATTATTGCTTCGCCAGCTTTTTCAATTAAATTTGGATAAAGATAATTAAAATAGAAAACACCCAAAATAAAGATTAACCCAATTAATAAAAGGAAACTAAAAATCGTTGAAATTGGCACCCCCACCTTTTCTCCTTCTTTTTTATTAGTAAAAACTTTATTAGTAATTTTCAAAAGGTAAGCCAAAGTTAAAACCGAAAAAATTCCTAAAACTATTCCAACCCCTAGCATCTTCTCTTTAATTGCTCCTAAAATTAAAAAAAGTTTTGGGAAGAAACCTAAAAACGGTGGCACACCGGCTAAAGAAAGGGCTCCTAAGGTATAAATAACTCCGTAAAAAGGCAATCTTTTTTGGGATGTACAAAGTTCTTCAATATTTAAAGTACCTGAAGTTTTCTCTACCGAACCAGCAGTCAAAAATAAAAGCCCCTTGCCTAAAGCGTGAGCAAAGAGAAGGGCCAAAGCCCCTACTACTCCCCAAAAATTACCAATACCTAAACCAACAAAGATATAACCAACCTGACTTATGGTAGAATAAGCTAAAAGTCTTTTATAATTCGTTTGTCGCAAGGCAATAAAACCTGCAATAATAATTGATAAAATTCCCAAAACAATAAGGATATCAAAATAATGAGGGGCATTGCTTCGGTTTAATCCAAAAATATTAAAAACTAAACGAGAAAGCGAATATATTCCTAAAATTTTTATAAATATGCCTGAAAGCATTGCCGATATTGGCGCTGGTGCCTGGGAATGAGCATCGGGTAACCAGAAGTGAAAAGGAAAAAGAGCAGATTTTATTAAAAAGCCAAAGGTTAAAAGAGAAACAATAAACCAAAATAATATTCCTTTATTTTCATTGGTTAAAGTGTTAGCAATATCTGCCATATTTAAAGTTGATGTTTTAGCATAAATAAGGGCGATCGCTAAAAGAATGGTTAAACCACCAATTTCACCAATTACTTGATATTTGAAACTGGCTTCTAAATCTTCTTTTTCTACGCCAAAAGCGACCAGCGCATAAGAAGAAATTGCAGAAATTTCAGTAAAGACAAAAAGATTAAACAAATCGCCAGTAATCGCAATACCGTTCAAACCAGCAACCATTAATAAGAATAATGTCCAAAACTTCCATCGCCCTGTATAACCATCTAAATATCTAACTGAATAAATAGCACAAGCAAAACTTAATAAATTGATCGCTAAAACCATCAATAAGGATAAACTATCAAAGGCAAAAATAATTCCCAAAGGTATTGGCGATAGTGACCATTTACCAATTTCATAAACATAAATATTACCAAAGATTGGTAATAAAAAAGTTGAATAAATACTAAGAATTAAAAGCAAAGTAGTTATAATTGTGCTAATAATATCCCCTATTTTTTCAAAGATTTTAGAAAGTAAAGGAGTCAAAAAAGCACCCAAAAGTGGTAAAGCAGTAAATAATGGCAAATAATTCATTCCTTTAATCTTTTTATTTCTTTAATATCAAAGGTTTTATATTTTTCATGAAGCCTTATCGCAACCGACAACAATAAAGCTGTTGTTCCCAAACCAATCACGATTGCTGTCAAAACTAAAGCCTGAGGAATAGGGTCAACAAAATTTCTTTGTTGGTTAATTTGAGTATAAATTGGTGCCAAGCTTCCTTTTTTATAACCGATAAGGGCAAAAAAGAGATTAACTGCGTATTCTAATAAGCAAAAACCAATAGCAATTTTGATTATATTCCTTTTGGTTAATATCGCATAAATACCAATTAAAAAAAGTATTATACAGCCAATATAGGGCAACATTCTTACTCCTTAATTATAAACCTACTCGCAGCTATTGCTAAAAAAATCGCAAAAAGCCCAGCACCAACTTTAATTCCGATTGCTAAATTACATAAAGGAATTATTCCCGAAGAAAAAAGCATAAATAATTTTCCTTTAGGCAAAAAATTATAAAAGAAAGAAATCCCCAAAAGAAGACCAAAAAGAGCAATCAAAAGAAATAAAAGTCCACCAACACTTTCAAAAATTGAAGAGTAAAGATACCCCATCTGCTCCTTAAACTCTTCACTACCAAAAGCAAGGATTAAAAGAATAAAAGAGGCAGCGATAATAACCCCGCCAGCAAAACCACCACCCGGAGTTAAATGTCCATGAGCAATAATATATATCCCATAAAGAAAGATTAAACCACAAAGAAGTTTAGTAATTGTTTTTACAATAACTGTCATTCCTTTCATTTTGTTTTTCCAATTTTTCTTAAAATTGTTAAAACACCAATTACTGAAGTAAAGAGTACTGTTGCTTCTCCTAAGGTATCATATCCCCGAAAATCCAAAATCACTGCGGCCACTTGGTTAGCGGCTTTTATCTCTTCAAATCCTTTAATTAAATAATGAGAAGCGATTTTCATTATTGGTTTTCCAAATCCAGGAAGTTCTTTAAATGCCAAAAGAGAAAAGGTTAAGAAGAAAATGGCAAAAAAAGCAAAAATACCTTTCGCCAGATAATCCCTTATCTCTTTTTCTTTTGTCCAAGTGGTATCAATATGGGTAGTTTTTAATATTACTCCTACAAAGATAATCACTGTCAAAACTTCGACAACAATTTGAACAATCGCTAAATCCGGTGCTTGGACTAAGATAAACATAATGGCCACTGAAAAACCAACGACACCTAAGGAGATTGCCGAAGCTAATAAATCTTTAATCTCTACCGCTACAATTCCCGCACCAATAGCCACAATTAATAAGATATAAAGTTCAATCATAATATTAAAATTAAGAAAATTATAATAATTCCTAAAAAGATTGCAACTAAATAATCAACCAAATTTCCTGACTGGATTTTTTTCAATAAAATTCCAAAAATATTAGCTAAATAAACAATTTTTTGATAAATAAATTCTAAAATAAAATCAATAATTTTTTTAAATAATAAAGAGATAACTCCAAAGATGGCTTTAAAATAATTATAAAAATCAAAACTGCCTTCTTCGCCAAATTCGTAACCTTTGCTTAATAGCGGTATTTCTTTAACCGGTGAATAAAATTGGTCACCAGAAAAATGCCTTTCTTTTTCTTCCAAAATTTCACCGCCAACAAAAATTTCTTTTATTTCTACTTTTTTCACTGTTCCTAAAAAATAAATAACTACACCAATAATAATCCCTAAAATAATTAAAAGAAATGCCAAAAGAGGTTGCCAAAAACCAAAAGGTTCCACTTTTAAAAAGGACAATGCCGGATAGATAAGACCTTTTAAGGGCAAAGGAAAAGCTAAAATACCAAAGAGCACACATAAAAATGCTAAAAAGATAGATGGAAACCATAAAGAAAAATTAACTTCTTTAACTTTTTCGTACTCCTTTGGTCTTTCGCCAAGAAAGATAGAATGGGTTAATTTGAGAAAAGATGCCAAAGTAAGAATACTGCCCAGCATAGCGGATAAAAGATACAGCGGAAAAAGATAGTTGTTTTCTTTATATAAACTAAGAACCCCTTGATAAACCATCCATTTTGAGAAGAAACCATTTAAAGGAGGAATTCCTGAAATAGCCAAAGCTGAGATGAGAAAAGAAGAAAAGGTTATTGGCATATTTGGTGCTAAACCTCCTAACTTTTCAATCTTTGTCTCCTTTGTCCAATATTCCACTTGGCCGGTAGTTAAGAAAAGAGTAGCTTTATAAATTGCGTGATTTAACATATGAAAAAGTCCCCCAGCGATACCAATAGGAGTTCCGGTACCAATGCCTAACACCATATAACCAACCTGAGAAACTGCGTGAAAAGAAAGTAATTTCATTGCCTCTTTCTGGATTAACGCCATTAATACTGCCGCTAAAATTGTTATTGAACCAATTATCATTAAATAATTTTTTAAGACTAAATTGGTATTGATATCAAATAGAAAATAACTTGTCCTAATAAGGAGATAGATTCCTAAAAGTTTATCAAGAGAAGCAGGAATAAATGCCATGGTTGAAGCCGGCATAATCTTGGAAATCTCTGGTATCCAAGAATGGAAAGGCATAGCTCCGGCTTTAGCAAAACAACCAATTGATATCAAAATAAAAGATAAAATATTTAAATTATTATTAAAAGAAATTTTTAAATTAAGAGGAATATTACCATAACTCACAAAAAGTAAAGAGAAGCCCAATATTAACAGGAAATCGCTCAAACCCAAGATAAAGATACTTTTTACAAAAGCATATTCACTATCATTTTTGGTTGTCAATTGGAAGAAACCAAAGATTAAAGCCAATAAAATTCCCCAAAAGAGTATCAAAGTTAAAATATTTCCGGAAAGCACTATTCCGCAACTAATTGAGCCAATTAAAAGGAGATAATAAAAATATTCCTTTTTCTTTTGGTAATATTTCAGATAACGGACAGAATAGATTAAAATAAGAAAAGTAAAGAGGGAAATAAAAAGGATAATAAAACCGCTTAATTTATCAACCGTAAAATTAAAAATTTCAAAAATTCTTTTAGTGATATCCATTTTTCGGGAAACAAGAAAAATTCTTAAAGCATAATAAAAATTTAAAACTGCTCCTAAGAAGTAAAATTCGTTTCTCAAAAAACTGATAAGATAACCCAAAAATCCTAAAACGATCGGTAAAATTATCACAAGTTCCAAACTACTCATAATATAATTCCCCAAAAATAAATTAAAGCTATTATCCCCAAGAGTAATAATAAAAGTCCAAAAATATAAACAATAGAAGTGCTAATAATATTTTCTCCTTTTTCTTTTTTTAATAAAGGATAAAATTTTAAAATATAAAGCAAGGTAAAAATAGAAGAAAAAATTGCCAAAATTCCCAAGAAGAGGTCTCTTTGTAAACTACCAATAATGATTAATAATTTTCCTGAAAAACCAAGAAAAGGCGGAATACCGATTAAAGATAAAGACAAAAGGGAATAACCAAAATTACTCACATTATTTTCTTGGGCTTTTAATTTATAGAATAAACCTGGCTTTGCTAACGCGTGAGCCAAGATTAAAATCAAAGAACCTACTATTGCCTTCTCTTCTTTTAGTGCTAATCCGAAAAGGATGAAAGAAAGTTGGCTGATTGTTGAATAGGCTAAAATTTTTCTTGGTTCTTTTTCAAAATAAGCAATACCACCGGCAATAAGGGAAGAAAAAATTGCCAAAAGGCTGATAAAATTGTAAAAGAGATTTTCTATAATTATTTCGGAAAGGAATATTTTATAAAATAAAATTAAACCTAAATTTTCGCCAATTCCGGCGAGTAAAGCTACCACCGGAATTGGCGAAACTGCGTAAACGGGCGGTAACCAATTGTAAAAAGGAATAATGGCTGACTTAGCAAATATTCCACAAGAAATCAAAATTCCAGCAATAAAAGAAATTCTGCTAATATTTGCTAAATTAAAAGTTTCGTAAGTAATTTTTTCAAAATTATTTTCTAATAAAAGAAGCAGAATACCTATCAACATTAAAACCGCTCCGCTGAAATTCAAATATAAAAGATAGGAACCGGCTTTTTCGTTTTCCCTTTTCAACAAAACCAATCGCCAAGAAGCCAAAGTAGAAATTTCAAAAAAGATATAAATTAATAGAAGATTATTTGCTAAAATAATAACTACACTGGAAAAAATAAGTAAAAAAAGGAAAAGATAAAATTCCCAATTCCTTATTTCTTTATCTTTTAAAGAATAAATCAAGGTTGCCAAAAAAGGTAAAGCGAAAGTGAAAAGAAGATATGGGTTAACAAAATTTTTTTCTAAAATCATAATTTCCGATATTTTCTTTTTAATTTTTCTGTTAACTCCCAAGATACCTTTAAAATATCTTCATAATCCATTATCTTTTTATTTCCCGAATAAACAACCAATCTTTCGGTACAACAATAACAAGGATCCACCGCAGCTAAAGTTAAAGCGGCATCAGCAATAGAATAACCTACGCAAGCATAAGCATTAGAAGCAATATTCATATAACTAGGGGCCCTAATTTTATGTCTAATTGGGTGGTTCATACCGCTTGTTCTTACATAATGAAATACTTCACCCCTTGGTGCTTCTGCCCGACCAATTCCTTCTCCTTCTGGAATTTCTTTTATTATAGTCTCTATTGGACCTTTAGGCATTTTTTTTAAACATTGACGAATAATTTTTATTGACTCTAAACATTCTAATAATCTTACTTTTGCCTTCGCTAAAACATCACCTTCTTCAAAAACAATAACTTCCCAATCAACTTTATCATAAGCAGCATGGGGGTCATCTTTTCTCACATCTATTTTTAAACCACTTGCTCGAGCAGTAGGGCCAACAACTCCATAGTCAATTGCTACTTCCTTAGGTAAAATTCCTACACCTTCTAACCGAGCTAAAATTACTGGGTCATCCAAAATTGCCTTGGTAAACATCCAGGTTGCCTTTTCCACCTCTAATAAAATATTTTCAATTATTGGTACTTGTTCTTCTTTAATGTCCCATCTTACACCACCGACTTTATTCATTGCGTAATGGTTTCTGTTACCAGTAACCATCTCAAAAATATCTAATACCGGTTCCCGATATTTCCAAGCCCACATCCAGACAGTATTATAACCAATAAAATGACCAGCAAGTCCTAACCACAAAAAATGAGAATGAATTCTTTCTAATTCGTGATTTATTGTTCTGATATATAATGCCCTTTCCGGAACTTCAATTTTTGCCGCATCTTCAACTGCTTGCACAAAAGCCAAAGGATGGGAATTAGAACAGATGCCACATATCCGCTCAACTAAATAGGAAATTTGCTCGTAAGTCATTTTGGGAGATAAAAATTCGTGCCCCCGATGGTTATAACCAATATTAATCTCTACTTCCACCACTTTTTCTCCCTCAACAATAAGCTTAAAAAATTCCGGCTCTTCTTGTAAAGGATGATAAGGACCAATAGGAATAACTCTTCTCATAATTCTTCGTAATCTCTTCTTAAAGGAAATTTATCCCTGGGCCAATCTTCACTAGTTAATAATGGTTTTAAATTTTTATGCCCAACAAACTCCACTCCTAAAAGTTCCCAAATTTCTCTCTCAATCCATTCACTTGCTTTGGTAATATCCGAAATAGTATCTACTTGGGGGTTATCTCTGGGAATAATTATTTTTACCGTATAATAAGTTCCGGTAGGGTCGTAAGAAAAATGGTAAAGAATCTCAATTCCATCGCGAGTATCAATCCCCGTCATAGTTGATAGTCTCATACCTTTTTCTTTATGCAAAAAATAAGCAACTTCTTTTATTTTCTCTTTACTGATCTTTAAGTATAACCTTCTTGGTTGATGGATATAAACTTCTATTTCTGGGAATTTTTCTTTAATCTCTTTTAACAAATCGTTCATAATTTACTCAATGCCTTAACCACACCGGCAATAATTGCTTCTGGTCTTGGTGGACATCCAGGAATATACACGTCTACCGGCAAATGACGGTCGTAAGGGCCAACCACATTGTAAGAATCTTTAAACATATGACAATCACAGGCACAAGTGCCCACTGCAATTACCAAACAAGGCTTAGGGGTCTGTTTATAAACTTCTAAAACTCTTGGCAAGCTTTTTCGATTAATTACCCCGGTAACCAACAAAGCATCAGCGTGTCGAGGCGAACCAACTAAAAGAATACCAAATCTTTCAACATCAAAACGAGGGGTTAAAGCAGCCAAAATTTCAATATCACAATTATTACACGACGCCGCAGATACATGAAAAACCCAAATAGATTTTTTTAATGCCTTTAACTTTATATTCATAAGCCGCTTAACGCCAATATTACGCCAATTAATGAAATCGGTCCCAAAATAAACCAGAAAAATTTTAACGCCTGGTCAATCCTCAAACGGGGATTAGTATTTTTCATCAATATAATTAAAAGAAAAATAAACAAAAATTTTATGATAAAAATAAAAATGTTTTTAGCGTTCCAAAGCAAAGCAATCAAAAATGTTGGTAAAGATAAAAGTAAAATTGCTTTTGACAATTTAAAAAGTGCCAAACTTACTCCTGAATACTCTAAAATTGTTCCCGCCATAATCTCTTGTTCCGCCTCCGCAATGTCAAAAGGAACATACCCCAGTTTGGCTTGAAAAACAAAAAGGAGAGTAATAAAACTGAGTATCCCTGATAAAGAATATAAAAAGGGAGTTCCCCCTTGGGTTAAAATAATTTCTCCCAACTTAAGTTTACCTCCGCTTTTAATTATGGGAACAAGCAGGGCAAAAATAAAAGGAAGTTCGTAACCAATAAGTAAAGTTATTTCTCTTTGCGCACCACAGGCACTGAGCGGATTTCGAGAAGCCGAAGCGCCTAATACAAAACCAATTGGCACTAAGGTAAGAAAGTATAAAATTACAATTATATCACCAATAAATGATCTCTCAGGATAAAGAGAAAAATAGCAAATCATTGTTCCCGAAATCCAAGCGCTCACAAAAGATAAAATCGGCGCTAATAAAAATATAAATTTGCTACTATTTACGGGTACAATCGTTTCTTTTACCAACAATTTAATAAAATCTAAATAAGGTTGATACCAGGGAGGACCTTTTCGCCATTGGATTCTGGCTGATAATTTTCTGTCAAGAAAAGTTAAAAACATTCCTAAAATAGTTAAAAAGAAAAATCCGGGAAAAACAAAAAAGTTAAATAAAAAAGTCAAAACCTTCATACCCGCCGCCAATAGGGTGAACGAGAAATAAATCTTACACCTACTTTTACTTTTTCAAGCTCGCTTTCTTTAATAAATTTTAAAGCTCCAGTAGCACAAGAGAGAGCACACCTTGGTCCTTTTTCATTTTCATAACAGAGATTACATTTTTGAGTAACATGGAAAGATAAATTATTTTCAATCACTCCAAAGGGACATGCCAAAGCACAACTTTTGCAACCAACGCAATGGAAACTTGCTTGAAAAACTATTCCTTTTTCTTCGTCTCTTTTTATTACCCCAAAAGGACAAGCAGCTAAACATAATGGTTCTTCACAATGTTTGCAAGCTTGGGGCAAAGTTACATAAGGTTTTATTTCGTTCACTGTTAATCTTTTTTCGTTCTCAAAATAACTACGACAGGCTGATTCACAGGAACGACAACCAATGCATAAATCTAAATCTAAAACTAAATACCTTCTTTCATCCATTTTCTACGATTAAAGGTATAAGTATAACAAATTTTTCTTTTCCGTCAATAACTAAAGGAAAATATTTTTTATTTTCCAAATTCTCTAATTCCAAAACACCGATATTTTCTTCTAATTCTTTTTTTATTTTTATCGGTAACCCAAGTTTAATTTCCTTTTGCTTATTTAGATAAAGATAATTATCTTTTTCAAAAAGGTCTAAAAAATAAAAAGGTTCTTTTTTGCCAATAATAACAAGACTTTTATCAATCTTTTCCTTTAATTCCTTTTTGTAGAAATCTAAATAATTACCAAATTTGGAAATAATATCTTTTTCTTTATAAATCTTTTCTTTGGGATAATCAGCTTCTTTTATTTCCCAATTTAAGTTTTTAGCAATTTCGGCTAACCACCAGGAAACCGTTTTGCTTCCTGAATAAGGAAGAAGGTTATTTCCATCTTCAATGTTTAAACTCTGGGGTAAAAGATAAATATTGCTAAGGCTTTCCCAAGGTAACCGATAAAAACTTGTTAAATATATCTTTTCACAATTTTTAACCTTTTGATTAATTTGCGGTAAGAGGAAGGAAAAACTGCTACCAAAATTTATTAACATTTTTATTTTACCGGCGGATAATTTTTCCAAAATTTCACCAAAAGGAAGATCACCTAAAATAGAAGCGTCGTTTTTTAAACCAATAAAATAGAGATTAGTTTTTTTATTACAAAGAACCTGGGCTAATAGGGAATACAAAATAGGCTCAAAGCTTCTGGCAGTTTCTAAAGACATTATTACTAAACCATTTTGAGCATTTAAAAGTTTTTCGGTTAATAAATCAATTTGCGAAAGCAATGGTGATATTTCTTTTTCCACTTCGGCAATTTTAATCTCTCTCGTCTTTATTAGCTGGGCCTTTTCGGCTATTGAAAATAAAACCAAAGGTTCGGTACCAATTTTGACCGTAAGAAATTGATTAGCAAAACCAAAAATCCGATTTTTAATGACATCAATACCACAGAGATAAACTTTTTTATCTTCGTATTTTCTTTTTAAAACCTTCTTGGCAATTAAAGGAAAACTGCCAAAAACATCACCAATAAAAAGAATAAAATCGGCTTTATCAATCATTTCTATATTTCCAATTTTTGTTCCATTGGCTTTAAATAAGAAAAATAAATCAGAATCTAAGTAACTGGTAAAAATGTTTTCTATTCCTAAGGATTTAAAAAAGCCATAAATTTTTTTCTTTTCATCTTCTTTTAAATAACTATCCAAACCGATAGCAATCTCTTCTTTAGAATATTTTTTAAAAGAAGAAGAAATTTCCTTAATTATTTCTTCCCAATTTACTTTTTTAATTTCTCCATTATTAATCCAAAAAGAGGCTGATAGCCGTTTGGGACTATCTAATAAAAGGGGAATGGCATTTCCTTTCGCACAAAGGGAATTTTCATATTCAATTGCGAATTTAAATTTTTCTTTCTTTATTCCTAAGGAACAATTTAAAACACAAAAGGGACAATTAATCTTTACCATTTAAATAAATGGGTCTTCAATATCTTTTATCTCTTTGTAAGTTAATACCGGACCATCTTGGCAAATAAAATATTTACCCAAGCGACAATGACCACACATCCCAACCGCACAAGACATATTTTTTTCCATTGATAAATAGATATTATCTTCGTGAAAACCCTTTTCCAAAAGTTTTTGTAAGGTAAACTTCATCATCAATGGCGGCCCACAAACAACGGCACAAGCAGTATTCACATCGCAAGGAATTTCATCAAGAAGAATAGTTACTACACCCACTTTACCTTGCCAACCCTCGTCCCCCACATCAACTGTTAATTCCACATCAACATTTTCAATCTTTTGCCATTCAAAAAGTGAGCTTTTATAAACCAAATCTTTTGGTGTGCGCGCGCCGTAACGAATATATACTTTTTTATATTTTGGAAGATCATGTAAAAGTGCTAAAAAAAGACTTCGGAGCGGTGCCATGCCCACACCACCACCAACGATAAAAACTTCTCTGCCTTCAAATTTATTTAAAGGATAAGGTTTACCAAAGGGACCGCGAAGACCAACAAAATCACCTTTTTTAAGGTTAAATAAACCGCTGGTAACGCGACCTACCTTCATAATAGTAAATTCTACTTTTTCTTTATCATAGGGAGAAGAAGAAGGAGTAAAGAAACCCTCACCTATTCCAAAACAGGTTAAAGCCGCAAACTGACCAGCTAAAAAATTAAATTCTTCTTCCGGTTTTAAAACAAAAGTTTTAATTGTTGGTGTTTCATCAATAATTTCTAAAATCTTAGCCTTTATTGGTGTAAATATCTTACTCATAGGGATAACAAAATTTTTCTAATATCAATTTTTCCCATACAGACATGAAAACAACGACCGCAACCGGAACAAGCATAAAAATTATATTCTAAATAAAAATTGGCAAATTTGCAATGGAAACGATTTCTTCCCCTTTTATAAAATTCTGCCCGCGGATTTAAACCGCCAGCAACGCGCGCATACATGGGATGATAACAGGTATCCCAAAATTTTATTCGTTCGTAGTGATTTTCTACAAAAAAATCCCCTAAAAGAAAACAGAAACAGGTTGGACAGATATAAAGACAGCCAAAACATTCGACACAGGTTTTTAAAAGCTCACCCCAAAATTTCTCCTTGGCAACCAGAATTTTTTCACTTATATTTTCCGCTAAATCTTTTTCGTTTATTTTTCTTAAATAATCTTCGGCTTTTTTTCTTATCGCTTTTTGCTTTTCTAAAATCTCTTTATCAGCTTCTTCCAGTTTTACGCCAATTCTATCTTTTAATAAATCTTCTCCTTTTTTAGTAAAAACTTCTATTAAAATTTTATTATCAATAAAAGAAAGATTTAAATCAGCAATTATCCCATCAACCTCTTTTTCTGCATAAGGTTTTAAACCAACCAGATTACAAAAGCAGCTTTCTTGAGGAAAGGGACAATCGGCAGAAATAATTAAGGTGTTTTCTAATTTCTCTCTAAATTCTTCCAAGACAAAATTTTTTTCTAAATACATCTTTTTGAGAACTGCTAAGGGTCTTAAATCGCAAACCTTAGCACCAATCACCAAGTTTTTCTTTTCTTCTTTATCTTCTTTACCCTCTTTTTCCTCTTTATCATTAAAAATCGCAACTTTTTCCTTGGGTAAAGAAAAAACTGCTTTCAAGGGTTCACTGGTGCGGATATTTAAAAAAACTGTGGTTGAAAATTTTTCTAATTTTTCTTTATCTAAAAGCGCCAGATTGGGAATTTTTTGTCCATTAGAAAGTTCGGGAATAAAAATTTTATAATTAAGCAACCATTGATGAAAGAGATTTCTTAAACTAATTTCATCAAGAACAAAAATCATAACTAAAAATTATATTAAAAAAATTTTTTATGTCAAATTATTTGATTTTTAAAAAATTTTTATTTTAATAATAGAAATGTTAATAAAGAAAAAGGTAAAAGTATTAATTCTTTTCACCAGCGGCACCAATTGTGATGAAGAAACTGCTTTTGCTTTTGAAAAAAGTGGTGCTGAAGTTTTTACTTATCATATTAATTATTTAAAGAGAAATAAAAAACTTTTAAAAGAATTCCATCTTCTTTGTCTCCCCGGCGGTTTTACCTATGGCGATTATATTTCAGCAGGAAAAATCTTAGCTAATGAGCTACGGTATTATTTTCAAGAGGAAATACAAGAATTTATAAAAGCGGGTAAATTAATTTTAGGTATTTGCAATGGCTTTCAAGTTCTTTGTAAAGCCGGTCTTTTACCTGGTTTTGATGAATATTTTGTTCCACCCTTAGTCACCCTAACTTTTAACGATTCGCAAAAGTTTGAATGCCGGTGGGTTTCTTTAAGAGTAAATCATAATGCTAAAACTCCTTTCATTAAAGATTTGGATGAAGTTATCCAATTACCTATTGCCCACGCTGAAGGAAAATTTTTTACTGATAAAGAAATTGTCTTAAATCAATTGAAAAATAATAACCAAATTGTTTTAACCTATATTGACAATCCTAACGGTTCTATCTGGGATATTGCCGGTATTTGTGATACTACTGGTCGGATTTTTGGCCTAATGCCCCATCCAGAAAGATTTATTTTTTCTTTGCATCATCCTTTAAGAATTGATAAAATTTATGGTTTAAGATTCTTTATTAATGCTTGTGAATATGCAAAAAAAGAATTATAATCTCAGAATCGAGAACCATCCAATTTTAAATTTTGAAAAGAAAAAGATGGTAAAATTTTATTTTGAAGGGAAAGAATATTACGGTTACGAAGGAGAAACAATTGCTGCGGCTTTGATTGCCAACGGTATTAAAGTTTTTCACATTACCAAAGAGAAAAAAAGAAAAAGAGGGTTTTTCTGTGCAATTGGTCGTTGTTCCTCCTGCCTGATGAAGGTTAATGGTAAAAAAAATGTGATGGTTTGTATCACTCCTTTAAAAGAAGGTATGGTAATTGAAAGGCAATAAGTTATGAAAGATTGGGAAACAAAAATTTTGGTCATTGGGGCTGGTCCTGCTGGCTGTCAGGCAGCTTTAACGATTGCCCAGTTGGGAGGCGAAGTCCTTTTGATTGATGAAAATCCTTATATTGGTGGTCAATTGGTAAAACAGACCCACAAATTTTTCGGTTCCCGAGAATTATATTGTGGATTAAGGGGATTTGAGATTGCCAAAATTTTTGAAGAAAGAATAAAAAAAGAAGAAAAAATTAAATTGTTATTAAATGCCTGCGCAGTTGGTTTATATTTAGAAAATGAGAAAAAGATTGTTGCGGTTGTTAAAGATGAAAGATTAATGAAAATAACTGCCGAAGCAATAATAATTGCTACCGGTGCTTACGAAAATTTTCTTCTTTTTGAAAATAATGATTTGCCGGGAGTCTATGGTGCTGGGGCAGTACAGACTTTAGTTAATCAATATGGAGTCCGGCCAGGAAAACGCTGTTTAATGGTCGGCAGTGGCAATATCGGCTTAATTGTTGCCTATCAGTTATTACAAGCCGATATTGAAGTGGCTGCAGTGGTGGAAATTTTACCTAAGGTTTCTGGCTGGTATGTTCATTACGCAAAATTAAAACGGTGTGGTGTTCCAATTTTAACCTCCCACACAATTATCAAAGCCATTGGTAAAAATGAAGTGGAAGGAGCAGTAATTGCGAAAGTTGATAAGAATTTTAAGGTGATAAAAGGAACAGAAAAAAGATTGAAAGTTGATTTTATCTGCTTGGCAGTTGGTTTGACTCCTTTTATTGATTTGCTTTGGCAGATAAATGCTAAACTTTTATACATTCCTGAACTTGGTGGTTTTGTTCCCTATTATGATGAAAATTATGAAACCAGTATTGAAAATATTTTTGTTTGTGGTGATGTGAGTGGTATTGAGGAAGCTTCGACGGCAATGATTGAAGGTAAGATTGCCGGTATATCTGCCTATGAAAAAATTTACGGTCAAAATGAAAAAACCAAAAGATTAAAAGAAGAAAAGAAAAAAGAACTCCTCCACTTGCGCCAAGGGGTTCATAGCGAAAAAATTCTCATTGGCTTAAAGAAATTAAGAAATGGTTATTGATACCATTATTCTTGTTCCCTTTTTATTAGAGGAACCCAATTTGTTTACTTATTTACAAAAGGAGCTGTTCAAAATTTTTGAAATATCGGTAATTATTGATTCACCAATCTCGTTACCAAAAGGTGGTTATTCAACAAAAAGAAAACAGTATAATGGTAATTATTTTATAAAAGAGTTAAGAAAAAATAAAAAATATAAAGAAAACCATTTAATTTTGGGAATCTGTGATGTTGACCTTTATGTAGAAAATTTAAATTTCATTTTTGGCTTAGCCTCCCCATTGGAAAAAACTGCTCTCATCTCTTTAACCCGATTAAAAGAAGAATTCTATAACAAACCAAAAAACGAATCCCTTTTCTTTTTACGAGCGTTAAAAGAAGCAGTTCATGAAATTGGTCATCTTTTTTATTTAGAACATTGTAAAAATCCAACATGCGTAATGTTTTTTTCTAATTCGTTAGCTGATACTGATAGAAAGGGTCCTAACTTTTGCGAAATTTGTTTAAAAAAACTAAAAGGGAGATAGTAAAAATTATTGTGAAAAGAGTGAAAATAAAACCGATAAAAATATTTTTTTTGTTATAATAAAATTTTACCAAATGTTTTCCTTCTTTTATTTTTACTGCTCTTAAAAGATAATTGGCTTCGTAAATCTTCTCTTTTTGATTGTCAATCTTTACTTCCCATTCGGGATAATAAACCTCTGAAAGCAATAAAATTGCTGGATAATTACTTTCCACTTCAATAAGAATTTCATCAACATCATATTTAAGAATTTTCAAATTATTTTTTATTTTTTCTTTTTCTTTAATAATCAAAAAGTCAGGTAGCGTTTCTTTTAAAATTACTTTATTAAAAATATCAAAGGTATCGGAATTTAATAGGTCCCAAATATCTTCATCCTTTAAAACTACCTGATAATCGTAATAAAGTTTTGCCCGGGGTAAATATTTTTCGTTTATCACCAAATCCATTTTGTTAGACTCAACTTTAATTTTATATTTCACATTAAGCAATTCACATTTTTTGTCTTTTTTAATTGGAAAATTAGAAAATTTGGCTAAATTTAAAGGAGTATATCCTTCTAATAATTCTAAACCCCAAAGGCAACCTTCGTTTCTTTTTAATATCATATAACTATCTTCTCGGGAATTTATCCTAAAGAATTCTTTTTCTCTTTCTTTTTGAAGCTTCCTTACTAAGGTGGTATAGGGATAATAATCTTCATCAGAGATTGAACTTTTGCTAAATTTATTACCAAAGAGATAAAGATCAAAATAACTGATAGCACCAATAATTATCAAAGCGATAAAGGTATTTTTAAATTTAAAAAAGAAGAGAAAAATTGTCAATATTAAAAAGAAAAGAAAGATTAAAAATTGGGTTTCTCCATTTTTATAAAATTTTTCGGGAATTTTTTCTTTAAAAATAAAAAAGAAAAATAAAGAGATTATAAAGAAGGCAATCAAAAATTTATAATAATTGTTTCTTTCTTCTTTTAAGAATTTTTCGATACCAAAGGTGGCTAAAATAGCAAAATTAAAAATATAAATGGCTAAAAAACGAGAAGGAAAACGAAACTGTTTTAATCCGGGTAAAATATTAAAAAGAAGGTTATACAAAAAGAAATTTTTACCAAAAGCTAATAAAATACCAAAAATTGCCGGAATGAAAAAAAGATATTTTTCTTTCCTTGGCGAATAGAATAAACCATAAAGGGCAAAAAAGAAAGGCAATATTCCTAAATAAATACCCGCTTCCCAATAATAATGACCAAAAGGATACAACCAATAAGGAATGGTATCGGTTAAATCGCCGCTAACGCTGCCAAAAAATTTTGGAATAAAAATATTAATCAACTGGAGAAAGGATAAAGAGCCATCGCTGGCCTCTTCAAAAGTGAGTCTTTTTCTCACGGTAAAGGGCAGATATTTATAAGAAGGATAAAATTGGATCATTGCTAAACCAAAACCGATTAAAAAGAAGATAAAAATATTGATAATTTGATAACGATTTATTTTTTTGAAAAGAAAAATATTTAAAAGAAAATATGAAAGAAGAGTGTAAATCAAAAATAAAGAAAATTGGGGATAACCTGCTAAAAAAGATAAACCAAAGAAAATACCTCCGTAGACAGCATTTTTACTAATTTTTTCTTCTTTTAAAAATTTTAAAAAGAAATAGGTAATAATGGGAAAATAGGCAAAAACTGCCAAAGGACCGAGTTGAATTGTTCTTAAAGTAACAAAAGAAGAAAAGGTTAAAATAAGGGAACCTAAAAAGGCAATTTTTTTGTCAATTTTTAAGCTTTTTAGTAATATAAAAGAGAAAAAAAAGATTAAAAAGATATGAAAGATAACAATCAATTCCACTTGGTAATAAGTTAACTTTTTAAGACCGTTTAAAAAGAGAAAAAAGTAGTTGGGAAGATAAAAAACCTGTGATTGAATATCATTTAAAAAAGGCATTCCGGAAAAAACATAGGGATTCCAAACCGGTAATTTCAATTTTTTGATACTTTCTTTCAAATAAGTTAAAAAGGGATACCATTGGTATAAAATATCATCCCACAAAAACTTTTCTTTAAAAATAATTTCTTTATAAAAAATAAAAATTAAAAAAAACATTAAAAAAAGATAAAAAAAGTCCCTTTTTTTCATTAGAGATTATGAATTTCTTGAATAATATATTCTGGTCTTTTTTTCAATTCAAAATGGATTCGCAAAAGATATTCACCGACTATTGAAAGAGCAATAAATAAAATTGAAAGTAAAAGAAAAACTCCCAAGAGTAATAAAATTGTTTTACTTTTAACAATGAGAAAAATAATAAAAAAAATAATTGTTAAAAATATAAAAATTAACGAAAAAAATTGGATTATTCTTATCGGTAGGGAAGTAAAATTGATTAAACCGTCAATAGCTAAAGCAGCTAATTTGAAAAAGGATTTACTTTTTCCGCCTTTTCTTTCCCCCCTCTCACTTTCTATCCCAATCTGAGAAAAACCAAGGAAGGCAAAAAGTCCCGGCAAAAATTTCTTTTCCTCTTTCAAATTTTTTAACGCCAAAACAACTTTTCTGTCTACCAAACGAAAAAGACCAACATTAGGCGGAATATTAATATTGGAAAAACGGGTTAAAAGAAAATAAAAGATTTTCATTCCCAAAACCTTCCAGAAAGGTTCGCCAATTCTTCTTTTTCTTATATGATAGACAATATCATAACCCATCTGCCAATATTTAACAAACTCCTTTATCAACTGGGGTGAGTCCTGCAGGTCAGCATCCATAATTATTACCCCATCATTTTTACAATATTCTAATCCGCAACTGACTGCTGCCTGCTGCCCAAAATTTCTTGCCAGTTTTATCACCTTCACTCTCCGGTCAGTCTGGGCAAACTTTTTTAAAAGAAGATAGGAGCTGTCAACACTGCCATCATCAACATAAATAATTTCGTATTCCATATTTAAAGAATTTAAAACGGATGTTAATTCCTGATGAAGTAAATTCAAAACCTCTTCTTCGTTGTAGACCGGAATAACAACCGAAAGGGAATTCCTTTTCCCTTTATTACTTGGTAACAACATTCTTATTCTTTAAAAATTATATCTTCCCTTTTTTCCCCAATAGAAACTGCTAAAATCTCACAGCCAGTTAACTTTTCAATAGTTGCCAAAAAATTTAAAACTTCTTCGCTAAAATCTTTATACTTTTTAACCTTACTGAAATCTTGATTGAAAGGTTTTAAAGAAAGATATTTTGGCTTTAAATCATAAGCTAATGCCGGAGTGAATTCAGCAATTTCTTTTTCTTTATAAAAATAACCGTCAGCAATTTTTAAATCTTTCAGTCCAGAAAGAATATCAATTTTGGTGATAATCAACTTTTTAAAGCCGTTAAGCCTTTTAGCATACCTTATTATTCCGCAGTCAAACCAACCGCACCTTCTTTTTCTTCCGGTAGTGGCCCCAAACTCCTTGCCTTTCTCTTGAAGGCACTGACCAATTTCATCAGTCAATTCGGTGGGAAAAGGACCTTCGCCAACCCGGGTAGTATAAGCCTTCGCAACACCAATAACTTCTTCAATCATATCGGAAGGAATACCAACCTGACCAGCAATACTACCGGCAATCGTTGAAGAACTGGTGACATAAGGATAGGTGCCAAAATTAATATCCAAAAGAGTTCCTTGGGCACCTTCAAAGATAATTTTTTTACCTGCTTTCAACTGATAATAAACCTCTTCACTCACATCGGTTATTAAAGAAAGAAAAAGTTCTTTATTCTCTTTCACAAAATTTAGATATTCCTTTTCGGAAATTGGCTGACTTTCGTAAATTTCCATTAGCAAATAATTCTTCCTCAGAAATTCTTGTTTTAATCTTTCGGAAAAATTATCAAAATCTTTCAATTCACCAATTCTGATGCCGGTTCTTTGATATTTATCTTCATAGGCGGGACCGATCCCTTTTTGAGTAGTACCAATCTTTTCACTTTTTTTTAATTCTTCTTTTTTTCTATCAAGTTCTTTATGAAAAGGAAAAATAAGATGACACCGGTAATCAATAAAAAGTCGATTTTTAATCTCTATTCCTAATTCCTTTAATTCTTCTATTTCTTTTTTTAAAACTTCTAAATCAATAACACAACCACTGGCAATATAACCTTTCAAATGACTGTGGGAAAGACCACTGGGTAATTGATGAAAAATTATTTTTTTATCATTAAAAACTACTGTGTGACCGGCGTTAGGACCGCCTTGAAAGCGAACACAACCATCAGCATCCTTACAAAAAAAATCAACAATCTTACCTTTGCCTTCGTCTCCCCATTGGGTACCAATAATCGCAACACTTTTTTTTTCTAACATCAACCATTAATATTTTAACAAAAATATTTAGAATGTCAAGGTTATATCAATAAAAATTTTTGGGGTAAGAAAGTTTTTTTATTTTCGTTATATATAATATGGTAGAAAAGTTAAAAGAAAATAATGAATTTTTAAAGATTTTACTAAATTTTTATCTTGCTGCCATAAATTATTGAAAATCAATACCAAAAAATATCCGTCCCCTGAAGAGTTTAGAGAACAGTTGGGAGGGAGATTAAAAGGTAATTACAATTTTATTTTTATTTTTTTCAATTATCCGAAAATTTAAATAATGAGAAGCACAAGCTAAACAAGGGTCATAAGCACGGAAAAACATCTCAATCCTATTTAATAACTTTTCGTCTTCCCTTTCTATACTATCTTCAACCGATAAGGCGCCAATCTTTAAACTCATATTTAAAGCAATATTATTATTAGTGGTTGCCACAATAAGATTTACTTTTTCAATCGTTCCGTCTTCCTTTAAAAAATAATGGTGAATTAATGTTCCCCTGGCTGCTTCCACAATTCCCACACCGTCTTTTTTTATCTTGTAATTCAGATTTCTTATATTATCAAAGCCGATTATCTCTTTTTCGGATGCTAGTTCTAATGCCCTCTCCGAAGCATAAAGAAGTTCAATCAACCTTGCCCAATGATAGGCAAAAATGTTATTTATCGGTTTTTTACCATAGGTATTATAAAATTCTTCAAATTCTTTTTGGGCGTTTTTTGTCTTTAAATATTCGGAAACATTTAGCCGCGCAAGCGGACCAACCCGATAGACACCATTATTAATTCCGTCACTAAACCCTTTAAAACCAATCTTTTTTAAATAGGGAAATTTTACATAGGACCACCCAAAAACTTCTTCCTCAATATATTCTAAATATTCCCTTGGCTCAAATAAAGCAAATTCTTTATTATCCGGAGAAGTTATTCTAACTTTGCCATCATAAAAGTTTAGTGATTTATCATCATCAACTAAACCCATATTATAAACCGTCAGCTCGTATTTTTCATTGAAAAATAAATCTTTATAATCATCGCTTTTTAAAATATTTTTCTTAAAAATATCCAAGGTGAAAAGGGAAAAATCGACACAACTTTTTGCCATCTCTTCTATCTCTTTTCTTTCTTCTTCACTTATTCCTTTAGTAACTCCTCCAGGAACTCCACAAACCGGATGGGTAGCTTTTCCACCAATTATTTCCGTAATCTTCTGACCATATGCCCGATGTTTAATAACTTCTAAACCAATTTTTTCGCCATATTTTTCAATAACACCTATAATATTTCGCTTCTCTTTCGGCGCATCTTTACCAACTAAAAAATCCGGACCACCAAGAAAATAAAAATGTAAGATATGGTCATAAATTATATAACCACAATACATAAGTTCTCTTAATTTTTTTGCCTTTTTTGGCACTTCACAAGAAAAGGCGTCGTCTAATGCTTTAGTAGCAGCAAAATGATGGGCTACCGGACAAACACCACAAATGCGAGAAGTTAATTGGGGCATATCTTCGGCTTTTCTTCCTTCGGAGAATTTTTCAAAACCACGGAATTCGGGAACCACTAAAAAGACATCTTTTACCTTTCCCGCTTCTAAAAAAATCTCAATCTTTCCGTGACCTTCTAACCGGGTAATTGGGTCAATAGAAATCTTTTTCATTTTTCTCTCCTTTTATTAAGGATGGCTTTGGCCAAACTATACATATAAAATGTTCCTACTGGGTCTTTAATCTTTTCTAATTCTCTTTCCAAAATTTTATAAAAATCTTCATAATTCTTTCTTTCTTCATCCAAAAGTAAAATGGATGCCAAAGCACTAATCATTTTTGCTCCTTGGTCAGGGACTTCCGGTAAAGGGCCAAGACAACCGCTACAGGGGGCATTACCTTTTATACATAAATTATTACATCCGCTCCTCGTTGCCGGACCCAAACAGATTATTCCCTGGGTTAAAAAACAAATCTTAGGATCTGGTTGAATGTCAATCATTCTTTTAATCTCCGGCATTTTCTTCGGAAAACTTTCGTTGCGCTCACAGGTATCGCATAAAGATTTTGCTGGTGCCAAAACTGATTTTTTAGGAAGTTCTTCGTTGTTAAAAATTTTTTCCATTGCCAAAATAATTAAACCCGTTGGCGGTGGACAACCAGGAAGATAATAGTCAACCTCCACTATTTCGTCTAAGGGAAAAACCTGAGAATAAAATTCGGAAGATACTAACTTTTCACCATTATAAGGAGTCTCTTTCTGCGGTATAATTTCTTTTAAATTTTTTGTTGATTCAGTTTCTAAAAAGGCCCTTCTTAAAATATCTTCTCTTTTATAAAGATTAGCAAGCCCAGGAATACAACCTTCACAGGCACAAGAACCAAAAGCCACAAGATTTTTTGATTTTTTCCGTAAAAGTTTAGCTAAATGTTCTTGTTCAGAATTTCTTATTGAGCCATTGAAAAAACAGAAATCAAAATAATTATCCGTTAAAGCCTCCACATCTTTATATTTGGTATCAATCGCTACTGGCCAAAAAAGGATATCCGCATTCTTTATTACCTCTAAAATTTTTTCATTAATATCTAAAACGGCAATTTCACAACCGCCACAAGAAGCAGCCCAATAAAAAGCAAACTTTTTTTTCATAAGAGAAAATTATATTAAATATTTTTATAAAATCAATATTTTAATTGATTGACTTTTATTTTCTCTTTTATTATAATACTTCCTATGGAAAAGAAGATTCCCGATTTTAAAGTTGGCGATACTATCAGGGTCCACTTCAAATATTTCGAAGGTGATACCGAAAAACACGGAGTATTCGAAGGTGTGGTTTTGGCTATTCGGGGAAAAAATGAAAGCAAAACTTTTACTGTCCGAAAAATCTCTTACGGCGTTGGGGTGGAAAGAATCTTCCCTTTATATTCACCTTTAATCACCAAAATTGAAATTAAAAAACGGGCAAAGGTAAGAAGGGCGAAAATCTATTATTTACGCGAAAGAAAAAGCTTAAAATTAAAAAGGGAGAGAGCCGTAACCAAGGAAGAATTGGAAAAAAGCGAAAAGACCGCCGAAATAAGCGAAGAGGCAAAAAAAGAGAGCTAATGCGCCATTATTTAGAGAGAAAGGCTAAAAAAGAAGGATTAATAGTTGCTGGTTGTGATGAGGTTGGTCGGGGTTGTTTAGCTGGACCAGTAGTCGCCTGCTGTGTTATTTTAGATTTAAAAAAAAGGCTTAAAGGTGTCAAGGATTCAAAAGAATTAAAACCTCAAGAAAGAGAAAGATTAGTTCCCAAAATTAAAAGTTGCTGTTTGGATTATTCCTTGGCCTTAGTGGGTAACAAAAAGATTGACGAAATAAATATTAAAGAAGCAACTATTTTGGCAATGAAAAAAGCGATCGACCGTTTAAAAATCAAACCCGATTTAGTTTTGATTGATGGTTTTAATATTCCTGATTTAGGTATTGAAAATATTGGCATTATTAAAGGTGACAAGAAGGTCCTTTCTATTGCCTGCGCTTCTATCTTAGCCAAAGTTTGTCGGGATAAAATAATGAGAAAATTTCACCAATATTTCCCCAATTATTTTTTTTATAAAAATAAAGGTTACCCCACAAAGGTTCACCGGCAGGCAATTAAAAAATATGGTCCCACAATTCTTCACCGGTTAAGTTTTTTATGAAAAAAAAGATTGGCAAAATCGGAGAAAAAATTGCTAGTAATTATTTAAAAAAGGCCGGCTATAAAATCATTTGTCAAAATTATCAAAAAAGATTTGGTGAGGTGGATATTATTGCGGAGAAAAATAACGAAATTATTTTTGTTGAAGTTAGAAGCAAAGAAAAAAATGACTTCTCCCCAATTCTCACGATCACCAAAAGAAAGATTGAAAAACTAAAAAATTTGGCTTTAAATTATTTAAGTGAAAATGGAATTATGGATAAACAGATAAGGTTTGATATAATTGGTTTAGTAAAAAAGAGTGGAAAATTTTTAATTGAACATATAAAAAATGCTTTCTAAATTATATTCAGCCTCGGTTTATGGTATTAATGGTTTTTTAGTTACTGTAGAAGTTGATCTTTCTCCTGGTTTACCCGGAATTAATATTGTTGGTCTTCCGGATACGGCAATCAAAGAATCACAACACCGCGTTCAAGCGGCAATAAAAAATAATGGTTATCCCTTTCCTTTAAGAAAGATTACTATTAACTTGGCACCGGCGGATATTAAAAAAGAAGGAGCGGCTTTTGATTTACCAATTGCTTGTGGTATCCTTTCTGCTTTTGGAGTTATAAAAAACAAAAATTTTGAAAGATTTATCATTTTGGGCGAACTTTCTTTAGATGGTTTATTAAGACCGATTAGAGGAGTATTGCCAATGAGTTTAATGGCTAAACAATTAGGTTTTCAAGGAATTATCTTACCAAAAGAAAATGCTAAAGAGGCAGCAATTGTAAAAGAAATAGCGGTTTTTGGTTTTTCCCATTTAAATGAAGTGATAAATTTTCTTAATGGTTCATTAAATGTTGAAGAGACAAAAATTAATATTGACGAAATCTTTGATACTTATTCGGAATATGATATTGATTTTACTGATGTGAAAGGTCAGTTTCATGCGAAAAGAGCCTTAGAAATTGCTGCGGCTGGTGGTCACAATGTTTTAATGATTGGTCCTCCAGGTTCAGGTAAGACGATGTTAGCAAAAAGAGTGGTAACTATTTTACCAAAAATGGATATAGAAGAGGCCTTAGAGACTACTAAAATCCATAGTGTTGCTGGTTATCTACCCAATAACCAACCACTGATTGCTACTCGCCCCTTCCGCGCTCCCCACCACACAACTTCGGAAGCTAATCTCATTGGTGGTGGCGCAATTCCTAAACCCGGAGAAATTTCTTTGGCTCACAATGGGGTTCTCTTTTTGGACGAATTGCCGGAATTTCATCGGGATGTTTTAGAATCCTTAAGACAACCCTTAGAAGATGGCTTTATTACTATTGGCAGAAGTAAATTTACGGTGACCTATCCGGCCCGTTTTATGTTAATAGCGGCGATGAACCCTTGTCCTTGTGGTTATTTTGGCGATCCTTACAAAAATTGTACTTGTCCTCCAAATGCGATAAAAAGATATCGCCAAAAAGCTTCTGGTCCTTTACTTGACCGAATTGACATCCAAATTGAAGTTCCTTCTTTAAAATTTGAAGAATTAACAAATAAAGATAGCGGTGAAAGTTCTAAAACCATTAGAGAAAGGGTAGAAAAGGCAAGGAAAATTCAGCACGAAAGATTTAGTGAATTGAAAAAGAAGAAGATATTTGCCAATTCCCAAATGGATAATAAAGATATTAAGAAATTTTGCGAAATAAGTGAAAAAAGTCAAAATTTAATAAAATTGGCAATGGAAAAATTTGGTCTTTCGGCCCGCGCCTATCATCGGATTCTGAAAGTAGCCCGAACGATCGCTGACTTAGCGGGCGAAGAGAAAATTAAAGAAGCCCATATTGCTGAAGCAATTCAGTATCGAAGTTTTGACAAGACAATTATTTTTTGATATGGAACTGAAAGAAAAGATCGAAAAAAAAGAGGCGGTTGTTGGGATAATTGGCCTTGGCTATGTTGGTCTTCCTTTAGCAATTGCTATCGGTGAGGCCGGCTTTTTCGTCATTGGTATTGACATTGATAAAGAAAAAATAAAGAAATTGCGGAGTGGCGAAAGTTATTTAGAAGATGTGAAAAATGAAGCCGTTAAAAATCTTATTAAAAAGGGTATTTTAAAAGTATACTCTGATTACCAAAAAGTAGAAGATTGTGATATTATTAACATTGCGGTACCCACACCTTTTACTTCCACAAAGGACCCGGATATTTCTTATATTATTGAATCCGGTAAAGAGATTAGCAAAAGAATGAGAAAGGGACAATTAATTATCCTCCGCAGTACTACCTATCCGGAAACAACTGAAAAAGTATTAAAACCAATTTTGGATGAGAGCGGTTTAAAAATTGGCAAAGATTATTTTTTAGCTTTTGCTCCCGAAAGAATTGATCCCGGAAATAAAGTTTGGACAATTAAAAACACTCCGGTTGTGGTTGGGGGAGTAACTGAAAAATGTACCTATTTAACCAAAATTTTTTACGAAAAAATTGTTGACCAGGTTTTTCCCGTTTCTTCGCCAAGAGTGGCAGAAATGGCAAAACTTTTAGAAAATATTTTTAGAAGTGTAAATATCGCTTTGGTAAACGAATTGGCTTTACTTTGCGAAAGAATGGGAAATATCAATGTGTGGGAAGTAATTGAAGCGGCTTCTACTAAACCTTTTGGTTTTATGCCTTTTTATCCGGGGCCAGGAATTGGTGGCCATTGTATTTTAGTTGACCCTTATTATCTTTCTTGGAAGGCAAGGGAATATGATTTCCATGTAAATTTCATTGAATTGGCTGCGGAAACTAATGAGTATATGCCTTTCTTTGTTGTTGATAAGCTTTTTGACATTTTAGGGCAAAATAAGATAAAAATAAAAGAGGCGGAAATCCTAATCTTAGGGGCAGCTTTTAAAAGAAATGTGAGTGATACTCGCAATTCCCCAGCAATTAAAATTATTTCTCTTTTAGAAGGGAAAGTAAAAAAAATATATTATAATGACCCTTATGTACCGGTTTTAAAGATCAATAAAAAGGAATACCGCTCAGTAAAATTAAACGAAAATCTGCTTAAAAAAGTAGCCTGCGTGGTAATAGTAACCGACCATTCCGCCTATAATTATGATTGGCTTTTAAAAAATGCGAAACTTATTTTTGATACTCGCAATGCGATTAAAAAGAGAGATAAAAAAGTTTATCTTTTGGGTTGTAATTATCAATTATGAAATTAAAACTTTATTTGACGCCAAGTATCTTTGTAGGTTATTTTGAAAAAATAAAACTACCTGCTTTTGAAGCGCTTTTTGATTCTCTCAATAAAGGAGAATATTTTGGATTTTACTCCTTACTAACTCTTTATGAACTTAAAGCCCTACCTTCGCCTTTAAAAGAAGATGTTTTTAACCTGATATCTAAAACCAAATTATATGAATGTGAATATGACTTAGAAGATGTTACTCAATTGGTAAATGCTTATTTAGAAGAAAAAATCTTACCTCCCGAAATGGAATTTTCTTTCTGTCATATTGCAATTGCCACAGTAAGCGAAATGGATGTTTTTGTTTCTGTTGATACCACTTATTCGGCAAACCAATTTCTTTACCAAAAATTTAAAAAGGTTAATCAAAAATTAGGTTACGGAAAAACGCCAGAAATGAGGATGCCTGAAGAAATTACCGGTCTTCTTGGGCCTTACGAAAATCTTAAATTTATCTATGAGATAAGAAAAAAAGAATATGCTGAACGGAGGGCAAAGGATATCTCTCTTTTAGAATATCTCCGTAATCTTCATAAACACCAAAGGGACTAATTCCTAAGCACCATATTTTTTTAATCTTTGGGAATAGGCTAAAAGCAAATTCATCACTTTTTTTGCCTTAAATATTCCTAAACTTCCTTTCTCGCAACTTCTTTCGCAGAATTTTGTTTTTCCGTGAGGTCGGGAAAATTTTGAATATAAAAGAAATGGCGAAGGATGCCAAGAATGGCTTTTTAATAAGGCTGGTGTGGAATGATCGGAAGCAATGGCGATAACAGAAAAATTTAATTTTAAAATTTCTGGCAATAAACTATCAAATTTTTCAATTAAAAAAACTTTTTTTTCAAAATTGCCGTCTTCGCCAGCGGTATCAATCTCTTTGAAATGGAGATAAAAAAAGTTATAATTTTGATAATTATTTTTCAATTCTGCTATCTCTTCTTGCCAACTATTAAAAGAACGATTTGCAGTTTCCATTCCGATTAAAGAGGCAATTCCTTTATACATCGGATAAGCAGCAATAGCCAAGCTTTTTAATTGATATTTTTCGCAGAAATTTTCAATCTTTGGTAGTTTGCTGTATCCCCGCAAAAGAAAATAATTTGCCTCTTTCTCGTCTTCTAAAACCTCGGTTCCCTTTTTTATTAATATTTTCAAAATTTCGCTGGTCCTTTTGCTTTTTAAAGAAAGAGCTTCGGGTAAAAAAGGCGGTAAACCGTCTTTTTGCGGATCGGTTTCCATCACATCTTCTTGTAAATCTTTTCCCTTTATTAAAATTACAAAACGATGTTCAATTCCTGAGTAAAATTCAATCTGACAATCGTATATCGTTTTAATAGCGTTACTCAATTTGGTACATAATCTTTTATTTTCTTCACTACTTATCCTTCCGGCTCTTCGGGAAATAATTTTGCCATCTCTATAAGTAGCAAAATTGCCTCTAATAGCTAAAGTATCTTCATCCAAAGTTAAACCCAATCCTAAAGCTTCTAATACTCCCCGACCAATAATTACTTTTAATGGATCATAACCAAATAAAGCCAAATGCCCCGGGCCCGAACCCGGGGTTATGCCATAATCAACAGCAATGGTCAAACCCAATTCGCTTTTACTTGCCAATTCATCTAAATTAACAGTATTGGCCGTTTCCAATTCGGTTTTTCCGTTGAGGGGCAAACCCCCTAAACCATCCAACACCACTAATAAGATTTTATTTTCATTTTTAGTAATTAACTCTTTCATTTGGTTGTGGTTTCCATTATTTTCTTTTTTTGTAAATAAATCTCTGCTTGGGCACAAGCTAAACGCGCCTTGGGAACTCGGTAAGGACTACAACTCACATAATCCAACCGTAATTTTCGGGCAAAAAATATACTTTTCTCATCGCCACCATGTTCGCCACAAATACCGATTTTAATATTTTTATTTATTTTTCGAGCCGAAGTGACCGAAAGAGCAATTAAAGAACCTACTCCTTGCTCATCAATTGTTTCAAAAGGTTCAAAATTGATGATTTTCTTTTTTTTATAAGGAATAAGAAACTTTGCCGAATCATCGCGCGAAAAGCCATAAACAAATTGGGTCAAATCGTTTGTGCCGTAAGAAAAAAAGTCCACATATTTAGCCAATTCTTGAGCAATCAAACAGGCACGAGGGGTTTCCATCATTGTGCCAATTTTATAAGGCAAACTAATCCCTTTTTCTTTAAAAACTTCTTGACTAATTTTTTTTATAATTTCTTTTTGAGCTAAAAATTCCTCCGATATGGATACCAAAGGAATCATAATTTCTAAATTTACTTCTATCCCTTCTTCTTTTACCTCGCAAGCGGCTTCAAATATTGCCCGAGCTTGCATTTCGGTAATTTCCGGATAAATAATCCCTAAACGACATCCCCGTAATCCCATCATTGGATTGTGCTCACTTAATTCTTCAATCTTCTTAATCAAAATTTCTTTTTCCACCCCTAATTCATTAGCCAAATTTTCAACTGCTTCGTAATTTTCTTTTGGCGGTAGAAATTCATGAAGAGGTGGGTCAAGGGTACGAATTGTTACGGGCAAACCATTCATTACCCTAAATAATTCTTTAAAATCATTCTTTTGAAAAGGCAATAGTTTTTTTAAAATTTCCCTTCGTTCCTCTTCGTTTTTAGCCAAAATCATTAACTGAACATATTTAATTCTTTCTTTAGCAAAAAACATATGCTCAGTTCTAGCTAAACCAATACCAGCGGCACCCATTTTTTTAGCATTTTCGGCATCTATTGGAGTATCGGCATTGGCTCTTACTTTCATTTTGGCAATACTGTCAGCCCACGATAGCAAAAGTGTTAATTCTTTCGGAAATTCTGGTCGGATTAAAGGAACTTCTCCTTCAATAATCTCACCGGTGGCACCATTTATGGAAATTTTATCGCCTTCTTTCAAAATAACATTTTTTATTTTCACCAAACCTTTTTCAAAATCAATACTGATATCCGAACAACCAACAATACACGGTTTACCCATTCCCCGAGCAACTACTGCCGCGTGAGAAGTTTCGCCGCCAGTGGTAGTTACAAAACCTTCGGAACGAGCCATTCCCGCAACATCATCAGCCTTAGTAAAATCTCTTACCAAAATAACTTTTCTCCCTTTTTCCGCCATTTCAACGGCCTTTTCAGCAGTCAAAACAATCTCGCCAACCGCACATCCGGGAGAAGCTGGCTTGCCCACGGCTAAAACTTTTAAAGGATGGTTAGGAGCAAAAGTGGGATGAAGAAAGTAGTCAATATCTTCATTAGTAACCCTCATTATTGCTTCTTCTTTACTTATCAACTTTTCTTTTACCATATCAACCGCAATTTTTACGGCTGCTAAGGGTGTTCTTTTAGCGGTCCGGGTTTGAAGAAAATATAATTTACCATCTTCAATCGTAAACTCCACATCCTGCACATCTTTCAATTTTCTTTCCAATTTTTTAACATAGCTTTCTAACTGAGCATATACCTGAGGCATTTTTTCTTTTAAAACTTCTAAGGGTAAAGGCGTAATGTGACCGGCAACCAAATCTTCTCCCTGGGCGCGGAAAAGAAATTCACCGTAAATTTTATTTTCCCCATTTTTTACATTACGAGTAAACAAAACACCACTGCCGCTCTTCTCGTTCCAATTGCCAAAAACCATTGCTTGGATATTAACGGCTGTTCCCAAATCTTCCGAAATTTGGTAAATTTTCCGATATTCTTTGGCTCGCGGATTATTCCAAGAATTAAAAACACCCTCAATAGCCATTTTTAAACATTCATAGGGATCAGAAGGAAAAATTTTTTTTGTTTTTTCGTAAAATAGTTCTTTATATTTATTGATTAGTTCTTCATTTTCGCCAGAAAATTTGATAAATTCTTCTCTTTTTATTCCAAAAATTACTTCTGAAAATATTTCAATAAATCTCTTATAAATATCATAGGCAAAATTTTTGTTATTTGTTTTTTCAGCAATTCCTTTAGCAACTTCATCATTAATCCCTAAGTTTAAAATTGTATCCATCATTCCGGGCATAGAAAATTTTGCACCGCTGCGAACCGAAAGTAATAGAGGATTATTTTTATCACCAAACTTTTTTTTAGTTTTTCTTTCTAAATATTTAATTCCTAAAAGCACTTCTTTTAATAAACCCGGGGGGAATTTTTTATTCTTTAAATAATAACGACAAGCAGTAGTAGTAATAATAAAAGCTGGTGGCACTGGTAAACCCATTTGAGCTAAAAGATAAAGTCCGGCACCTTTACCACCTAACAAGGTTTTTAGTTTATCTATATCTTTTATCTTTATATTATCGGTAAGAAAATAAACCCATCTTCTTTTCATTTTACCTCCTTAAAAGCGAAATCAAAAAGAAAATAAATGTGAAAAAAAGTGAAAGAATTATAGAAGTAACGATGGGAAAATAAAAAACGAAATTTTCTTTTTTAATAATAATGTCTCCCGGTAAGGTAAAAAGTTTTAATTTTGGGGAAAAATAGATGAGCAAGGAAATTATTAAAAAGATAATTCCCAAAAACAAAAAAATTTTTGCTAAAAAGAAACGGTTAATCATTTTTTTCTGACAAGAATTCCTTTAAAAATTCATTGGCTTTTTCAAAATCTTCTTCGGCCACCAAAATCTCACCCCAATGGGCCCTCATCATTTTCGCTATGCCGTCAAAATAAGGCAAATCGTAAGAACGAATAAAAGCTTTTATGCCAATACTTTCTAAAAAACTTTGAATAGTTATTGCTTCAATTTCGCTTTTTGGTTTATAAAGAACTTTTAATGCCACTAAAAATTATATAAACTTTTCTTTATTTTTCAACATTTCACCCCGTTTTAAAGAAGCCAAGATTCCAAAAAAACATAAAAAAGTATATATTAAAAAAATTGTTTTAATACTTTTTAAAAGAAGATAATCACTTTCTTTTAAAGGCATTTTTTTAAGGATTAAGTTAAAAATAGCCATAATTATTCCCATACTAAACATTTGGCCAAAAATTCTCATTGTCGCCAAAATAGCGGAGGCTACTCCATAAAATCTATTTTCTATTGAACTCATTATCGCATTGGTATTTGGTGAAGAAAAAAGAGCAAAACCAAAACCCAAAATGATTAATAAAATTATTATCAAAAGTAAATCACTTTCTTTTTTAATAAAACTTAATAAGAAAAGAGAAACCGTAATCAATGCCATTCCCAAGGAAGCAATTATCCTTGGTTCTTTTTTATCGGAAAGGATACCAGCAAAAGGAGAGAAAAAGGCCATCATTAATGGCTGGGCAACTAAAATAAAACCGGTTTTTTGGACATCAAAATTTTTTAAATATTGAAAATACAGACTAAGAAGAAAACTAATACCAAAGGTAGCACTGTAATTAATAAGTGCCGCCAAATTGGAAAAAGCAAAAACTGAATTATTTTTAAAAAGTCTGATGTCTAAAATCGGTTCTTTTATTTTTAATTCGTATCGGATAAAGAAAAAAAACAATAGGAGTGCCCAAAAAATTAACAAAAATCCTAAAATCCTGGGTAAAAAGGAAAAGCCCACCATTAAAGGAGCAAAGGTTAAAAAATATAAAAGAAAACCGGTATAATCAAAATCATTATTTTCAACCTTGTTTTCTTTTACTTTTAATTTTAATATACTCAAACAGATAATTAAAAAACTAACAAGCCCGTTAAAGAGAAAAAGACTCCGCCAACCAAAGTGATAAGTTAAGATACCTCCTAAAAAAGGTCCGGAAGAAAGGCCAAGATAGGTGGCGCCTACATTAATTCCTAAAGCTTTTCCTCGCTCACCAAAAGGAAAAATTGAAGCCAAAAGGGCTATGACGGTACTAAATATCATTGCTCCACTAATACCATGCACGAAGCGAATCAATAAAAGAAAAATTGGCGAAAAAGCTATCGCGGAAAGAAAAGAAGCCAAAGTGTAAATAATAATTCCTAACAGAAATATTTTTCTTTTGCCATAAATATCAGCAAGCTTGCCAAAAGGAATAAGAAAAATTGCCGAAGATAAAAGAAAACTTGTTGGCAACCAACTTAAAAAAATAGGAGCCATTTTGAATTCTTTATCAATCGCTGGTAAAGCAATATTAATGGCAGAACTCATAAAAGGGGTTAAAAAAGCTGCTAGGGCAAAGATAAAAGAACTGTAAAATTTTATTTTTTTATTTTCGAAATTCAAATCAATTGATAATTAAAAATCGCAGTAAACCTTCTTCTCGCTCAATTCAATAAGAACTCCAAAAGCACTTTTAGGATGGATAAAAGAAACTAAACTACCCTCGGCTCCTTTTTCTGGTTTTTCACTGGTTAATTTTATTCCTTTTTCTTTTAACTCCTCTACCAATTTTTCAATATCACTTACCTCAAAACAGATATGATGAAGCCCATTTCCTTTCTCATCTAAAAATTTTTTTATCGGAGAATCGGCTGTTAAAGGCTCCACCAATTCAATTCGGGTGTCACCAATGGGAATAAAAGCAACTTTTACCTTTCTCTCCCTCACTTCTTCAATCTTCTCAATCTTTAAATTGAGAATTTTTTCATAAAAATCCCTTACTTCTTCTATACTTTTAACGGCAATAGCAATGTGTGAAATTTTTTTTATCATTTAGTCCTCCTCATAAAAAGGTAATTCTTTTTTATCTTCAAAAATTTCAATCTCTGGTAAAGTTTTACCAGCAATGCCCTTTATCGTCCCGTAAAAACGAGCAGCATTACTTAAAATTTTTTTAAATTGTTGCTCTCGTTTTGCCCACAGAGCTTCCAACTTTCTTCGTTCTTCTAAATAACTCTTTTGCAACTCTACAAAACCTTCAATAATGGCAGTAAATTGATTTTTAAATTCGTTACTGGTCAAATAGTTATAGAGAAGCTCCATTTTGGTTTCTTTACCTTTTTCAACCGTCTTTAAACTATCCACTTCCAAAAGAAAATGGCGTAAGGCAAAAGAAAGAGGTTGAAGTTCAAAAAATTGACAAATCCAGACACCATCCTTAAAGAAAAAGCTTTTTTGGTTTTCAGGCATAGTCTCAGTAACTAAAACCAAATAATCAGCTTTTATCGTTAAATTATCATCCCTTAATTTTTGTAACCAATTATAATTAAATTCCTTTGTTCTTTTGCTTTCGTAATAAATTTTACCACATTCTTGTCCTTGAAGATTTCTCACAATCTGTAAAATATCGGCGCCTCTCTGTCCTTTTTTAACTTCTAAAATGTCATCTTGGGGATACAGGCTTTTCAAAAGTTTTTCAATTTCAATCTCTTGAGTTTCGCCCTTCAAATAAGCAGGACTGACCTCTGCCTTTCTTTTTAATTCCTCAATCTCAGCTTTTAAATCTTCAATAATTTTTTCCTTTTCTTTTATTTTCAAAAAATTTTCTTCTTCTACCTCTTTTTGAATCCGTTTCCTTTCTTCTTTCAACCTCTCCGAATATCTTTTCTCCATTTCTAAAATTACTTTCTTTTCAGTTTCTTCTTTTTCCCGCTTTAATTTTTCTAATTCCGCTTGTAATCGATATAATTCTTGAACTTTTTTAGATTTTTCGGCTAATTCTTCTTTCAGTTTGTTAAAAAGCTCTTGTTGCTCTTTTTCAATTTCCTCTTTTAGTTCCCTTTTCAATTTTTCCTTTTCTACGGCTAATTTTTTTTCGTAGGTTATTTTAAATTTTTCTTCCAATTGCTGGTATAAAACCTCACTAACATTTATTCTCGCCTTACAATTGGGGCAAATTATAATATTTTCATTCATCTCTCCCCCTTCAATTAGAAAAACTTTGATTCGTATTCACCAAAAACTTCTCGAAAAACATCGCTAATTTCACCAACGGTAGCCCCATTTCTCACCGCCTCAATTACCGCTGGCATAATATTTTCTTCACTTTCAGCCACCATTTTTAATTTTTTCAAGGCTGCTTTTAATTTTGTTTGGTTCCGATTTTTTTTATAATCCAAAACTTCTTCAATTCTTTTTCTTTCTAAAGCTTCGTCAATCTTTAAAATGTCGTATTTTTCTTTTTTCTCTTCTAAAAAACAATTAACTCCCACAACTTTTCTTTCTCCTCTTTCTAATTCTTTCTGATATTCGTAAGCGCTTTCATTTATTTTTTGCTGAATATACCCACTTTCTACCGCCTTTGTTGCGCCACCCATTTTTTCAATTTCTTCAATAATCTCTCGAGCTTGCTTTTCAATCTCATCAGTTAAACTTTCTAAATAATAAGAACCAGCTAAAGGATCACAGACATCAGCGATACCAGTTTCGTAAGCTAATATTTGTTGAGTTCTTAAAGCGATGGTTACCGCCTTTTCGGTTGGTAAAGAAAGAGCTTCGTCAAAAGAATTGGTGTGAAGACTTTGTGTGCCACCCAAAACCGCGGCTAAAGCCTGATAGGCAACTCTAATAATATTATTTTCCGGTTGGCAAGCAGTCAAAGTTACTCCTCCGGTCTGGGTGTGAAACCGCAAACGACAAGATTCGTCATTCGCATTATATTTCTCTCTTAAAAGTTTTGCCCATAATCTTCGAGCTGCTCGAAATTTTGCCACTTCTTCAAAGATATTAGAATGGGCAGCAAAGAAAAAGGAAATTCGGGGAGCAAATTTATCTACCGGAATGCCGCGCTTGCTAACTTCTTTTACATACTCTAAACCATCGGCCAAAGTAAAGGCAACCTCTTGTACAGCATTAGCACCAGCTTCCCGAATATGATAGCCAGAAACACTTATCGGATTAAATCGCGGCAAATTTTCATTACACCAAACAATCACATCAGTAACCAGCCTCATGGACGGTTTTGGAGGAAAGATATAACAACCCCGAGCAACATATTCTTTTAAAATATCATTCTGAATAGTGCCACTCAAATTTTTTAAATCAGCACCTTGCTTCTCGGCCAGTAAATAATACATTGCTAATAAGATACAAGCGGTAGCATTTATTGTCATAGATGTAGAGATTTTATTTAAATCAATATTTTTAAACAATACTTCCATATCGGCTAAAGAAGATATTGCTACCCCTACTTTTCCTACTTCTCCTTTGGCTTTTGGGTGATCGGAATCATAACCCATTTGGGTTGGTAAATCAAAAGCTACTGAAAGTCCGGTTTGTCCCCTGCGTAAAAGATAATGATACCTCTTATTAGTCTCTTCGGCTGTTCCGAAGCCAGCATATTGTCTCACTGTCCATAATCGGGAGCGATACATTGTGGGGTGAATTCCACGAGTAAAAGGGAAAAGACCGGGTAAAGAAAGTTTCTCTTCATAATTCTCGATATCCACATCTAAAGGGGTATAAACTGGCTTAACCAGGATTTTAGAAGTTAATTTAAATTCTTTCTCCCTTTCCGGCAATTTTTCTAAGGATTTTTTATAAATTTCTTGCCATTTTGCTAATAAATTTAATAACTTTTCTTTAACCATCATTCAATTATAAAATAAAAGGTTTTTTTGTCAAACGATAATAAATTATAATGGAATATTACCGTGCTTTTTAGAAGGATTTTTAAGTCTCTTATTTTTTAACAGTTGTAATGCCCAAATTATTTTTTCGCGAGTATCCTCAAAAGCTATTATTTCATCAATATAACCAAGCTCCGCCGCTTTGAAAGGATTATTAAATTTTTCTTCGTATTCTTCAATCAATTTTCTTTTCAGCTCTTCTTTGTTTTCCGCTTGTTCTAATTCTTTTTTAAAAATGATATTTACGGCTCCTTCTGCTCCCATAACCGCAATTTCCGCTGTGGGATAAGCAAAATTGAAATCCCCCCGGATATGCTTAGAAGACATCACATCATAAGCACCACCATAAGCTTTTCTCACAATTATCGTAATTTTAGGTACTGTGGCTTCGCAATAAGCATAAAGAAGTTTAGCACCGTGTCTAATTATTCCCCCATATTCTTGAGCAGTTCCTGGTAAAAAACCAGGTACATCAACAAAAGTAATTATTGGAATATTAAAACAATCCAAAAAACGAACAAAACGAGCCGCTTTTATTGACGCATTAATATCTAAACAACCAGCAAGATATTTTGGTTGATTAGCTACTATCCCACAAACTTCACCGTTAAATCGAGCAAAGCCAATAATAATATTTTTTGCCCAATCCTTTTGAACTTCAAAAAATGTACCTTTATCAACAACTTCCTCAATTATTGATAACATGTCATAAGATTTCCTTGGGTCATCTGGCAAGAATTCTTTTATTCTGGGGGTTTTTCTTTTAGGATCATCACCGGTTTCAATTTTTGGTGGTTTTTCTTTATAATTGGAAGGAAGATAAGAAAGTAATTTCCGAACAATCATTAAACTCTCTCTTTCGTCTTTTCCTTTAAAATGGGCAACACCAGATACTTGAGTATGAGTGTCAGCGCCACCAAGTTTTTCCATGGTAACTTCTTCTCTAGTTACCGCCTTAATTACCTCTGGACCGGTAATGAACATATAGCTAGTTTTCTCAGTCATTATAATGAAGTCAGTTAAAGCCGGAGAGTAAACTGCGCCACCAGCACAGGGACCAAGAATTACCGAAATTTGAGGGATTACGCCGGATGCCAAAGTATTTCTTAAAAAGATTTCGGCGTAACCACCTAAAGAAGCTACCCCTTCTTGAATTCGGGCTCCACCAGAATCGTTTAACCCAATAATTGGTATACCAACTTTCATCGCTAAATCCATTATTTTGCAAACTTTTTCAGCAAAAACCTTAGAAAGGGTGCCACCAAAAACAGTAAAATCCTGAGAAAAAACGGCAACATCTCGACCATCAATCTTACCAAAACCGGTAACAACTGCATCACCATAAAATTTCTTTTTATCCATTCCGAATTCAACACAATCATGAACTCTTAATCTATCAACTTCAAAAAAACTATCTTTGTCTAATAAAATTTCTAATCTTTCCCGAGCAGTTAATTTTCCTGCTTGGTGCTGTTGAATAATTCTCTCTTCTCCTCCACCTTTTAAAGCTAATTCATTTCTCCTTTTAAGCTCTTCTAAAATTTTTTTATATCTTTCCATAGTAAGGAAAAGGCGGCGCCGGGATTTGCACCCGGGAATAGCGGTTTTGCAGACCGCCGCCTTAGCTGCTTGGCTACGCCGCCATTAAACAATTTTAAAAAATTTTTTTATTATTTCAATAATTAAAAATAAATTGACAAATTTTTTATTTCCAGTATAATTATAATATAAGGGATGTTAGGTATTTTTTAAATTTTATGGGGTTATCTTCAATCTTAATAAAATTATTTGGTGGTACTAAAAACGAAAGAGAATTAAAAAAACTTTGGCCAATTGTGGAAGAGATTAACAATTATTTTGAAAAATTTAAAGGGCTGAAAGGAGAAGAAATTCTTAAAAAAACTGAAGATTTCAAAAAAAGAATAAAAGAAGGTGAAAGTTTGGATTCAATTTTACCGGAGGCTTATGGGTTGGTAAAAGAAGTCTGCCGCCAACTGAATGGAAAGAAATGGTTGGTGTGCGGCATTGAAACCCTTTGGGATATGGTACCTTATGATGTCCAATTGTTAGGCGCTATTGTTCTCCATCAAGGGAAAATTGCCGAGATGAAAACTGGTGAAGGCAAAACTCTGGTAGCTACCATGCCTCTTTACCTTAATGCCTTAACAGGAAGAAATGTCCACTTAGTAACAGTTAACGATTATTTGGCAAAGAGAGACCGCGAATGGATGGGACCGGTTTATGAGACTTTGGGGTTAACGGTTGGCTGCATTCAGCAAGGAATGGAAACGGAAGAAAGGAAAAAAGAATACAATTGTGATATAACTTACGGAACAAACAACGAATTTGGGTTTGATTATCTTCGTGACCATATGGTTTTAAGGTGGGAAGACAAAGTGCAAAGAGGTCATTATTACGCAATTGTTGACGAAGTTGATTCAATATTGATTGATGAAGCAAGAACTCCTTTAATTATTTCCGGTCCTGTAGAAATGGAAGAAAAAAATATTTACAAAGAATTGACACCAGCAGTAAGAAATTTATATAATTTACAAACTGTCTTGGTTTCGCGAATTGTTGAGGAAGGAAGAAAATTACTAAAAGAAGGAAAAATAAAAGAAGCCGGCATTAAATTCTTACAAGCAAAAAGAGGCTCCCCAAAAAACACCCAACTTTTGAAAGCTGAGCGAGATGTGGAGGTCAAAAAATTGATTGAAAAAACTGAATTAGAATTTATCCGCGAAAAGAAAATTTACGAATTGGACGAAGAACTTTATTATATTACCGATGAAAAAGACCACAGTATTAGGTTAACGGAAAAAGGTAGAAAACAGTTAATTGAATATTTAAAAGATCCTGATTTCTTTTTGTTACCCGATTTGGCGATTGAAATCAAAAAAATTGAAGAAAACCAAAAATTGACTCCCAAAGAAAAAATTTTTGAAAAAGAAAAACTTTATGAAATCTACGCCAAAAAGAGTGAAAAATTGGCTGCTTTAGAGGCTCTCCTCAAAGCTTTTGACCACTTCCAAAGAGATGTTGATTACATTGTTCAAGATAACAAAGTTATAATCGTGGACGAATTTACTGGTCGATTAATGCCGGGAAGAAGATTTTCTGATGGAATTCATGAAGCTTTAGAAGCCAAAGAAAACGTAAAAGTTCAAGCGGAAACTCAAACCTTAGCGATGATTACTTTACAAAATTATTTTCGTCTTTACGAAAAACTTGCGGGTATGACCGGTACCGCGGCAACCGAAAGTAAAGAGTTTTGGGACATTTATAAATTAGATGTGGTGGTAATACCAACCCATAAGCCGGTAAGAAGAATTGACGCTCCAGATGTAATTTACAAAACCAAAAATGAAAAATATCGGGCAGTGATTGAAGAAATTGAAAAATGGCATAAACAAGGTAGACCGATATTAGTGGGAACAACTTCCGTAGAGGTATCAGAATTGTTATCAAGAATGTTAAAAAGAAAAGGAATAAACCACCAAATTTTAAATGCTAAACATCACCAAAAAGAAGCGGAAATTGTGGCTAAAGCTGGTCAACCATACGCGGTAACCATTGCCACTAATATGGCTGGTAGAGGCACAGATATAAAATTAGGACCAGGAGTGATAAAAGGGAAAAAATGTTATATCAATAGCAACGGTGATGGGGATTGTGAATATTGGGAAAAGAATCCGGGGAAATGTTTAGAAGAACCCCCTTGCGGTTTATATATTATTGGTACCGAAAGACACGAAGCACGAAGAATCGATAACCAATTAAGAGGTCGTAGCGGTCGGCAAGGAGATCCGGGCCTTTCGCGATTTTTTCTTTCTTTAGAAGATGACTTAATGAGACTTTTTGGTAGCGATCGGGTAGTAAGTATTATGGAAAGATTTGGAAAAAAAGAAATGGAACCATTAACCCACCCGTTAGTAACAAAAGCAATTGAAAATGCCCAAAAAAGAGTGGAAATGCGCAATTTTGAAATTCGCAAACACCTTTTAGATTTCGATAACGTAATGAATAAACAACGGGAGGTAGTTTATGCTTGGCGGGATGAAATTTTAAAAGGCGAAAATTTAATCAATCTTTATAACGAAGCTAGTGAAGCGCTCATTGACCAATTGATTGAAAAATACACGACTGAAAAATATCCCGAAAATTGGCAATGGGAAGAATTAAAGGCGGAATTTGGTATTACTTATCTTGTTGATTTACAGATACCGAAAGAAGAAATACCCAAAATGAGAAAAGAGATTTTAAAAGAAAAATTATTAGCCGTAGCAAAAGAACGATTCTTAAAAAGAAAAGAGGAACTTGGGGAAGAAACTTTCAATCAATTAGTAAAATTTGTCTTTTTAAGAACCTTAGACACAAAATGGCAACATCTTTTGCGAGAATTGGATACCATAAGAGAAGGAATAAATTGGCGAGCTTATGGGCATCAAGATCCTTTAATTGAATATCAAAAAGAAGCCTATAATCTTTTTCAAACTTTAATGTTTGAATTTTATAAAGAGAGTGTAGCCACAATTTTTAGAATTGCTGTTGCGCCTAAAGAAGGAAAGGCGCCAAAAAGAGTGATGGCTTATAAACCAACCATCACTGCTAACCCAAATGAACAACCAAAAGAAACGGTTTCACAAACAATAATAAAAGAAAAAAAGGTAGGCAGAAACGATCCCTGCCCTTGTGGGTCAGGGAAGAAATATAAAAAATGCTGTGGGAAAAACAAATAAATTAAAAAGGAGGAAACGATGAAAACAAGAACCATAGTTTGGACCATCGTGGGTATTGTTGTTGTTGCTGGTGTAATTTTTACCATTGTCTCTCGACGTGGAGCCGGACCGATGGGACCTTATTATCGAAAAAGAGACTTAGCTGACTGGCAAGAAGACTATCAACGGATGTTAAAAGATATTGAAAAATTTGAAAGAAGATACGAAAAGGCAAAACCAACAAATCCAACGGCTGAGGAAAGTAATCTTATGAGCAAAATTGATGCTACAGTTCAGGAGTGGAAAAATGAAACTGAAAAGTTCAATCAACTGCAAACGGAAGAAGAAAGAAAAGCCTGGTGGGATAAAGTAACTGACTTAAGAAAAGAAGCTAAAAAGCTTCTTAGAGAGTTAAGAAAAGGTGCTGGTGGTGAAGAGGAAGGCGAAGAATAGTTTAAGGTAAAAAATAAAGACGAGAATATAAAAACTTGAAAGCAAACCAATCAAAAATTTCGACAAAACTCCAAAAACGACGAAAACGAACAATAAATGGCTTTTTTACTTTGGTAATCTCTTTAGCAATTTCTAAAGCAGTATTAAAAGTTCCTAAGGTATCTATTAACCCAAAATCTTTGGCTTTCTTAGCTGAAAAAATACGACCATCGGCAATCTTTCGCAAACTTTCTTCGGGCATTTTTCTTGCCTCTTTTACCTTCGCAAAGAAATCAGCATAAACATCATTAATTAATTCTTCAAACAAGGCTCTCTCTTTCGGTGTTAAATCCCGGAAGGGAGAGCCAATATCTTTATATTTGCCTGATTTTATCACTTCGTATTTAATTCCCAATTTTTTAAATAAACCTTCAACAATGGGAATATCTATTCGAACACCAATAGAACCAATTATCGCTCCGGGATTAGCCACAATTTTATCACCAACCAATGCCAAATAATAACCGCCAGAAGTAGCGATATTTTCTAAATAAACAATTATTTTTTTCTTTTCTTTCAATTTTTTAAGACTTTCATAAATTTCGTAAGTCGCGGCAACACTACCGCCAGGAGAGTTAATCTTCAAAATTACGCCTTTTATTTTTGGGTCCCTTTCACATTTTTCAATTATTTTTAAAATTTTTTCACTTTTTAAAATAGTCCCTTGAATATCTATGAAAGCAATCTTTTCACCAATTATTAATTTTGCTTGCCACCAAAAATAAAAAAGAAAAAAGATAAAAATTAAAATAATTCCTAAAATTATAAGAATTTTATCATATCTTTCATTCATAAAAATAAAAAATGGGCCTAAGAGGGATCGAACCTCTGACCTTCCCGTTATCAGCGGGACGCTCTACCACTGAGCTATAGGCCCTTTATAATAAAAATATATAAAATTTTTTGAAAAAGTCAAATATTTTGTTATAATTATTTGTGAAGGTAAAATATTTTGAAAAAAAATTTAAAAAAGAACATTTTGAAAAATTATTAAGGATTAAAAATAATTATTTACACGAGTTTCTTACATTTTACTTAGAACTTCTTAATCCCCAAAAAGTCTTTTTAGTCACTGAAGAAAGCGACTTTGAATATATAAGAAAAAAAGCAATTGAAAGTGGCGAAGAGATTTTAACTTCAATTCCCGGACACACAATTCATTTTGATAGCTATTATGACCAAGCCCGCGATAAAAAGAACACCAAAATTTTATTAAGGGAAGAAGAAAAACTAAGTGAAACTATCCCCATTTTATCGCAGAAAGAAGGAATTAAAGAACTTCGTGGACTTTTAAAAAATATAATGGCTGACCGGGAGCTTTATATTATTTTCTATCTTTTAGGACCACAAAACTCACCCTTTTCAATCCCGGCTGTTCAATTAACCGATTCTTCTTATGTCTGCCATTGTGAAAATTTACTTTATCGTTTAGGTTACGATGCTTTTTTAAATTTAGATAATGAGAGGTTTTTTAAATTTATTCACAGCCAAGGAGAGTTAGATGATCGAAAAACTTCTAAGAATTTAGAAAAAAGAAGAATTTACATTGACCGTGATAATTTAACCTGTTACAGCGTAAATACCCAATACGGAGGAAATTCAATAGGCCTTAAAAAATTGGCAATGCGTTTGGCTATCTATTTGGGTTATCAAGAGGGTTGGCTTTGCGAACATATGTTAATAATTGGCATAAATGGGCCTAATGGCCGAGTTACTTATTTTACCGGTGCTTTTCCTTCTTATTGTGGTAAAACTTCTACTGCTATGATGGAAGGTGAAAGATTGGTGGGCGATGATATTGCCTATCTTTTTATAAAAAATGGTGAATTACGGGCAATAAATGTTGAAAAAGGAATGTTTGGAATTTTAGAAGGAATCAATAGTAAAGACGACCCAATTCTTTATAAAGCTTTAATTACTCCTAAAGAAATCATTTTTGCTAATGCCTTACTTACTAAAGAAGGCAATATTTATTGGAATGGAAAAGATGGAGAAATTCCCAAAGAGGGTTATAATTTTGCTGGTGAATGGTATTTAGGTAAAAAAGATGAAAAGGGAAAAGAAATTCCTCCTTCTCATAATAATTCTCGTTTCACTATGGAACTAAAACATTTAGAAAATTTAGATTTAAAGGCATTAGCAGATCCGGAAGGTGTAGTAATTAAAGGGATTGTCTATGGTGGAAGAGATAGCGATACTTCTTTACCAGTAGAAGAAGCTTTTGATTGGACTCACGGAGTGATAACCAAAGGAGCGGCTTTAGAATCAGAAACCACCCCAGCAACCTTAGGAGAGACCGGTATAAGAAAAATTAATCCGATGGCTAATCTTGATTTTCTATCAATTTCTTTGGGTAAATATATAAAAATTTATTTAGATTTAGGCAAAAAACTTAAGAACAATGTCAAAATATTTGGTGTCAATTATTTTTTAAAGGATGAGAAGGGAAATTTTCTGAACGAAAAAAATGACAAAAAGGTTTGGTATAAATGGATGGAAAAAAGGATTCATAATGAAGTAAAGGCGATAAAAATTCCTACTGGTTATATTCCCTATTATGAAGATTTAAAAATTCTTTTTAAAGAAGTTCTTAATAAAGATTATTCTTGGGAAGATTATCGTAAACAATTCACTTTACGGGTAAAGGAAAATTTAAGTAAGATTGAAAGGGTTATGAAATATTATGAAAAAGAAGAAGTACCCCAAGAGGTTTTTAAAATTTTAAACGAACAAAAAGAAAGGATTTTAAAAGCTCGAAATAAATTTGGGGATTACATTCCTCCCGAAAAGTTTTTAATTTATTAGAAGAAAGTTTGGAAATTTGACAAATCGGTTTATTTTATTATCATAATAAAATGAGAAAATTGTTTCCTTTTTTAATCTTTACTCTTATTTTTGCTTATCAAGAATTTTTTACTTCCTTAGCCAATTTTGAGCAGACCACGGGAAATAAGATTTTACCAAGTTATTTTAGCATTTTCACCTTTGGTAATCCTTTAGGAATTGAAAGGAAAAATGTAGCCTTCAGTTATCTCTCCTATCTTGCAGGCACCCATTTAGGAGGTTTTGAATTTTGCGAAAATAAAAATAAAACTCAATACGGAATTTATCTTCATTACTTCAATAGTGGCAATATTAAAAAGACTGATGAGTATGGCGAAGAATACGGCGAGTATCTCTATTCTTCTATCTCTTTGGTTCCTTTGTTTGCTCATAAATTTGGAAAAGCAAAAATTGGTTTGGAAACTCGTCTGCTTTATTCTTTTTGTGATACCCTTTATTCCTTAGGGATTGGTGGAAGTGTAATGGGAATAGCAGAAGTTAATATCTTTCGGGTTGGCAGTGGAATAAAAAATTTAGGCTTTATTTTAAAACCTTTTTATCAAAATCACACACTCCAAAAACCAGAGATTTTGGCAGAATTTAGTGCTGATTTAACTAAACCTCTTAAACTTTCGGAACCAGAAGGTGTCAGTATAAATTGGGGGATTTCTTATTCTGATTTTGGTATTAGTTTTCATACCGGAACAGAAATAAAAATAAAAAATCTTTTAATATTCCGCTTAGGCTATAATAGTTTTAAAGAAGGTTTTTTAACCGGTTTCTCCTTTGGTTTAGAAATAAAAAAAGAACCAACTATTTTTTCTTACGGCTTTTTACCTTATAAAGAATTGGGAAATGCTCATATTTTCAATCTCGCCTTTAATATCTAATAAATGACCTATTTTTTACAACAACTCCTCAATGGTTTCCAATTGGGAAGTGTCTATGCTCTAATCTCTTTAGGTTACACAATGGTTTACGGAATAATCCGATTAATCAATTTTGCCCACGGTGATATTTTTATGCTGGGTGCCTATTTTGGATTTTATATGCTTACCCGATTAAAACTAAACTTCCTTTTAGCCATTCTCTTTTCTATGATTCTTTGTGCAGTTATTAATATTATTATTGAAAAACTTGCTTATGCCCCTTTAAGAAAAAGAAATGTCCCCCGAATTAATCTTTTAATTACCGCAATTGGTGTCTCATTTTTTTTAGAAAACTTCACTTCCTTAAAAATTATTTTTGGTCCTGATTATCAACCTTATCCTCGACCCTTCAAAATTATTACTTTTAATTTGGGTGATTTAACAATCTCTTCTCTCCAAATAATTGTTTTTTTAATAACCTTATTTTTACTCCTTCTTTTAGAGTATATCACCAAAAAAACAAAAATTGGTTTGGCGATGAGAGCAGTGGCTTATGATAAAGAAACAGCTTCTTTAATGGGAATAAATGTTGATAATATTATCTCTTTAACTTTTGCTCTTGGCGCTGCCTTGGCTGGCGCTGGTGGTGTTTTGTACGGTATTTGTTATCCCCAAATCCATCCTTTTATGGGTGTTATGCCGGGACTTAAAGCCTTTGTGGCGGCAGTTTTAGGGGGTATCGGTTTAATTTCTGGTGCGGTTTTAGGTTCCTTTATTATTGGTATTGTTGAAGTTTTTACTGCTGCCTTTATCTCCTCAACTTTTCGTGATGCAATTGCCTTTGCTATATTAATCATCGTCCTTTTAACCCGACCTCAAGGTTTACTTGGTAAAGAAGAAGGAATAAAACTATGATTAACCTCTACCTAATAAAAATTTTTTCTTACGCCTGTTGTATAACCATTTCGGCTTTAGGTCTAAATCTTATTTATGGTTATACTGGCCTTTTCTCTTTGGGTCACGCGGCTTTTATGGGTATTGGTGCTTATCTTTCCGCCTTAATCACCAAAAGTTTTTGTCAATATGGTTATTTAATTTATTTTTTAGCTATCATCCTCTCCACAATATTTACTTTCTTAATAAGTTATCTTATTGCCATTCCAATTTTAAAATTAAAATCTGACTATTTAGGTATTGCTACTTTAGGCTTCGGTATAATTGTAAAAGTTTTATTAGACAATTCGGACAAAATTTTTCCCCAAATGGGTGGTAGTCGCGGAATGTTGGCAATACCTAATTTTACTAATTTACCGATCGCTTTTTTTTCTTTAATTTTGGTTATTATAATTATGAGAAACCTTATCTTTTCAAAATTTGGCCGCTCCCTCTTAGCCATAAGAGAAGACGAAAATGCTGCTTATGCCTTAGGAATAAATGTTTATAAGCAAAGACTACTCTCCTTTGCCCTTGGTTGTGCCTTTGCCGGTTTCTCTGGTTCTTTATATGCCCATTTATATTGTTTTCTCCATCCAAGCAATTTTGATTTTTTAAGGTCAATTGATTTAATGTTAATAATTGTTTTAGGCGGTTTAGGAAGTATGAGTGGCACTATTATTGCTGCCTTTCTTTGGGTCTTCATTTTGGAAGGCTTAAGAATAATTTTACCCCAGGCAATTTTAGATTGGCGATTAGTAATCTATCCCCTACTTTTAATTTTACTAATGCTCTTGCGACCTCAAGGAATTTTTGGTAATAAAGAAATTCTTTGGCTAAAGGAAAAGATTTAAAAAAAATGTTATTAAGAATTGAGAATCTAAATAAATCTTTTGGTGGTTTAAGAGCAGTGAAAGATTTTAATTTGGTTATCCAAGAAGGCGAATTATGCGGATTAATTGGTCCTAACGGTGCTGGTAAGACCACGGTCTTCAACCTTATTACTGGCTTTTATAAACCTGACTCAGGAAGAATAATTTTTAATAATCAAGATATTACTAACCTTTTACCTCACGAAATTGTTCGCTTAGGAATTTCCCGAACCTTTCAAAATATCAGACTTTTCAATAATTTAACAGTTTTTGAAAATATTATTTCTGCCTTTAATTACCAATTAGATTATTCAAATATCAGCAGTATTTTCCGGAGCAAAAATTTTAAAGAAAAGGAAAAGGCAATAAAAGAAAAGGCTTATCAATTTTTAAAACTTTTTGAGTTAGAAAAAAGAACCTCACTACTAGCTAAAAATCTTCCTTATGGAGAAATGAGAAAATTAGAAATCGCTCGGGCGTTAGCATTAAATCCCAAACTGCTTCTTTTAGATGAACCTTCTTGCGGAATGACAATTAACGAAACCTTGGCATTGATGGATTTGATAAAATTTATCAAAGAAAAATTTAACTTAACCATTCTAATTATTGAACACCAAATGAGAGTAATAATGGGACTTTGTGAAAGAATTGTGGTAATGGATTTTGGGGAAATTATTGCTGAAGGTAGTCCTCAGGAGATCCAAAATAACCCGAAAGTGATTGCTGCCTATTTAGGAAGGGAATATGCTTATCATTGAAAATCTATTTGTCAATTACGGAATGATAAGGGCATTACAAGGGATTTCTCTAAAAGTTAAAGAAAAGGAGATTGTGGCTTTGATTGGCAATAATGGTGCCGGCAAAACAACTACTTTGAAAGCCATTTCGGGTTTGGTTAAACCGAGTAGTGGTAAGATTTATTTTTGTGATATTGACCTAACTTCCTTAAACCCTTCTCAAATTGCCAAATTGGGAATTAGCCAAGTACCGGAAGGAAGAAAACCCTTTGTCAACTTAACCGTTTATGAAAATTTAAGATTAGGAGCCTATTTTGTTAATAAAAAAAGAGAAATAGAAGAAAGATTAGAATTTGTCTTTCAAATATTTCCCCGTTTAAAAGAAAGATTAAAACAACTTGCTGGTACTTTATCTGGTGGTGAATTACAAATGTTAGCTATTGGTCGAGCCTTAATGGCTAAACCAAAACTATTACTTTTAGATGAACCCTCAATGGGACTTTCGCCAATTTTGGTAGACGAAATATTTTCAGTAATAAAAAAGATAAACGAAGAAGGAACAACGATTCTTTTGATTGAACAAAATGCTGCCAAAGCCCTCACCCTTGCTACTTACGCCTATGTTTTGGAAACAGGGAAAATTATGCTTGAAGGTAAAAGCGAAGATTTAATAAATAATGAAGAAGTAAAGAAGATTTATTTGGGAGTCGGATAAAACCGGTTGGTAATAGGGAAATCAAAACTTTCTTTTTTTAAGGAAAGTTTTAAAGGTAACTGTCTTCTTTTAAACTCACTCCGATAAAATAAGGCAATTACTTTGTTTATATCTTTTAACGAAAATCCTTTTCGGACAATACTTTTAATTGGTTGGTTTTCAACAAAATAATATTTAAAAATTTCATCTAATTGAGAATAAGGAAGCAAATCCTTTTCGTCTTCTTGATTAGCCCTTAATTCCGCGGAAGGCTTTTTAGTAAAAACCCTTTCCGGAATGAGATTATACTTTTCATTTAAATATCTTGCTAACCCGTAAACCTCCTCCTTAGTTAAATCGGCAATGGGCGAAAAACCGCCACTGGCATCACCATAAAGAGTAAAATAACCGACCGCAATTTCCGATTTATTACCGGTTGTCAAAACTAAGTAATTATACTTATTCGCTAAGGCCATCAAAATATTTCCTCTTATTCTCGCTTGAATATTTTCTTCGGTTTTATCAAAAGGCAGGTCTTTAAAAATTGGCTTTAAAACATTCAAATATTCTTTATAAATCGTATCAATAGGAATCTCCAAATACTCTATTTCCAAATTTTTGGCTAAAACTCGGGCATCTTCAGCACTCTCCTTTGAAGAATAAGGACCAGGCATAATTACCCCCACAACATTTTCTTTTCCTAAGGCAAAAGTGGCTAAAACTGCTACTAAGGAAGAATCAATTCCTCCAGAAATTCCTAAAATTGCTTTTTTAAAATTATTTTTTCTTACATAATCTTTTATTCCTAAGGTAATTGCTTTAAAAATCTCTTCCCATTTTTCTTCTTCTTTTTCTATTATTGGCGCGTAGATAATACTTTCGTCATAAACAATTAAATCTTCTTCAAATCTTTTTGCCCGAATTAAAATCTCACCATTTTCCGAAATAACCATACTGCCACCATCAAAAACCTCACCATCATTACCACCAACAAGATTACAATAAATTATTTTCAAATTATTATTTTGGGCTTTCTTTTTTAGTAAATCCTTTATAATTTCATCTTTTCCAATATAAAAAGGTCTTGCCGAAAGATTAATGACTAATTCCGCACCCCTTCTTTTTTGTTCCCTTATGACATCATAACTACCATCTAAATCTTCACCTAAATTTATGCCAATTTTTTTACCATCCAGATTAAAAACTAACCTTCTTTGAGATGGAGTAAAGTAATCTCTTTCGATAAGAGAAAGATTGGTTTTCGCACTAAATCCCAAAAATCTATTATCTTTTAGCAAACAGGCAGCATTCAAAAAACTTCTACCCACCCTTAATGGCAAACCAATAATTACCGAAATTCCTTCAGTATTTCTCATTATTGTATTTAATGCTCTTCTCACACTGTTTAAGAAATCGGGCTTTTTTAATAAATCCTTAGGAAAATAACCGGTAAGAAAAAGTTCGGGAAAAACTAACAAATTTATATCTCTTTGTTTAGCAATTCTAATGGTATTGATAACTTTTTGTAAATTGCCTTTAAAATCGCCAATAGTGGAGTTTAATTGGGCTACTCCTATCCTCATAGAGATATATTATTTTAATTCAATCTTTTTAAAAAATCAAGTCCTTACAAAAGAAGATTTAAAACAAAGGCGGTAAAAAATCCTAATAAAAATTGGAAAATAATTATTTTTAAGGTATCTTTAATCTTAAATTCTTTTAATAAAATTAAGGTTGTTGAAAGACAGGGAAGATAAAGAATTAAAAAGAGCGAAGAGATAATTGCTTGTTTTACTGATAAATTAAAAGGAAAAAGTAAAGCAATCGCCACATCCTTCCTTAAAAAACCAGTAACCATAATCGGCACAATCTCTTTTGGCAATCCTAAAAGAAAGGTAAAAATTGGCAAAAAGGTTTTCTCCAAAGTTTCGGTTATCTTCAAAATATCCAAAATTCCAAAAAAGAAAATACCACCAATAATTAAAGGAACCGCTTCTTTTAAAAACAATTTCAAACGATAAAAAAGTTTTTTAAAAACCATTGTTAAATAGGGCAAACGGTAAGGCGGAATTTCTAAGAAAAGTTCTTGGCTTTCGCCTTTGAAAATTTTATTTAATAAAAAAACCGAAATTAAAGCGATAAAAAATAATAAAAGAAAAAGTAAAAAAGTATATTTTACATCATAACGAGCCAAAAGAGCAATTACGGTGGTTGCTTGGGGTAGACAAGGAAAAGCAAGTAATATTAAAAGGGCAGTCAAAATTCTTTCCCGTTTTCTTTCTAAAATCCGGGTTGCCAAAATTGCGGGGACCTTACAACCAAAACCCAAAATTATTGGTATTGTTGAATACCCATGAATTCCTAATTTATGCAATATTCCGTCAAAAACGGTTGCCAAACGGGCTAAATAACCAATATCTTCCAACAAAGATAAAACCAAATAAAAAGCAAAAAGATAAGGCAAAACAATAACAAAAGGAACATACAAACCAGTATTTAATATCCCAAAGGATTTTAATGGTTCTATCTCTCTACCAATTAAAATTTTAAAAATTAAAGGTGATTTTAATTTTTCAATCAGGGGGATAATATTTTTAAGATAAAGATTATTAAAAAGAGGGTCAAAAAGATAATTAATTAAATTTTCGCCGATAAATCTTATTAACAGAAAGGATAAGAATAAAATAATTAAGGCGGAAATAAAACCGCTAAAGGGTTTTATGGTAAAATCTTCTATTCTTTCTAAAAAAGTATGATGCCGATGGGTAATCCTTTGAACTTCACCAACAATCTTACCAATCACTTGCCATCTTTCATTTTCAGAAAAATCAAAATTACTTACCTTTGCCTTATTTAAATTCTCTTTCAACTCCTTAATTCCTTCACCAGTTATCGCACAAGTAGGAAAGACGGGTAAGTCTAAGATTTGGGAAAGTTTTTTATAATCAATCTTTATTCCCAAATGTCGAACTTCATCCCAGAGGTTTAAAACCAAAATTATCGGTATTCTTTTTCTGATTAATTGTAAGGTTAAATTCAAATTCCTTTCTAAATTAGTGGCATCTAAAACATTAATCACCAGAAAATCACCTTCGCTAATTGCTTTTAAAAGCATTTCTTGAGCAACCTCTTCTGCCGGATTGGTTGGTTCTTCTAAAGAATAGATGCCGGGAACATCAATAATTTTTACCAGCTCATTCCCAATTTTCATCTCGCCTTCATAATACTCAACGGTTGTCCCTGGATAATTACTGATGATTACTGAAGTACCGGTAAGCCTATTAAAAATTACTGACTTACCGACATTGGGGTTGCCGAAGAGAAGAATTTTTTTAACCAGCAATTTTCTTAACTAATATCTTTTTTGCCATTCCATAGCCAATCGCCACTTTAGAATTTTTAACTTCAATTATTACCGGGCCTCTTAACAAAGCTTTGCTTATTTTTTTAATCTTTACTCCCTCATAAATCCCTAAACTTTCTAAACGCCGACGCAGGCCACAGCCCCCAAGAATTTTCACTACTTCACCAAAGGTATTCTCTTCCAAACTTACTAAATCAATTAATTGATTATCCATATTCTTTTATCAAAATCTTTTTTGCCAAACTATTAGGCAAAACAATTATTTTATTTTTTGCTTTAAAAATATGGAGATTTTTAATCTTACCAATCTTTTCAATTATTGAATTTTTCTTTATCCCTAAAAAATTTAATCGCCTTTTATAAGCAAAAGATAAACCAATTTCTTTTATCTTTCCTTTCCTATTTATTTTTAATTCTTTTAGGTTGATACTTTTGACATTTTTCACAATAGCCATAAATCTCCAATTTGTGAGAAAAAATTTGAAAGTTAAATTTTTTAGCAACCTTATTTTGCAGGTTTTCTATTTTATTCTCATTAAATTCAATTATCTTTCCGCAACCCAAACAGATTAAATGGTCGTGATGTTCCAAAGGGTGAAAAGGTTCATAACGGGCATTTTTAGTTTCAAATTTCTGCTCAATCGCCAAACCGCATTCGGTTAAAAGTTTTAATGTCCGATAAATAGTTGAACGGCTAATCTCTTTGCCCAATTTTTTGTATAACTCTTCAACCGCAAAATGTCGGTCCTTTTCAAAGAAAAATTTAATAATCTTATCTCTTTTGGCCGATTTTTTTAAACCCCTTTCTTTAAAATATTGAGTCAATTTTTCTTCCCACATAAAATGAAATTGAAATTCATTTTCATAATTATAATTAAAAATTTTTAAAAATCAATGATTAATTTTCAATTTGACTTTTTAGAAATTTTTATTATATTATTTTTAGTTGGCCCCATCGTCTAATGGCTTAGGACATCGCTCTTTCAAGGCGAAAATGGGGGTTCGATTCCCCCTGGGGCCAAAATGCGGGAGTAGCTCAGCGGTAGAGCATCACCTTGCCAAGGTGGGGGTCGCGGGTTCAAATCCCGTCTCCCGCTTTTTATTTTATTAAAGAATTGATAACCTCTTTTAACCTTTTCACCAAATAAGGGAAGGAAAAATAATCAGCAATCTCTTTATTTATTTCTAAAAATTCTTTTCTTTTAATCCTTTCTTTTACTTCGCTATAAAAATAACCAATCTTATATTTCTCATTCAGCATCTTTATCTCTTCGCTAATTTCTCCCAAAAAGATTATTGGTTTTCGGGCACCAATATATTCAAAAAGTTTTAAACCAATTATCTGATTAGGTTTGGAAAGGTAAAGGAGATAATCGGCACCTTTCATTAAGGCACAAACTTCTTTATGGGGCAAACTTCCCAAATAGACAATATTTTTATATTTTCTTATCTCTTTTTCTAAAAGAAAATCAATATGACCACAAAGATAAATTTTTAAATCGCTCACTTCTTCTAAATCTTTTGCCAAAAATAATAAATCTTTACTATTCCTTTCTAAATTACCAGCATAAAGAATACTTTTTGTTTCCAAATCCTTTTTTTCTACTAAAAAATCTTCCGGGTCATAGCCATTAGGTAAAAAAACTATTTTATCATTATTAAGAAAGGCTTTTAAGGTTTCATAATGGGCAGCAATTATTTTATCACTATTTTTATAAATCAAATTTCTTAAGCTTTTTATTAACCCTTTAAAATAGAAAGGTGGCGGAATGGTGCCAGTTGGATAAAGGTCGCGAAAATCACTGATTAAAGGTAAAGAAAAGCGTTTCTTTAAAAGAAGCGCCAATAATAAAATCGTGTAAGGTGGTGAAGTGGCAAAGATAATATCTGGTTTTTCTTTTTGAATAACCGAATAAGAAGTTAAATAACCTAAGGGCAAAAAACCGATCTTGGCGTCCGGAAAAAAAATCTTATTTAAAAAATGGGAAAATTCAGTACCAGCATAAGAAAATCTTTTTTTAATGCCGAAAAAATATAAAAGCCGAGCAAAATCTAAACTTTCACTCCGATAGATATTTATTGGCAAAAGTTCTTTTAAAACTTCGTAATCATAATAATAAAAAGGAATATTTTTAATAGTTATTACCGAAATCTGATAACCTTCTCTTTTTAAATATTTAATAAATTTAGATACCCTAACAATTCCGCTACCACCAAGGGGTGGAAAATAATAGGTTAAAAATAGAATCTTCATTAAATATAACCTTCTAAAAAGACCAAGGCTAAATCCCGATTAACTTCCACCAATTTAATATCAGCAAGAAATTTTAACAACCTTTCAATATCCAATCTTAAATAATGGTCATAAATCTGCATCTCCTTTGGTAGATACCTAAAGAAACGACCGCTTCCTAAGGCATCTTCTAAAAGAAAAAGATTATTTTCAATAACGGCAATAATGCTTTCTTTTTTTATTAAAGGAATTTTTTTTTCCAAAAGAATATCGGCATAATCTTCTTCAAAAAGAAAGGCTTTGCCGTCCAAATCAATAACCTTCCTTTCTTCCAATTTGTAAGCGGTGGCTAAAAGGGAACCATAAAGATTGCCCAGAAAATGGAAGATAAACAATTGGTCTTCCGAAAGGAAGAAGGGAAATTCCTCATCTTTTAAATTAGGAAAAATCTTCTTCTTAATAACCTTTGCCAACTCAAAGAAATAACCACCACTGCCGGTGCCTTCAAAAAGTTTAGTAGTTGCTTGACTCTCTTTTATCTTTCGGGCATAAATTCTTTTCTCTTTTTTTCTAATTTCCACTAATTCGTAAGTGGTGCCTCCAAAGATAAATTTTGGTTGGGGATAATAGATATAGCCAAGATGTCTTTCGGTATCAATATCATAAAGTTCATATTCGCCAAAACTTTTACTCGGAATATTAGAATGGATTCTTCCGTAATTTACCAAATTTTCAACCTTTTCCGAAAGGAAATAAATTCCTTTATCCTTTGTTTTGAGATAATCATTTTCCAAAAGAAAACCTAATATCTTCTTTATTATCTCTTCATCATAAATATTATTAAAAATATTTTTTAAGGAATTAAAAGTGGTGCCAATCCTTCTCCTTTGGTAAAGATAAGAAAAAATCTGTTGGGGGATTACGGAAATTGAAGGGTTATAATATCTTTCGTATAACCTTCCTTCTTTGGCACATTCAAAAAAGATTTCAAAAAGCAACCTTTCCCAATTATCTTTATAAATACCAATCGCCAAGATTTTATCACTCCTTCTATTTCCCCGACCAATCCTCTGTAAAAGGGAACTGATATTAAAGGGTGGGCGATAAAGACAGACACAATCAATATCACCAATATCAATTCCCAATTCCAAGGTAGTGGTGGCACACAAAATCCCTTTTTTCTCTTTCTCCATCAATTTTTCTACTTCTTCCCTTTTCTGCTTGGTTAAACTTGCGTGGTGGACCCAAACCTTATCAGTATTTAAATTGCTTTTCAAAATCGGCACAAACATTTCTGCCGTACTTCGGGCATTAAAGAAAAATAAGATTTTATTTAAATTCCTTTCCCGAAAGAGCTGATAAAGTAAAGGAATAATATCCGCCGGTTTTTTCTTTTCGGGAATTAAAATCTCTTCAATCTCCCTTCTTAAAGGTACTTCACAAACTTCATAATCAGAAAAATATCTTTCGCCAATATTCTTATCATCAATTGTTGCCGAAAGGGCATAATATTTTATATGAGGATTTATTCTTCTTAAACGGGAAAGCAAAATCCTTAATTGATCACCTCGGGGAGTGTTATCTAAAAGATGGATTTCGTCAAGGATAAGATAAGCCAAAGAGAGAAAGATTTGGGTTTTGCGGGAAAGTAAAGAGTCAAAAGATTCGGGAGTAGTTAAAAGAATAAAAGGCCGATTCTTTTCACTAATCTGGGGTTTATCACCAGTCTTTTTATCAATCTTCAAATTGAGATATTGAAAGGGATATTGGAGTCGGCGATACAGATCATTAACTAAGGCTTTTGTTGGCGAAACATAAAGGATAGAAAAATCGGTTTTATTTTTGGCTAACAATTTCTCAACAATTGGGGCAACAACCGCTTCCGTTTTACCGGTGGCGGCCGGTGAAATAATCACCAGATTTTTATCTTCTAAAATTTTGGGGATAACCTGTTTTTGAATCTCAGTTAAAGAACCGAACCGGGAAAAGAAAGGAATCCAAGTCCTTTTCAAATTTTCTTTTATCTTCGCTTCCATTAGAATAGGATAAGAAAATATTTAAAAAAATAAAAGACTTTTTAAAAATCACTTTTCCCAATTGACATCATAAATCTTTTTAAATTGCTCACCATCCCACACATATTTAGCAATCAACCAATCGCGAAAATGTCTTATTTCTACATATCCGGGTTTTAAAATTATTGGACTATTACCCCAACCAGCATCTTTATCAACTAAAAGGGGTTCGGCTTTAATTCCTTTTGCCGTGTGGATAATATCATAAATATAAAACTCATTTCCTAAGGCGGGAAATTTTTCAATTGCTATTATTAATAATGGCTTTTCATCATTAACCAAAAAGGCCCTACCGATTTCAATATAATATTCAGCAGAAGCATAAGGAGCTTCTTCAATAAACAAAATTATCTTTTTACTTTTATGGCTTCTTACTTCCAATTGGTATTCAGTTTGGTAAAAATATAAAAGTAAAGTATCTTTCTTTTTATCACCATCCAAATCAAAATAAAAAGTAGTATCTTTTAAAAGGAAGCGGGAAACCTTTATTTCTTGAAAATAATCCCTTCCCCGAATAAGTTTTTCATTGGGGAAAAATATTAAAAACAATAACAAAAGATTTTCCAACATTTATCAAAAAGATAACAAAAAAATAATAAAAAGTCAATATGATTATTATTGACTTTTTATTAAAATTTTTTAATATTATAAAAAAGGCTCTTTGAAAATTTGGTTGTATTTAAGACCGGCGGTTTGACGCAAAAATTATTAAAAAAAATAAATAAGTTATTGATTTTCCTAAACTTAAAGTGCGGTCACAATCTGCCAAAGAGGAATTTAAACTA